>CANKTP010000043.1 GCA_947486375.1 Candidatus Hydrogenedentota bacterium | reverse complement strand
CGCCGAGGATGAAGCCGTAGAAAAGGATGAACGCCACGCCGATCATCACCGTGGGATCGATGGTGCCATACGTGGGCGGCTTGAAGAGGCTGAGCACGATCTCGAAGGGCTTGAAGAACGAGGGGTTCTTGAGCAGCGTCGGCGGCATGACGTGATGATGATGATCGTCGTGTCCATGTCCGGCGGCGTCGATCCGGGTGACCGCGACATTGCCCTCGAAACTCTTCTCGACGGCCGACTCGAGTTCCGCATAGCGGTTCGCGGGCGCCCAGCCCTGGATGACCGTGACCATCTGGCTCTGGGCGAACTGTTCCTGGACCCGCAACTGCGCGAGGCGGTCGGCCAGCACGGTTTTCAGCGCGACGAGACTGCCGCCCACTTCGGCGGATATGGCCCCGAGGGAGTTTTTGGTTTCGTATAGCGCGGTGCGCTGGTCCTCGATGGTCGTCTCGATGCGCGCGATGACCTGCGTGATCGATTGGCCCTGGTATTCGGCGCCGGACAAATCGACGGGCGCAATCCCCTGGCTCGAGAGGATGGCGCTGATCTCCGCGCCGCGTTCCTCGGGGAAGGAGAGGAACCCGACGAGTTTGTCGGGGCCGCTGTGGTTGTAGAGGAACTTGCAGGTCTTGCCGAATTCCGCGTCGAAGCGTTCTTGCAGCGCCTTGACGACACGGCCCACGTCGCCCGTCAGGACGATGGCGCGGGTGCCCTTGCCGAGGACCGCGTCGCCGCCGCCCAGGCTGGGGATGATCGTCTCGAGGATGTGGTGATAGTTGTGCAGGACATCGAGCGTGTCCTGGATATGGGCCTTCTTGCGGGTCGATTCGCGCAGTTGCGTTGTCGCTGTGCGCAGGTGCTCGACCCAACGCTCCTCGGACATTCCCGCGATACGCGAGGTCGAGGTCTTGATGGCGTCGCCCGTGGGCGGCTCGGTCAGCAGGGGGATGGACTCATTCAGCGCGCGTTCGAGTTCTTCCATCGACAGGAGGCGGTCGCGGTCGTTCCCCTCGAGCTTCACCTTGTTCAGGAAGGGCGCCGCCTCTTCCTTGGCGGGCCCGATCGCGACCTCTTCGAGATGGATAAGCCCCTTGGCTTGGAGGGCCTTGACGATCTCGGCGCGCACGGAACTAAGGCAGACGATCTCGATGCGGGACATGGGGGTAATCATGGATTAGGAACGCCTCCCCGGGAGGAAAAGTCCGAGCGTGTCCTTGGCCATCTCGGAGACCCTGGCGGCGGCGGTCGAACGGACGCCCTCGAGGCGCTTCTCCGCGGCGGCGACTGTGTCGTCGAAGGCCTTTTGGCGGGCCGCCTCGGCGTCGCGGCGCAGTACCGCCACTTCGTCCGCCAAGCGCGATTCCTCGGCTTGGACATGTTTGCGCGCATCCCCGTGCGCCTGCTCGACAATGTCCCTGGCCTGGGTCACCGAAGCCTCGGATTGCGCGAGCAACTCGGCCTCGTGTTTCGCCACCGAGGCAAGGATCGAACCGTTGGAGTTTTCCGATGTGGTCACTGCCGTTCCGCCGAAATCTAAAACAGGAAACCGTTTCGCCCAAGAAAAAAAGGTTTGGAAACACGGGACGCCCCGGGAAACGATTGGGGCAATGCAACGCGCACGGGACCGGGGCAATAAAGGCGCGCGCCCGGACGTGAGCCGAGATGGTGCCATATGGACGCGATGCGTGTCAAGTATTAGGCGAACGATGGGTGTGCATCAGGAACGTGGGCGATCCAGATTTAGGTCCATGAGGATTGTACTTCACCCATAACGAGGAAGAAGGGAAGGTTCGAGGGGGGAGGCGTCGGCGATGGTTGGCCGATCGGGCCGGCGTGGACGCAAGCGTCCACGGGCAGAGCGGTGGCAAGCCACCGCACTCCAGACAGGCCGTGTCCGATTTGGAGTGCGAAGGCTTGCCTTCGCTCTTGTGCGAGCGGCTTGCCGCTGCACGGCCCGAACCGTCGGGTGCATGAAAGCCTGTTTGATCCTTAATTCGGCAGTTGGAGGTCTATCTTGCGGATAGCTTGCCCTTGCCAATCATGTTGCGAGAATCCGGGCGACTACCTCGAGGGTAAGGGACAGACACCGCCTTTTGCCCAAACCGCCGGGCAAAAGGCGGAGTCAGTCCCCTGCAACTGGCTTTTTTGGGTTGAAGGAAAAAAGCACTGGGGCGGGCCCAAGTTTCGGGCCCGCCCCAGCGTGGATATTTGCGTTCGCGGGGTCGGGAGACCCCGCGAACGGATTGTTAGACGATACTAGGAGCGGCGCAGGACGCGCTTGGCACCGGCATAGGCCATGGCACCGGCCATCAGGCCGAGCGCAATCGCACCGGCTGCGGGGACGAAGGGGCTGCCGTCGACGAAGCCGTCGAGACCGGCAGCGAGGCTGACGAAGTCGAATGCATCGCCGCCGCCATCGATCACTGCGGCCGCAAGCGCGGCGTTGGTGTCGAATTCCGCATCGTAGAACCCATTTTCGGAGTCATACGTGCCACTACCCGCGAAGGGAAGTGGGCTGTCCTTTGCGACGCCGTCATAGTTCTGCCAGGTCGGAATCACGACGTTGACGGGATCGGGATTGCCCGGATCGCCGGCACCGACGCTGTTGAGCTTGGCGCGCTCCGCACCCAAAGCGGCGTATTGGGCCCCAACCAAGGGCCCGAAGATTCCGGGGAAAGCTGGCGAGATGGCGGCCGTGAGCAACGCGCCCGCGACCTGATCCGCACCCGCGTTCAACGCGGGGATGTTGGAAGACGTGATGCCTGCAATCGTGTTGAGCTGGAATGCAACGGTTAGGTACCCCGCACCGAAGGGGCTGCCGAGATACCCCGCGATGAGGTCGTCGACCAAGGCCCCATTGGAGCCGAGATCGCCGATGTCGCCCGCAGCCGCGGCGACGCCCTGCCATCCGGCCTTGATCTGCGCGGCCCCACCCAGAATCGCGTTCGCGAGGCCAGTGGTGGGTCCGGAGTTGGGCAGTACTGCGTTAATCGTAGCCGCTTGTGCGAGAACCGCATCCGCAAAGACGACGCCCGTGCCGCAGTAGCCGGTGGTGACGCCATCGCCGAGCCAGTCGGCCAGGTCGACGAAGTTCTCGTTCATCGTCTGGAGGGCCGCCAGGTTGGAGGCATATTCCACATTCACCTGCACGCCACTCGGTGCGGACTTTGCGCCTTCGCACAACGAGTAGGCCAGCAACTGGAATTGGAATTGATCCGGCATTGGGTAGTCACCGCCTTCGACGTCCAAGTCGAGAAGGTCCCAAGTAGTGGCGAAGGACGCGCCGGCAAGCAAGGCACCTTGACCCTCGAACAGGGCGCTGTAGCCGCAGAGCTCGTACCAGCTCGGTACGCGGGCTGTGACGTTGAGTTCGTCGGATGCATTGCTGTTGCTTCCGGTTGCGGTGATGGTGACGGAACCCTCGGCTAGCGCCGTGGCTTCGCCGGTGCCGGCGTCAATGCTCACGATGGCACCGTCGGTGGATTCCCACGCGAATTCCAGGTCCAATGGGTCGGTCGAGGTGGCTGTGTATGTCTCGGCACCTTGACCAACGAGTAATTCGGTCGGTCCGTCCGCTTGCACGGCGACCGTGGTGCCGGCCGTCGCGTCGAGCACATACTGGTCAACCAAGGCCTTGAAGCCGGTTTCGCCGCCGTCACCAAAGATCGCGCCGTTGAAGGTGTTGGTCCATTCTTCCAGGTTGGTGATGCCGTCGTTGTCGGCATCGCCGTCGTCGTTGAGGAGTTCACCCTTGGAGCAATAGGCACCGACGGTGAAGGCGCCGGCCTGGCCGAAGCCGCCCGCCGCGTCAAAGGCGTCCAAGACACCTGCCTCGACGTCGGCCGCATTTTCGGGGAGGATGATGGCAACCAGCGTTTTGTCGCCGTTGTCGTGTGCCGTCTGAAAGGCGTCAACGCCGCCGTCGGTGTCCTTCGTCATCTGCTGAAGGTCTTGCACGACGCATGCGCAGACTTCGTCATGATTGAGCTGATCGGCATCGCTGACGATCTTTTCGACCAGTTTAAAGAATGCGTAGCTGGTTTGGCCACGGAGCTGCACTGCCTCGATTGTGAGATCGGCGGTGTCCAGCGTGGTCCAATCGTCACCCAGTTCCGTGACAGCGAGCGTTTGCAGGAAATCGACGATTCCCGCCGCGTTCCATCCAAGAACCACATTGTTTGTCGTTGCAATCGGACACGTCAAGGTATCAAAGTCCGTCTCGGTGTCAGTCGCGGACGCCCGTCCCGGGAGGGCGAGCGCGAGCGCCAGGGCGCAAATCCCTGTTACCCATAGTTTTCTTTGCATGATAATTCCTTCCTTTCCCTACGTTCGGTTTACTTCCGATACAAAAAATATTCGCTTAATTTGCCCGTCTTGCGATTGCCGCATCGTCGCCGGATACCCCCCGAAAGGTCCCAGCAGGCGCGCAGCCATTGATTTTAAGAATCCGAATATGTCCGCGCCATCCTTGGCGCGTTGGGAGCGGCTTGTTCAAGGCCGATCACCCTCCTACCTATCGCGAGGCCGCAGCGTATCACGTCAACCTCGCCGCCCATCTGATTCGTTCACGACTGTAGCGAACTCCACCTCCCTTCAGACAGTCAAGCCACGCAGTTCGGAGGGTGCCCAAGTAAATTCAAAGGAAGAGTATTCGGGCCTCTCCTTCCCCGATTAATTGGCGATGATATAGCAAGAGGCGCGGTCTGTCAAGCACTTTTTCTTTGGAATTTGACGGGGGGAATGGGGATAAACGCCAATTTTATCGTAACTATCTGGTAAATAAAGACTTATTGGCCCGCCGGCGGCCCTGAAATGGGCGATATCCGGGGACGAAATACGGCTTTCGCTGGGGTTTTCTGGAGGGGCCGGGCGAAAAAGGCGTTCATTGGGGGGAGGATTGGTGGGCGACAGTGGGCTCGAACCACTGACCTCCGCCGTGTGAAGGCGGCGCTCTAACCAACTGAGCTAGTCGCCCGGAGGGATGACGAATCGTAGCATGGGGCTGGGGCGCGGCGCAAATGGGAGCGCGGGCATCTTGCCCGCCATGCGGGCGGGACGCCCGCGCTCCTGTGCTATCCTTTCGCGCCAATGAGGGAGGATTAAACGCCGCATGGACCACGTCATTTTCTTCGGGCCGATACTGCTTTACATCGCCACCGTCGTGTTGGTGACGGTCACGATGCGGAGCCGGCCGGAGGACTCGGAGTATTTTTTCGCGTCCAAGCGCCTTGGCGTGGCGCAGGCGTTGTTGTCGGTGGTGTCGTCGGAGACGTCGGTCGCGACGACGGTGGTGTTTCCGGCGGCGGGGATGAAGGACGGCTATTTGCTGGTGTGGTTATTATTGGGTTATATCGCGGGCCGGGGCATCGTGGCCTTGTTCTACCTGCGGGCGTTATACGAATCCTCGGGCTTGACGATCTACCGGACGATGAGCGCGAACCACCGCATCCTCGAGGGGTCATATCTCTTGGCGAAATATGTCTCCGGGGGCGTGCGGTTCTTCATCGGGGGATATGCCCTGCACCAGCTCCTCGGGGGACCGACGTACGTGTGGATAGGAATCATCGCGGTGTGCGTCGCGGCGTATAGTCTCACCGGGGGGCTGAAGGCGGTCGTCGTCATGGACCAAATCCAAGCCGCGATGATCGTCGGCACGGGCATATTTTTGTGCGTGACCCTCGCATACCGGATTCCCGCGGGAAGCCTCGCCATGCCCGCGTTCGTGGATTGGGACCCCTCGCACGCCACGTTTTCGCCCATCATGTTCCTAGGCGGGGCCGTGTTGTCCATCGGGTCGCATGGGGCAGACCAGGATTTGCTCCTGCGGATTTTGTCGACCAGGAGCTTCCGTTCCGCGCAACGGTCGCTGGTCCTTTCGGGATTCGGCGCGGCCTTCCTGATCGGCATGTACCTGACGGTGGGCTATTTGCTGCGCTATGCCGGGGCGGGCGATCTCGATCCGAAATCCCCCTTGGCCGACCATGTGATGCGGGATGGGTCGCCGGGCCTGGCGGGTGTATTTTTCGTGTTGCTGGCCGCCGCGGCGATGTCGTCGCTCGATTCGACGATTCATTCGACGGGCGCGGTGTGGAAGTCCATGATGGGGTCGACCCGGGCGGGATGGAACTGGTCGGCGCTGTCGCTTGTGATCATGGTCGCGTTCGCGCTCTTCTTCATCGCTGCCCAAGAGCGCACCCCGGATTTCCTTGCCCTGTGCATGGGATCGATGAATTACGTCAACGGGGGACTGATCGGGATTTTCACCGTGTTCACGTTCGGTCCGGGCCGGCTCACCCGGGCGGGCGTCGTGGCCGCGCTCGTCGCCGGATTCGCGACGACGACCGTCTGCGAATGGGCCTTCGCGCAGGCCGTCCCCTGGACGTATACCGTGCTGTTGAGTTCCTCGGCGTCGCTTGGCGCTTGTCTCGCGGCGTCGCTATTGCGGCGGCGGATAAGCGCTACATCTTCATCTTCTTGAACTGCCACTCGGGGACGTGGCGGATGATGAGCATGATGTAACGCCAGAACCAGGGGACGTAGACGACGTTTTTCTTCTTGTCGATCGCCTTAAGGATCGCCTTGGCCGCGGCCTCGGGCGAGGCGGCGAAAGGCACGGTGCCCCAGGTCATCTTCGTGTCCACGAAGCCCGGCTTGACGGTCACGACATGCACCCCCGCGGGGTACAGGCGATTGCGAAGTCCCTCGCACCAGATCGACAGGGCGGCCTTGGTCGAGCCGTAGAGATAGTTGCTCTGCCTGCCGCGGTCGCCGGCGACGGAACTGACAACGCAGAGGAAGCCGGAGCGGCGGACCTCGAAGTGGGCCGCGAAACGCTCGAGTACCGAGACCGACGCGGAATAGTTGACGTCGATCATGCGCCGCGCGAGGGACCAATCGCCCTGGGCGGCCTTTTGCTCCGCCATGTAGCCGCTGCACAAGACGACGCCCTCGAGCCGGTCGCCGAGCGTCTCGATGCAGCGGGCGACGAAGGCCCCGTGCGTGTCGAAGGCCTCCGCGTCCCATGCGAAGGCATGGCCCTCGACGCCGTACCGCACGCGCAGGTCGGCGGCGATGGCCTCGTTTTCGTCCTGGTCGCGCGCGGCGACGATGACGGCGCAACCGCCCGCCGCGAATTGCTGGGCGACGGCGCGGGCGATGGCGCTGGTCGCGCCGATGACGACGACTCCCCTCGCGCTCATGGGGTCAACCCCACGCGCCGCGATAGGCTCGACGAAAGCAGGTTGTCCGGATCGATCCGTTGCCGAAGCGCCTTGTATTCCTCCCAACGCGGATACATCGCGCGGAAGGTCTCGGGGGTCATCACGGCATCCTTCGCGAGATAGAGGCGTCCGTTGTGCTTCAACACGGTCTTGTCCAACTCGCGGAGGAAGGGTGCGAGGCGGTCGTTCACGGCGAAGTCGAGCGTGAGCGTGAAGCCCTCGATCGGGTGCGAGAGCAAACCTTCATTCCCCTGGCCGAATTTTTTGAGGACGGCGAGAAACGATGCCTTGCCGGATTTCGCGACGGCCTGGAGAATCTCGACGATTGCCTGGACCTCCGCCGTGGGCACCGTCACTTGATACTGGACGAAACCGCGTTTCCCGTACATCCGGTTCCAATGGTGGATCGAATCGAGCGGGAAAAAGTAGCGGTCGCAATCGGTGATGACGCCTTGGCCGCCCGGAGAGAGCGCGTAGAACACCACGTTGAACGCGCGGATGCTGAGAGGGTTCAGGGCGAACTGGGGGAAGTCGAACGGCAGCGTGGGCGAGAAACGCCCGCCCATGTTGAAGGGATCGGAACGCTTCGCGGCGGGCAAACCCCCGGGGCCGACATGGTTTCCGCGCATGAGCACGGAACGCCCGAGGCTGCGCCCAGACGCGAGGCAATCGACCCAGGCCATGGAGTATTGGTAGGTCGCGTCGGACTCGTGGATCGCCGACAGCACGCCATCGAGGTCCTTCGTCTTGAGGTAGTCGACCGTCACGAAGCCCGAGGGCACTTTCCGCAGGCGAAATTTCGCCGTGAGGATGATTCCCGTCAGGCCGATGCCGCCGACGGTCGCCCAGAAGATTTCCGCGTTTTGTTCGCGCGAACAGTTGATGATTTCGCCGCTGGGAAGCTGCAGCTCGAACTCGATCAACGAATGCCCGAAGGACCCGTCGCGGTGATGGTTCTTCCCGTGGACGTCGTTCGCGATGGCCCCGCCGATGCTGATGAGTTTCGTGCCGGGCGTCACGGGGATGAAGTAGCCGCGCGGGAGGAACACGTCGATGATCGTCGAGAAACTGACGCCCGCCTCGCAATGCAGGACACCGGTGGCCTCGTCGAAGCCGAGCATGCGGTCGAGCCGCAGGCACGAGATGACCCCGCCGCCCTCGTTGATCGCCGTGTCGCCGTAGCTGCGCCCGAGCCCGCGGGCGATGTAGTTTGGCTGCGCGCGCTCGCCGAGTATGTCGCCGATCGAGCGCCGCTTCTCCGGGCGGTACTCCCGGCATTCGTGGACGGGATAGCGGCCCCATCCGGCAACGGGCTGGTTCTTCACCGGTTCAGGCATGCATCGGCCTCATTGCGAAATCCATCCTTCCATGTCGCGGCCCCAGTAGATCAAGACGACGCACGACAGCGCCCATAGCGCGTTGTTGCCCAGGAATAGCGGGTCCGTCAGCACCACGCGCGTCGGGCTGCCGCCTTCCTGCCGGTGATAGCTGAGGAACAAATACCGGAAGATGCCGTACATGACGAAGGGCACGGTGGCGACCAGCCAGCGCGTTCCGAAATGCTCGATGGTCCGTTCGTCAACCGTGTAGAGGATATAGCAAATCAACGTCGAGGTCGTCACGATGCTGATCATCTGGTCGAGGAAGCCGACGCTGTAATCGGCCAACACCGCGCGGTGATGTCCCGCCTCGTCGCCCAGCGTGACCACCTCGGCGCGGCGCTTGGCGAAGCCCAGGAACAACGAGACGTTCAGGGTGCAAAGGATCAGCCAGTACGACGGCGGAGCGTCCGCCGCCAAGGCCCCCGCCATGATCCGGAGGATGAACCCGACCGCGATGAAGCCGACATCGAGGATGACGAGATATTTGAGCACGTAGGAATAGAGGACGTTCGATGCGCCGTACAGGGCGAGGACGGCGACCACCCTCAGCCCGCCCGCGGTCCACGCCAAGCCCAACCCGAGCATGACCAAGATGCAGAGGACCGTGTAGGCGTAGGTCAACGACACCCGGCCCGAGGCCAGGGCGCGGAATTTTTTCTTCGGGTGCAGCCGGTCTCGCTCGATGTCGGCGGCGTCATTGACGATATATACGGCGCTCGATATGCAACAGAACGCCGCGAAGGCGAGCAAGGTCGACGCGAGTATCCCCGGCTCCGTCAACTTGCGGGCGAACAATGGGGCCGCGAACACGAAGACGTTCTTGACCCATTCCTGATACCGCATGAGGGATGCGGTGCTGCGCAGCCATTCCAAGGAAATTGGTGTCCCCGCCCGGGCGTCGGCGCCGCCTCCCCCGATTCCCGGAACGTGTTGAGGTGCAACGGCATCAACAGGCAGCGACCGCATTTTACCGGCACTGGGTGGCCCAATCAACCGAAACGCCGGGAATCGCGGAAATATTGACATCGCCGCATCCGCTTGCAGGTCCCGCGCCCTCAGATCGAAATCCCAAGCCCGCCCAGTGCCGCCGTGGCCGCGGCGGCCCAGCCGCGATTGGCCGCGGGACTCGCGGGACTCGGGTGCGGGATGCGGCCGATCGTCACGTCCATCCCGCCCGCCACCGCGCGAATTCGCTCCTCGGCGAAGGCGCCCACGCCGATGGCGTAGCGCGGCCGCAGATGCTCGATCCATCGGGCAAGGGTCGTGTCGCATAGCGCGAATAGCGTGTCCCGCTCGTACGCGGGCAATTTGTCGGGCGTCCGGTTTTTGCCCGATTCCTCCATGAAGGCCAGCGGGCAATAATTCCACACGAAGAACCGCGCGAAGAACCGGTCCGGCGTGACGCACCGGTCCCGCGCCCATCCCCAGAGCCGCTTCCCGCTCACCTCGCCCCGCGTGCAGGCGAAGCCTTCGACGGGGCGCTTTGGGTGCTCCACGGGCGGCTTGCCGACAGGGGCCTCGATGCCGAGCCAGTCCCGCACCATGCCCACGTCGCCAAAGGGGACGCCGGTCTGCGCCATCCCGAAGGGGCCGGGATTCATCCCGAGGAGAAGCGCCTCACGCGGGTGTTGGCCGTAACGCCCGGCGTAGAGCGCCGCCGGCCCCCGCGCATACACCAGCGGGTTGTACACGTGCGTGACGGGCGCAGCGAAGGCCAACGCACTCGCCCCGCGCGCCAGGTCGTCGAGGATGGCGGCGGGCATCGATTGGGCGCTGCGCGCGACTATGCCGGCCTCGGCTTCCGCAGCGCGATTACGCCCGCCCCAAGGACGGCGCCCGCCAGCAGCGCGATTCCCAAACCCGGCAAGACCGGTAGCCCGCCTTGGGCGCTCGCCAGCGCGGCGGAGACGTCGAAGACGAAAAGCCCGTTCTCGACATCGGAGACGAGAATGTTTCCGCTCGGCAGCCCGGAGTAAACGCCCCAGGCCCCGTGGAACCCGGGCTCGTCGCTCGCCGGGTGCGTGTCGAACCACCCGAGTTGCTCGGGAAAATCCGGCGAGAGGATGCGGAACACGCGCAACCCGGAAGTGTAGTTCGCCTCGAACAGGAAATCGCCCGTGATCATCAGGTTGTGATCCGTCGACGGCAACCCCGTGCCGAAGGACCTGACGTAGAACGGGGCGTCGATATTGCTTACGTCGATGACGATCGTGGATGTCGTTTTTCCGAGCCGGATTTCGTCGAACTCGTCGTTCACGTAAACATACCGCCGGTCTTCCGTCAGCCACCCCTGGTGCGTGAACCTTGCGTTTGGGTAGGTCGCCGTACCCGTCAAGGTCAGGTTGGTTTTGTTCGTGACGTCCACGATACGGAGTCTATGATCGAAATATCCCGTATACAGGAAGGCGATTTCGCGCCCCGCGTAGGGGCCCTCATGGTAGGTCACGACCTGGCATTCGTGTACGTATGCCGCGTCCCATGAATTCACAAAGGCCGGCGCGAGCGGATCGCGGATATCGACGATGAGGAGGCCGTCCGAGACGCTGTTGCGCGCCCCGCAGAGGTATGCGAAGCCGGATTCCTCGTTCACGAACAGCGTGTGCGCCGGCGAGAGGCTGGCGCCGCGAAACGTGGTTGCCAGCGTCACGATCCCGTCATCAATAAGTTCCAAGTCGATGATTTGGAGACCAGTGTCGTCGCCCTCGCTGACGACGAGGGCATAGTGCCGGTAGGTCTTCACGTCGCTGCAGCATGCCTCAGGATGGGCGATGACGGCCACGAGCGCGGGTGCCGAGGGGTCGGTCACCTCGATGAACGCGGTGCCGTCGCTCAATCCCAGGAGCGCGTATTCGCGTCCCGCGGGGGAGACGTAGCCCCATACGTTGGTCGCGTGATCGGTGAGCGCCGCGATGTCCGCCAGGCGCAGGCGGCCCAACATGGAGATGTTGTGTGCGTCGAAGGGCCCGTCCGACGGGGGCAATTTGTGCGATTCGTCCGCGTGCTTCCGACCGAGACGCGCCATGAGGGCCGGGTCGCAGGCGGGCGCCCCGGGCGCATGCAGCCAGCACAGCCCAACCGCCATCGCCGTGGCGAGGAAAACCTTCGATCGGCTCGCGCGCATGTCCGCAGCCTCGCTCCGGACTCGTTTCCCGGGTATTGCCCTGGCGGCCTAGACCGCTTTTTTCGCCTCGACGTTTAGCTTGATGAGGACTTCGTCGCGGATGAGGTCGTCCGCTTTGCCGGGGTAGACGATCCCGAAGTCGAAACGTTTGATGGAGAATTCGGCGTTGGCCGCGAGGGTGCCGTCGGCGAGCGCCATGGTGGCGGGGAAGGTGATGCTCTTGGTGACGCCGTGGAGCTCGAAGTTGCCGGTGATGTCGAAGCCCGCCGCGGTCTTTGCGATGGAGGTGGAGGTGAACGCGGCCTTTGGGAACTTCGCCACGTCAAAGAAGTCGGCGCTCTTTAGGTGTCCGGCGAGTTTGTTGTTGTCGACGAAGAGGGACGTGGCGTCGATGTTGGCCGTGATGGTGGCTTTGTCGAGATCGGCCCCGGGGATGGTGACGGAGCCGTCGAAGGTCCTGAATCCGCCGGCGTGGCTGCCGGTTACCTTCGATCCGATGAAGCCGATGGTGGTATTGGGGGTGAGCGCGTAGGCGTCGCCCGCGGTCTTGGGGCGGGAGCCTTCCGAGGGCTGGGAGAATTGGTCAACGATGGCGCCTTCGGCCGGGGCGGTGGCCGCGGTGGGCTCCGCCGGGATTTCGACGGGGTCGGCGACCTTGGCGTCGGGTTTTCCGTCAGTGGGATCGGCGCAACCGGTGAGGAGGAGGGCGAGTCCCGCAAGGGCGAGGAAGCTGGGGGCCATTGCTCGTGCCGTGGTTACCATGGAATACGCTCCTGAGGTTGAAGTATTTAACCGTTTCTCGGTCTACTACTTAAGTCTTACATCCCCCTTGATCCCCCTTCAAAGGGGGACTTGCGACGCGAGAGATCAGGGCGGAGAGGGTGCTGGTGTCGATCGGGAACTCCCTATTGCGCCGCCTTGACGGCCTCGACGTCGAGCTCCATCGCCACGGCGTCGTCGACGATGACGTCGGCGGCGAGACCCACGCCGATAGTCCATTCGTTCCGGTCGACGCTGAACTCGGCCTTGGCCTTGAGGGTGTCGCCCTCGAGGGTGATGGTGGCGGGGAAGCTCACGCCCTTGGTGACGCCCTTCATCGTGAGGTTGCCGGTAATGGTGTAGCCTTCGCCCGACTTCGCGAGGGAGGCGGACTCGAAGGTGGCGGTGGGGTGCTTGGCGATGTCGAACCAGTTTTCGTTCTTGAGGGTCCCAGTGAGGCGGGTGTCGTCGGTCGAGATACTGGTGGTGTCGATGGCGATGTTGATTTTGCCGGACTCGATGGCGCCGCCGGTGACCGTTACCCCGCCGGTGAAGGCGGTGAACTGGCCGTAGTGTGTACCCGTCGGCTTGGAACCCGCGAAGCCGATGTAGGTGTTTTGGTTGAAGGTGTAGACCGCTTCCGCAGCCACGGGCGCCGCGGCTTGGGGCTCCGCAGGGGTCCCGGGTGCGGCCGCAGCGGGCTCGGATGGTGCGGCGACAGGGGCAGGCTCAGTGGCCGCGGGTGTCGCCTCCGGAATGACGATCGCGTCGCCAACGGTGGCCTGAGGCGCATTATCGGTGGGCTTGGAGCAGCCGATGGCGGCGAGGGGCAATAGTAGCGCGGCGAGCGCGAGGCGGTGGATGGACTTCATGGATTGTCTCCCGGGAAAACGTTCGTGTTGGCGGACGGTGTAGAGAAATTAGGGACAGTCACCTATTATTCTACTCTACCCGTTAAATGTATACATGCGGTTCATTTGAAATTCCCACGAAGAAGCGACGCCACCGGATCGATAGAATAATAGGTGACTGTCCCTAATTTCTCTAGCTGGCCTTGGTGGCGTCCTTCGCGGCGGGCTTCTTGAAATTTGGGTCCTCGAAGAAATCGTAGCGGAAGGGGTCGGGCGTCTCGAAATCGAAGGCGTAGAGGGCCGGATCGATTTCGACGGTACTGCCCTTTTCCATGGCCTCGACGGCCGCAAAGCCGGAGACGGCGGACATCAGGCCGACCATCTGGTTCGCCTTGGGCACGGTGTTGTTGCGAATGTCGTTTGCGAAGGAGGTGAACTGCATGCGGTCGACGACGAGGGGGTTGGTGAAGGGTTCGCCGCGATCGTCGAACACGGTGATCTTCGTGCCCAGTTCGTAGGCCTCGTCTTTGTAGTTCCGAGTCTCGCCCGCGACAATCTTTTTTGCCTCGCCCGCCGCGTCCTTGGCGGCCTCGGCGGCCGGGGCCTGGCGCTTGTTCCATTCCTTCTCGGCGTTCTTCGCGGCGGGCTCGGGGTAGAAGGTACACCCTTTTTGCTCGGTGAGCAGTACGCTGCCGCGATCGCCCTGGATATGTTCGCTGTAGTCGCGGCGGGCGTTCCCGCAAATGCTCGAATAGGTCAGGCGGACCGTGTAGTCCTTGTTGATCTCGGAGCGCTTTTGGAAGTCGTTGCGCGTCGGGATTTGCGCGAAGCTGCCCGAGGTGCGCTTGATGTCGTATTCGTAGAGCATCACGATGTTGTCGTCCACGGTGCGGCCGTCGCGCCAATAGTCGATGCCGCCGAAAGCCGCGACGCGCGCGGGCATTTGTCCAAGCGCCCACGCCGTGACGTCAAGCTGGTGCGTGGCGAGCTCGGTGATCAGGCCACCGCGGGAACGTTCGTGGTAGAGCCGCCAGTTGAGGTGTTTCTCGAGCCCCTCGGTAATGTACGGCTTCTCCTCCTCGTTCAGCACGTAGTCGGCCGGGACGGGCCGGCGCCAGTCATTGTTGCGGTGCCACTGGGCGTTGACGTGGTTGATGCGGCCGACGACGCTCTGGCGGGTGTCGCTGCCGCGCGCCAACCACACCGCCTTGTTATATTCCGGGTTGTAGCGCCGCTGATGGCCCACTTGCAGCCACGTCCCTTTCTCGTGGCACTTCTCGACCACCTGGCGGCATTCGTCGACGGTATAGGCGAGGGTCTTCTCGCAGAACACAAACTTGCCCGCGTCCAGGCAGTCCATCGTGATTTGGAAATGGGTGTACAGGGGCGTTGCGATGACCACGGCGTCGATGCCGTCTTTCATCTCGTCCAGCATGCGCTTATAGTCGTAGTAGCGCTTGATGTCCTTCTTCTCGCCGCCGGCAATCTTCCACGCCTCGTTTTGGTTCTGCAGGTAGACGTCGCAGATGGCGACAATCTCGACCTCGGGGCAGAGGCCAAGGCCGTTACGAATGTGGAACCCGCCCTGGCCGCCGGTGCCGATGCAGGCCACGCGGACCTTCTCGTTCGCCGCGTAGGCGAAGGGGGACCACGTCGTGGCGACGGCGATGCCCGCCGCGGTGCTGCCCGCGATCTTGATGAAATCTCTCCGGGTCACGTCGCTGCTCATGTGTCCAACCCTTTCAGAAGTTGATGCGTTCTGCCTTGGGTGCGCCGTCGCTGGGCACGCCCACATAGATGACTTTGATGTCCGGGTGTTCCCGGCAATATTTTTCGAGCCGTTCCTTTGGCCAGACCACGAATCCCGTGTCGAGTCCGTCCGTCTCGGTACCCGTGGGGGCGATCACCGAGATGCTCAAGGCGCCGATCACGGGCTTGCCCGAATGTGGATCGAGGATATGGCAATATCGGACGCCGTTGGCCTCGAGCATCTTGTCGTGGCAGCCGGCCGTGGACAACGATGCATTCACCAAGGGAACGGCGTCGAGCAGTTCGTCGTTATTATAAGGGTTTCGGATATGGACTGTCCAATGATTTTCGCCGGGTGGATGCCCGATGGCGACCATGGAACTCGATCCGCCGTCGACCATGGCGGCGGTAATCCCGTTGCGGCGAAGGACTTGCGCCGCCACGTCGACCGCCGCGCCCTTGCCTATTCCGCCCATGTCCAGGCGCATTCCCTGTTCCTCGAACTCGACGGTCATCTCGATGGGGTCGATATGGACTTTGTCGATGCCGACGCGCTTTCGCGCTTCCTCGATTGCTTCGCGATCGGGTTGGGTCCCCTCTTTCTGGTAGAAGCCCCATAGTTCGAGAAGTGGGCCAACGGTGATGTCGAACCGTCCGTCGGTTTCCTTTGAAGCCCAAACGCATGCCTGCAATAGTGCGATGACCTCCGGCGCGGCCTTGACGGGCCCCTCGGCGGCATGGCGATTGATGTAGGAAATCTGGCTCGAGTCCTTCCAATTGCTGATGCGGGCCTCGAGGTCGTCAATGGCGGCGAAGGCCTCGTTCGTAATTCGTTCGAGCTCTTCCGGCGTGACCGAAGGGTTGGGCGGGAACACGGTAATGGAGAACTCGGCGGCCATTGCGGGATGCACAAAGACCGAGGGTTCGACCGCGTGGACGGGCCAGGCGAGGGAAATTCCGCACACAATCGAGGCCGCGAGGCTAACGAAACGCACTGCGGATGTCCTTGTTCGGGGCTCGAACGCACTATGTCGGCTCGTATTCATGGATGGAAAATTGTATCAACCTCCGAGATTACCCCACAAGGGTATTCTTTGAAGCGCGTGGCTTCCGCGGGTTCAATTCGCACTATGCGTTGTTTTCGGAACGCGGGATCGTGCTATAATCCTTGGGCTCGGAAGTGCCGGGAGAACGCGATGCATCGTCACAGGAATCGGAATCGGAGCCCGTGGATCGAGTTCATGCATCCTCCGGGCCACATAGGCCGCCCAGCAAATTCGTTGGAGGGGGACTGGTCCGGGCGGTTGTTCAACGTGGCAGGGCGAGACCATGCTTGAATTTCGGTGTCCACATTGCAAAGAGTTGTTGCGCATCCCGGTACAGTTTATCGGGACGACGGGCACGTGCCGGAAGTGCGGAAACAAGATCACGATCGAGGAGCAGGCGGCGCCGGATACGGCCTCCGGGCCCCCGGCGTTTGGCAAACGCCCGCCGGTGCTGGTCGCGTTTCACTGCGAGGCGACAGGGACTTCGTCGCGCAAGTGCAACATTGTGGAGTTGGGTGGCATCAAGTTCGACCTGAACGGCCGTGAGATAGACCAGTTCTGGTCGTTCGCGAATCCCGGCCATTTGATCATGCCGAAGATCACGGACGTGACCGGGATCACGGACGACATGGTGGCGGGGTCGCCGCTGTCGCTGGACGTGGTGAAGCAATGGTTCGACTGGATCGGGCCCAACGCGTTGTTGTTCTCGGACCATGCGCTTTTCGACACGAAGTTCGTGTGCGCGACGCTTCTCAAGGACGACGTCGCGCCGCCGCCTTCGTACGTGATCGATATCCTGGCGTGGGCGCGCAAGCTCGAAGTTCCGGTCAAGGAGTACAAGTTGCGGCATTTGCTGGATCACGTGGGGGCGCGGGTGAGCAAGAACCATCGGGCGCTGGAGTCGTGCCACGGCGTGGTCGCGGTGGCGGCGTGGCTGGCGAAGCGGCAGTCGGGCGCGCATCTCGAGACGGACAATTCCCTGGCGGGGCGATTGTTGGGCAAGAAGACCGAGACGATAAACGAAGAGAGCGCATACCGGCACCTTGCCTCCCTGGCGAAATCGTTGCAGGACGTGTGCGGGGAGGACTTTTACGAGAAGGTTCGGTACGAGGCGCGGCTCGAGCGGGCGCAGAGCGTGGGGGCCGCGCGCGGGGGTGCGCCGACCGCGGTCGACGCGGGCGGGGATTACGCCGGAATGAAACACCGGGGCCAGTGGTACCAAGAACTCCGGGGATTCATCGAGGGCGCGACGCGCGAGCAGCGTCGCGGGGGCGTCGAGATCACGGAGGAAATCCCGCAGTCGGGGCCGTGGGAGAATTATATCCTCGAGGCGTCGTTATCGACCGATCGGGACGAGCAGAAGCGATTATGCAAGCAGGCGCTCGCCGCGGGGGCCAGGGACCCGTGGCCCTATGAACGGCTGACGAATTTGTACATCCGCGATCATGATTATGATGCGGCGCAAAAAGTGTGTGAGTTGTATTTCGAGAGCGGCACTTGGAAGGCCCCGCGTTGGGCGGAGACGAGCTTGAAGCTGCTGGAGCGGCTGGAGAAGATCGAGCGGAAGCTGGCGAAGTCGCACCGGGGCGGGGGCGATAATTAGGGGTTTGAAGGGTGGGAAGGGATGTAGCGGGGGGATTCGAGGAAGAGCGGGATTATCTGAGGGAACGCACTACTGCGGCGCCCTTGAAGAGCAGCCAGTAGATGTGCTCGAGCCAGGCGGAGAGGCGGTCGAAGGTGATGACCTTGGCGGGGGCCAAATTCGATTCCCATTCCTTTTGCAAGGTCCCGCTGTCGCAGCCGGTGATGTATACGTAACGCAGACGCTCTCCCGTCCCCAGGGAGACCGCGTTCGAGGGGCGGATGATTCCTCCCTTGGCGAGGAGTCCCTCGGGTTTCCCGTGCGAGAGCACGAAGACGAAATCGCCTTCATGGAGCGCGCGGGCAAGGGACTCCTTCGTCAGCGGGGTGACGACTGCCGATCCTTCGCCCCATTTCGCGATCGCTGCGCGCGCGATCGGATAGAACCCGAGATTGAACGCCCATTCGGGGACAAACCCCAAGTCGTCATAGACCAAATATGCGCGTGCGGTGCCGGCATCGTTCCTCACAAGCGCCTGGGCATGGATGGCGATGGCGCCGGTCGCGAGGATGGCGGCGACGGCAACGCCGTAGCCGGCGACCGAGAACCGCATGAGGCGGGTGTACCGCGCCAACCTGCCGACGAACGGGATGGGCCGCCACGAACCCAGGAGCGCCCAGGCGACGGAGAATACCCAGAAGACAATCCAACATAGGAATGCGCGGCGGACGATCATGAGTAGCGTGGGCTCGAGCCAGGTGTCCTCGTACCATTCGCGACGAAATACGAGGACCCAAGACAAGAAGAGGGACTCGATGATGTACGCCGCTAGAATGACGAGGGCGACGAAGCAGAGGGCGAGGGCCTGGCCGTAATGATGGTCGGCGAAGGGGGACTCGCGCCGGGAGCGTAAATGGCCAATGAGGGGCGCGGCCCCGCAGTAATAGGATGCGGCGAGCAGGCGTTGTTTCCAGTTGGGAGAGGGGGGGGATATTTCGATGATTTCGGGCATTGCCGGACCGATGACGAAAGGATACAATGGTTAATTCGGGGACGGGCTACGAAATACGCGGCCTTGTATCGACGGGCCCCACGACATCCGAGGATGTAATTCGCAGCCCGTCCCCGAATTGACCATTGTACAGGAGCTGCGGCGTATTTTATGCGCCCGCAACGGACGGAAGGGAAATTTCATGACTATCGCGGAAGGTTTTGTAATGGAACTCGCCCACGAGGCGGGGCTTACGCGCAAGTGTCTCGAGCGCGTGCCGGCGGACAAGTTCGGCTGGCAGCCGCACACGAAATCGATGAATTTCGGGACGTTGGCCGGCCACATCGCGGAAATCCCGGGTTGGACTGCGGGGATCATCCAGCAGCCGGAATGGGTCATCGATGGCTACCAGGCCCCGAAGCCCGTGACGAACGCGGACTTGCTTACCGCGTTTGACGGGGGCGTCGCGGCGGCGCTGGCGGAATTGAAGAAGACCAGCGATGAAACGATGATGGGCACATGGCAGTTGAAGGGTGGGGGACAAGTAATCGTGGAGATGCCGCGCGTCGCGGTCGTCCGGGTCTGGGTTTTGAGCCACATGATTCACCACCGCGGTCAAATCACCGTGTATCTTCGCGAGAACGATATCGCGGTGCCGTCGATTTACGGCGGGTCCGCCGACGAAAAAGAGTGAATCGTCCTGAAAAGTAGTTGACTTCCGGCCCTCATGTCTTGTGGGCCGGATTCTACTTCTTCGCCGTGGATTCGGCCTCGGCCGCGTCGAGCTCGTCGCGGGTCACCCAGCTCTTGCCGATGGCTTTGTCGAGGGCGGCATGGGCGACGGCGTAATCGCGCATGGCCTGCACGAGTTGTTGTTCGGCGCGGGTCAGTGCGAGCTGCGCATCGAGCACGTCGGCTTGGGTGCCGACGCCTTCTTGGAACCGGATTTCCGACAGGCGCTGGCCTTCGCTCGCGAGGACGACGTTGCCGCGCTCGCTGCGGACCTGTGCGACGGCGTTGTCGACCTGGATGCAGGCTTGACGGACGTCGAACTCGACAATCTGCGCGACCTGTTCGCGCTGGCGCTCGAGTCCCCTCTTGACGGCCTCGGCCTCCTTGACTTGGTACTTTCGCTTGCCGCCGGCGAAGACGTCCCATTGAAGCCCGGCAGCGGCCGTCCATCCGTCGATCACGAACTGCCCGGCACCGTCGCTGTTGGTCCATTCGGCGGAGGCGGCGGCCTTGGGGAGGTACGCTCCCTTCCGGGCACGGATGTCTTTTCCGGCCGCGGCGATGGCGGCGTCCAAGGCCCGGAGCTCGGGCCGGCCTTCGAGGGCTTGGGAAACGAGTTCCCCGGGCCCCCCGGGCATCGGCACGTAGGCAAATCCCGCGACGAGCGCGATGGGCTGATGCTGGGGAACGGCAAGAAGCCGGCGCAGGTTGCTGGTGGCAATCTCGCCGGCATTTTTCACCCGGATGACCTCGGACAATCGCGAGCCGAGCTCGGTGCGGGCGCGGAGTTCCTCGAAGCGGCTCTTCAGGCCGACCTCGAGCCCGCGTTGCGCATCCGCGAGATGCCGCTCGAAGGTGGTGACGCTGTCCTGCGCGACTTGCAACAGGGCGCGGGCCAGGAGACAATCGTAAAAGGCCTGCTTGGTCTGGAACTCGATGTCGTCGAGCGTCGCCGCGCGCCTCCACTCTTGGGACTGGGCGAGAAATTTCGATGCTTCGACCCCGGCGCGAACCTGGCCCCCGGCATAGAGCACTTGTTCTATCTTGACACTGTCGCGCCGGACGATTTCCTGGATGTCGGTCGCGCCGCTAACGACAAAATCCGTCAGGAATGAACTGCCGAAATTCGATCCGGCATGCTGCTGGAAATTGAACCCGACGGCGGTCGAGACCTGGGGAAACATCAGGGACCGCGCCTGGCCGACCTTGGCGTTGGCCGCGGCGGCGTCCTCCGCGGCGCGCAAGACGCCGGGGTTCTCGCGCAGGGCCCGATCGACCGCCTCGCGGACAGTGAAGGCGAGGGCCTGCGCGGCATCGGGCTGTATCACGGCAGGCTCGCGCTCGATGGTGTCGAGCAGCTCCTTGGCGCCGTCGAGAAGGCTGTCGAAGCTCAACTCCATCGTTTGTTCGGCCTTGGGCCGAGGTTCCTGGGCGATGGCGCCCGAGCAAAGCATGAGCCACGCCAGCAGTATTGTCATGCGCATAGTGATTCCGTCTCCTCGACCGCGATTGTTTGCATCATACGTGCGCGGCGAAGGGCAATCAATCGGCGACTGGGTCCTCGCGCGCGCCAGGAATGCGGGGATGGACCCGATGGACTATATGGACGAACTCGCTGTCCTGAATTACTTGGATTCCGGCGCGGCGACGACTTCGGTCATGGCCTTGTCGATTCGGGCGCGGAGGTCCTTCGCGATTTCGGGATGCTCGCGCGTGAAGCTGTAGCGTTCCCCTGGGTCCATATCCAAATCGAAGAGGAGTCCCTCGGGATAGTAAGAGCCTTTGCGGCCCAAGTCCGCGTCGTAACTCCGGTACCACGAGCGCACGACGAGCTTCCACTGTTGGGTCCGGATTCCCGCGATGCGCTCGCCGTCGAACATGAGCAACGACTCGTGGGGCGATGCCGCGCCGTCGCGTAGCAGCGCGGTGATGTCCATTCCGTCCATCGGACGATCGGTGGCTGGCGCCGCGCCCGCAAGCGCGAGGAAGGTCGGGTGCAGGTCGATGTTCATAGCGATTCCCGGAAACCGCTTGCCCTCGGGCAAGGTCCCCTTCCATCGCGCCACGAACGGCACGCGCAGACCCCCGTCCCACGAGGATCCCTTTCGGTCGCGCAAGCCTCCCGCGCTGCCTTCCCACCAGGGGCCGTTGTCGCTGGTGAAGACGATGAGGGTATTTTCGGCAAGGCCTAGCCGGCCGATCGCGTCGATGACCCTGCCCACGTTCGCGTCGAGTTCCTCGACGACGTCGCCGTATAGGCCGGCTTCGGAGTGGCCCTTGAACTCGTCGGACACGAAAAGCGGGACGTGGGGCATGTTGTGGGGGATGTAGGCGTAGAACGGCTTGTCGCGGTTCGACTCGATAAACTTTATCGCCTCCTCCGTGTAACGGCGTGTCAGCGTCGACTGGTCGACAGGCTCCTCGATCTTCTCATCCATCCGGTACAGGGCGAACGGGAGCATGTCGTTGCTATAGGGGACGCCGTAGAAATAGTCGAAGCCGTGGTTCGTGGGCCAATGTTCGGGACGATGCCCAAGGTGCCACTTGCCAAATAGGGCGGTGGCATAGCCACGCTCACGCAACGCCTCGGCCGTGGTGATTTCCCAAGGGGAGAGCCCAATGGCGTTGGTGGGCCGGGCCACATCCTTGGCTACGTTGAGGCGGATGGGGAACCGGCCGGTCAAGAGTCCGCCACGCGAGGGCGTGCAGACGTTGGCGCAGGAATAGAAGTTTTCGAGAACGACGCCCTCGCGCGCCATTTGGTCGAGGCGCGGCGTTTTGATCAGCGTGGAACCGCCCGGCCCCACATCGCCGAGGCCGAGATCGTCGGCGAAGATGACGACGATGTTTGGGGGGCGGGGGTCTTGTGCTTGGGCGGTGCAGGCCATCGCCATCGCAATGACGGCGAATCCCAAAACGCATTGACGTACCATGGGGCGTTCCTTTGCTGAATGTGGTCGAGCCGGCAGCCAACCCGAGGGCCGGGCGGCGGCGCCTACTTCTCGATTCCTTGTGGAGGATGGATTACGAGCCGGTCGCCGTGCCGCTTTGGCGATACTTGGAGCCGATCGACGAGCGTGCGCAGGTCATATCCGGCCTCTCGCGCAATCTCCTCGCGGATCCCGTGTATATCGTCGACGATGGGACCAGTCGACTGATTGGTCTTCATATATCGACTCCTCTGCATCGCCATGATGTTCGTCGGCCAGATCCGCCATGCCAAAAATTTATTCCCACTCGATGGTGCCGGGGGGTTTCGAGGTGACGTCGTAGAGGGCGCGGTTGATGTGGCGGACTTCGTTGCAGATGCGGTTCGAGATGCGCTGGAGCACGTCGGGCGGGAAGCGGAACCAGTCGGCGGTCATGGCGTCCTCGCTGGTCACGGCGCGTAGGCTGCACACTTCCTCGTAGGTCCGTCCGTCGCCTTGGACGCCGACGCTGCGCACGGGTAGCAGGCAAACGAGGGCCTGCCAGATGTCGCGGTAGAGCCCGGCCTTCTTGATCTCGTCGATAAAGATCGCGTCGGCCTCGCGGAGGGTCTCAAGCCGTTCCTTCGTGACCTCGCCGATGCACCGCACGCCAAGGCCGGGGCCGGGGAATGGGTGGCGCCAGACGATTTCGTCGGGGAGGCCGAGTTCCTTTCCGAGGGAGCGGACTTCGTCCTTGAACAACTCGCGCAACGGTTCGAGCAACTTCATGTTCATGTGCGCGGGGAGGCCGCCGACGTTGTGGTGGCTCTTGATGGTTGCGGACGGGCCGCCCGTGGCGCTGACGCTCTCGATCACGTCTGGGTACAGGGTACCCTGCGCGAGAAAATCCATGTGGCCGAGCTTCGTCGCCTCGGCCTCGAAGACCTCGATGAAGAGACGTCCGATGGTCTTGCGCTTTATCTCGGGGTCCGTGACGCCCTTGAGGGCGTCGAGGAAGAGGTCCTCGGCGGGGATGGTGTGAAGGCGGATATGGAAGTGTTCACGGAAGACCTCGTCGACGAGTTCCGGTTCGCCCTTGCGCATGAGTCCATTGTCGACGAAGACACAGGTGAGGTTGTCGCCAATGGCGCGGTGAATCAGCACTGCCGCGACGCTCGAGTCCACGCCGCCGCTGAGGCCGCAGATGACTTTCTTCTCGCCGACCGTTGTGCGTATGGACTCGATGGCCACGTCCACGAACGATCCCATGTCCCACACCGAGGGGCAGCCGCAGACTTCGTGGACGAAGTTCGACAGGATGCGCGGGCCTTGGGGGGTATGGACGACCTCGGGATGAAACTGGACGCCGTAGAATTTCCGCCCGGGATTCGCGATCGCGGCATATTCGCAGTTCTCGGTCTGGGCGATCGCGGTGAAGCCGTCGGGTAATTTGCTGATGAGATCGCCGTGGCTCATCCAGACCTGCGCCCGCTCGTCAATCCCCTTGAAGAACCCGGCGCCATCGCGGTGCTCGATGTGGGCGATGCCGTACTCGCGTTTCGCCGCGGGCTCGACCTTGCCGCCGAGCATGTGCGCGAAAACGTGGACGCCGTAGCAGATGCCGAGGATGGGGACACCCAGATCGAATATCCCGGGATCCGGGACGGGCGCGCCCTTCTCGTGGACGCTGGCGGGGCCGCCGCTGAGGATGATGCCGGAGGGCGCGAGGGCCTTGAGGTCGCTGGCCTTCGTGTTGAAGGGTAGGATGAGGCTGAATACCTTCGCCTCGCGCACGCGCCGCGCAATGAGCTTGCTGTACTGCGCGCCGAAATCGAGGACGACGATGGGGTTGGCTTCGGGATTCATCGGCGGCGGGGCGTCACCGGGGCACCTGGTAGTTGGGGGGTTCTTCGGTGATGGTGATGCTGTGCGGATGGCTCTCGCGCATCCCCGACGCCGTCATCCGGATGAATTCGGCCCGTGTGCGTAGCTCCGTCAACGTACTCGCGCCCACGTAGCCCATGCCCGACCGAAGGCCGCCCACGAGTTGATGGATCGACTCGGCGAGTTGCCCGCGGAACGGCACGCGGCCCTCGACGCCCTCGGGTACGAGTTTGTTCGCTTGGTCCACATCGTATTGGCGATAACGCGCCTTGCCGCCGCGCTGCATCGCCTTGATCGAGCCCATGCCCCGATAGACCTTGTACGTGCGCCCCTCGAACAATACCGTGTCGCCCGGGCTTTCCGCCGTGCCCGCGAAGAGCGAGCCGATCATGACGCTGTCGGCACCCGCCGCCAAGGCCTTCGTGATGTCGCCCGAGTAGCGAATTCCGCCGTCCGCGATGATGGGAATTTGGTGTTCGCGGGCCTGGCTGGCCACGTCGAGAATGGCCGTGAGCTGCGGCATCCCCGCGCCGGAGACGATGCGCGTGGTGCAAATCGATCCGGGCCCGACGCCGACTTTCACCCCGTCTGCGCCCGCCGCGATCAACTCGCTCGCGGCATCGGCGGAAATAATATTTCCGGCGACGACGTCGACGTCGGGGAAGGCTTCCTTCACCCGCGCGAGCATTCGCGTCACCGCGGCGCTGTGCCCGTGGGCGGTGTCGATTACGAGGGCATCCACTTCGACGGCGATTAGGGCCTTGGCGCGGTCGAAGTCCTCGTCCGTCACGCCGATGGCCGCGGCCACGCGCAAGCGGCCGAGCGCGTCGTTGTTGCTGTTCGGGAAGTCGCGCGCCTTGTTGATGTCCTTGATCGTTAACAGGCCCTTGAGCTTGCCGTCCTTGTCGACGATCGGAAGTTTTTCGATGCGGTGCTTGTGGAGGAGCTTCTTGGCTTCGTCGAATGTCGTGCCCGGCGCAACTGTCACCAGGCCTTCCTTGGTCATGACGGCGCTGATGGGGACCGTGTAGTCATCTTGGAAACGGAGATCGCGGTTCGTGAGGATGCCCACCAAGCGGTTCTGGTCGTCCGTGATCGGCACGCCCGAGACGTGGTAGCGCGCCATCAGGTCCTCGGCGTCCTGCACGCTGTGGGTCGGCGAGAGGGTGAAGGGCTGCGTGATGATGCCCGCCTGCGAACGCTTTACGCGGTCCACTTCGGCGGCCTGCTCGTCGATGGTGAGGTTCTTGTGAATGACCCCGATGCCGCCTTCTTGCGCGATGGCAATCGCGAGACGCGCCTCGGTCACGGTGTCCATGCCCGCGCT
>CANKTP010000042.1 GCA_947486375.1 Candidatus Hydrogenedentota bacterium | reverse complement strand
TGGCCCGAGGTGTTCAAGTACGGCGTCAAGATTCATTTCGCGCACAGGACCTTCGCGTGGCAAAGCGAGGCGCGGGGGAAGGCGCATGTGCATGTGGTCATCGTCGGGTTCGGAAGGGGCGATGTCGCGAAGAAGCGGCTATTCGAATACGACGACATCAACGCCGAGCCTTCCATGCGAATCGTCTCGAACATCAACCCCTATTTGGTCGAGGCGAACGGCGTCACCATCCGGAACCGGTCGACTCCCCTGTGCGATGTCCCGTCGATTGGCATCGGAAACAAGCCGATCGACGGCGGTAGGTACCTCTTCACCGACCTAGAAAAGCGGGAATTTCTGGCGAGGGAACCCGGCGCGGCGAAGTTCTTCCGGCCATGGATCGGGTCGGACGAGTTCATCAACGGGTATCAGCGGTGGTGCCTATGGCTCGGGGACGCGCCGGCGAACGAGTTGCGAAATCTTCCCGAGTGCCGGAAGCGGATCGAGGAAGTGCGGGCGTTCCGCAAGAAGAGCAAGAGTCTGCCGACACAGAAATTGGCGGAGACGCCGCGCCAGTTTCATGTGGAGAATTTTCCCGAAGGGGACTTCCTCGTGATTCCGGAAGTCAGTTCGGAACGCCGCCGGTACATTCCAATCGGGTATCTCGCGCCCCCCGTGATTTGCAGCAATCTTGTCAAGATCATGCCCGATGCAACGCCCTTCCACTTCGGCGTGTTGACCAGCAACATGCACATGGCTTGGGTCCGACAGATTTGCGGTCGATTGGAATCGCGATACCGCTACTCCGCGAAGTTGGTCTACAACAACTACCCGTGGCCAGTCGTGGCCACCGGCGCCCAACGCTCGAAGGTCGAGGCTTGCGCCCAAAACGTACTCGAGGTCCGCGAGCGCCACATCGGCACAGGCTCTACCTTGGCCGATCTCTACGACCCGCTCACGATGCCGAAGGACTTGCAGAGGGCGCATCGGGCCCTGGACACCGCCGTCGATCGGTGTTACCGGCGCGAGAATTTCAAGGACGATCGCGAGCGCATCGAATTCCTCTTCCATTTGTTCGAGACCATAACCTCGCCCCTCACTCCGCCGCCCCCGCCGAAACCTAGACGTCGCACGTCGCGTTAACCGCGCGATGGGCCTCGAGGCCTAACGCGAAACCGCGCCCCGGAACGATGCTCCGGAGCGCGGCGATGGTTGGCGGATTGGCTCGACGCGCGGTTAGTGCGTGCCGGGGCTGGGCACGGGGCCGGCGGGGTAGGCCTTGGCGAAATCGAGATCGTCGGGGACGATGCTGAGGTCGCTGTTCAGCGCCTGATCCCAGGTGATCTTCTCGCCGGTATAGGCGGACATGCGGCCCATGATCGCGGTGAGGGTGCTGTGCGCGACCTGCACGCCTTCGTTGAGCTTCGGGCCGGTGCCGCGGATGCTCGCGACGAAGTCGGTGTGTTCCTGGACGTAGGGGTCGACGCCGGGCGTACCCAGGCTGCGGCAATCGCTGCGGCCCTTGGTGCCGGTGATTTCCTCGAACACGCCGTCCGCACCCTTCCAGTGACGGGACATGCTCGTCATGTGGACGCCGTTCGGGTATTCGTAGTCGCAGGAGAAATTGTCGTAGATGTCGCCGTACTTCTCTTCCTTCGGCTTCCACGTGCGTCCGCCCGAGGCGAATACACTGACGGGATGCGCGTCCAAGGCCCAGTTAATGACGTCAAGGTTGTGGACGTGTTGCTCGACGATGTTGTCGCCGGCCATCCAACAGAAGCCGTACCAGTTGCGGATGCAATACTCGAGGTCGCTCTTCCACTCGGGCGTGCGTTCGCGCGCGAAGGGCAGCGTGCCGCACCAGTAGGCCCGCGCGGAAAGGATGTCGCCGATCGCGCCGTCGTGGATTTTCTTGATGGTCTCGACGTATTCCTTCTGGTGGCGGCGTTGCGTGCCGGCCACGATCGTCAAGCCCAGTTCCTTCGCCTTCTCCGACGCCGCGATTACCCGGCGGATGCCGACGGGATCCACCGCGGCCGGTTTCTCGGTGAAGAGGTGCTTCTTCGCGTTGATAATCGCCTCGATGTGCAGCGGGCGGCGATACGGCAGCGAGCCCTCGATAATGATGTCCACGTCCGACTCGAGGAGTTTCTTGTAGGCGTCCAATCCCGAGAAGCAATGGCCGTCATCAATATCGACGCGCTTGCGGATATCGTCTTCCTTGGTGGCCTCGAAGCGTTTCCGGGCCGCCTCGACCTTGTCCGGAAATATGTCCGCCAAGGCGACGAGCTTGGTGTTCTCCGTGCCGTCGAGATGGTTCTTTGCCGCTCCGGTGCCCCGGCCGCCGCAGCCGAGCAGGCCGACCCTCAGCGTGTCCGAGTTGGCCGCGTCGACCCCGCTCTTGGCGGTGATGATCGCGAAGCTGGCCGCGGCCGAAAGCTTGCCGAAGTCCCGCCGCGTCAGTCCGAATTTCTTTTCCTTGCTCATGCGTCTACTCCTTGCTTCGAAAATGACCCGAGGTAAACCACCCAAAAAATCGCGGAAACTACAATACCATACTCCGCGCGATTTCGCATGGGCGGGATTTCCGGTTCAAACCGCGCCAACCGCACCCGGTGCCCGCCCTCATTCCCCGGTGCCCGTTTGAGTCCGGCCCCTTCATCCGTCACAATCACGGCAACCCCGAGGAACCTCGCCATGTCCCATGCCATTTGCCTGTTCGCCGCCGTCCTGTTCTTGCTGACCCCAGCCGCATTCGCCGCGGAACCCCTGCTCGCGGGCATGGCCGTCGCCAACATCACGCCGGACACGGAGAAATTCCATGTGCCCCTCGGCGGCTACGGCGAACGCCAGAACGCCGCCGCGACCGGCGTGCATGATTACGCGATGGCCAAGGTCCTCATGCTCAAGCAGGGCGACACGAAAGTCGCGCTCGTCACCAGCGACCTCCTCGGCATTCCCCGGTCCCTGCGGGACGAGGTCCTCTCGCGGATCAAGGAGACAGGCATTACCTCGGACACGCTGATGTTCACCGCGAGCCATTGCCATTCCTCGACCGAGATGAACGCGATGAACCGCAACAATGTCTTCGACAACAAGGCCATCGGCGTCTTCGACGAGACGCTCCTCGATTTCACGGCGGACCAGATCGCCGGGGCGATCATTGCCGCCGACAAGGCCTACCAACCCGTCCGCGTCGGCACGGCCTCCGCCAAGGTCGAGGGGTTGAATCGCAACCGGCGCAACGACCCGATCGTCGACGACGAGCTCACGGTCACGCGCTTCGATTCCGCCGCCGGCAAACCGCTGATCGTGTTCGTCAACTGGACCGCGCACCCGACCATGGAAGGCCCCGAGGTCATGCAGGTATCGGCGGGATGGCCCGGCTATCTCCAGCGCAACGTCGAGGCGTTTATGCCCGGGGTCCTCTGCATGTACACCAACGGCGCCGAGGGCGACATCGCCCCCGCCGGCGGCAACGGCCCGAGCGCTTTCGCGCGTTCCGAGGACATGGGCCGAAAGCTCTCCATCAAGGTCATGGAACTCGCCAAGACCGTCGAGACGAAAGAGAATGTCGCGCTCGATTTCAAAATGCACGAACTCAAACTGCCCGGCCTGGTCACGCCGCCATCCCTGCTCGATTCCGCCGGCCCCGAATACGGCCTCACGCCTGAAAACGTCATGACCTTTCTCGAGAAGATGAACCCGAAGACCTCGTACCTCGGCGTGCTCCGCATCGGGGGGCTCGTGGCCATCGGCATCCCCGGGGAGATGTTCTCGTCGCTCGGCCTCGAGATCAAGGACGCCGTGCGCAAGGCCGGCGCCGAACACCCCGTCATCCTCGGCCTCGCCAACGAATGGATCAGCTACATCCTGCCGCCCGAGGAATTCCACCAGGGCGGCTACGAACCCGGAGTATCGTTCTACGGCGAACAGCTCGGGCCGGAGATTGTTGCCCAGGCGATCGAGGCGGGGAAGGCAATGGCCGGGAAGTAGGCGGATTGGCCGCGCTCGTCCGGCCACGGAGAAATTGCAATGCCCAGGGCCTGCACGTAACCTAATCCTCGACAGGGAGTGGACCATGGCCGAACATCCTTTCCTACGCACCATCCAATTGCGAAACATCCTCTCCTATGGGCCGGATACGCCCGAGCTCAAGCTCGAGCCGCTGAATATTCTTATCGGCCCGAATGCTTCGGGGAAATCGAATTTGATTGAGGCCTTGTCGATTCTTGCCGCCGCGCCGCGGGAAATACAAAAGCCGATCCGCGAGGGCGGCGGCGTGAGTGATTGGCCATGGAAAGGGGAGTTTGAGTTACCGGTCGCCTTGATCGACGTTACCACATATAACCCGAGTGGAATCGCAAATCTGAGGTATCGAGTCCAATTTAGGGAATTAGCCGGGCGCTTCCACCTTGAGGATGAAGTCGTCGAATACGCGACCCCATTCGGAGATCACACCCAGCCCTTTTTCTTATACAAGTACGACCACGGATCTCCGGTCATTAGCGCGAGAGTGAATGAGGACCCCAAGTCGGAACGTTCGCGACGCACGCTACGCAAGGAAGACGTAGACCGCGAGCGCTCGATTCTGGCGCAGCGCCGCGACCCGGATTCATTTCCCGAGTTGACCTACTTGGCCAATCGCTTCGAGCGCATGTGCTTCTATCGCGAATGGAATTTCGGCCGGTATACCGCGCCGCGCCGTCCCCAAAAGGCGGACCTTCAACAAGATTTTCTCCTCGAAGATGCGGGCAATCTGGGATTGGTACTGAACGATCTCCAAAATAGACCCATGATCAAGCAGCGATTGCTGGAAGAGCTGCGGCACTTTTACTCGGGAGTCAACGACGTCACAACGAGGGTGATCGGCGGAACGATCCAAGTATATTTTCACGAAGAGGGCCTGTCCCACCCGATTCCAGCGACCCGGTTATCGGACGGAACACTCCACTTCCTCTGTCTGTTGTCCATCCTGTGCCATCCGGAACCCCCGCCCGTCGTCTGCATCGAGGAACCCGAGATTGGCCTGCATCCGGATGCGGCCCCGATTATCGGACGACTGTTGATGGAGGCATCTGAACGGACTCAGCTGTTTGTGACGACCCACTCGACCGCGCTTATCGACTCGGTGTCCGAAAGCCCCCAGTCAGTGGTGGTATGCGAACGAGGTCCAGAGGGCACTGAACTCAAGCGCCTCGACGCGGACAATCTCAAGGAATGGCTCGACAAGTATCGTCTCGGCGAAATCTGGCAGATGGGGGAAATCGGGGGCAATCCAAGGTGAAGGGAATCCGTCTCTATATTGAGGGGGGCGGAGATGGCCGGGACCAAAAAAGCGAGCTTAGGAAGGGTTTCTCTACTTTCTTTTCGCCGCTGGTAGGCATGGCGCGGGCGCGGCGGCTGAATTGGGACATTACCATGAGCGGCGGACTTCGCTCCGCCTATGAAGATTTCGAGGCCGCGATCCGAAGGCATCCGAACTCATTCAATATTCTCCTCATCGACGCCGAAAAACCAGTCACCCATGCCTCACCGTGGGAACACCTCCGAATCCATGAGAAATGGAATAACCCAAGCGTTTCGGACGAACACTGCCACCTGATGGTCCTAAATGTCGAAGCGTGGATTCTGGCTGACGTCGAGACATTGACCAATTACTACGGAAAAGGATTTAATCGAAATCGAATACCAGGCGATCCAAACGTCGAAAGTATTCCGAAACGCGATCTCGAAGACGCCCTGGACGAAGCTACCCGACAGACCCAAAAGGGCCGATATAACAAGGTTCGCCATTGCGCGGAGCTCTTGTCGAGACTTTCGGTCACCACCGTAAGAAAGAAGGCCCCCCACTGCGAACGCCTGTTCGCGACCATCGAGGAAAAGCTTCAGGGGCTGGCGACCGGGGGCCCGTAATTCGCGCCGATAAGCGTACCGCTCGGCAACCGAATCGCGGGTAAATGAAAAAACGCGGAGCGGATCGCCCAATCCGCCCCGCGCAAGCGTTGTCCGTATTCGTCTAGGCCACGAGCGTCGATGCCTCTTCGTCGGCGGCGTCCTTGGAAATGCGTTTCGACTTGGGCGTCACCACGTCGCGGGCCAGGCCGACCCACTTCATCACGTTGATGGTCCAGTAGGTCATGTCGACCTCGTACCATTTGTGGCCGTGGGCGGCGGAGCGTTGGTCGGCGTGGTGATTGTTGTGCCAGCCCTCGCCGAAGGTGACGAGCGCCACCCACCAATTGTTGCGGCTATTGTCCGCGGTGAGGTAGCGGCGGTATCCCCAGAGGTGCGTGGCGGAATTGACGAGCCAGGTCGAGTGCCAGACCGATATGGTGCGCAAGAAGCAACCCCACACGACCAGCGAGAGGCCGAGCTTCCAACCGCCAAAGGCGAAGCCGATGCCAAACATGGCGACGGCAATGCCCAGCCAAATCGGGAAAAACATGGCTTCGTAGAAACGATGGACCGGGTCGCGGTCGAGGTCGCGCGCCATGTGGCGGAATTCCTCGTAGCGCTCGAATTGGGGAATGTTGAAGAAGTTCCACAGGATGTGGGACCAGAGGAAGCCCTCGGCCGGCGTGTGCGGGTCTTTTTCCTGGTCAGACTCCTTGTGGTGCAGCCGGTGCGCCGCGACCCAGGAAATGGGGCCGCCTTGCAGCGCGCTGCACGCGAAAAACGTCAGCGCGTACTCGACAAACTTCGGGGTCTTGTAGCTCCGGTGCGTCAGCAGCCGGTGATAACACAGGGTGATGCCCAGGGCGCCGGTAATCCAGTACATCACGACGAACATCGCGAGGCCGGTCCAGGTGAAGCTGAAGGGCGCCGCGAGCGCCAGCAGGTGGGTGACGCAAATTACGCCGATCGTCCACGGCTTCAAGCGCCGTGCGTTGGCCCATTCGGGTTTCAAAATCATCGTACTTCCTTTTTCTGTTTCTGTTTCGGTTCAAATACCCATTTCTGCGTAGGCGAGGGCGATTCGCTCGATCGCCACCACGAAGGCCGCCGACCGCAAATCGCCGACGCCTTCCCGCGTGTGCAACACTTCATGGACGTCCTGGTACGCCTTCCGCATCGTGTCGTCCAAGCCCGAGCGCACCAAGTCCAACTCGTCCGCGCCGTGCTTGAGCCGATCGGCCCAAGCTTTCGGGACGGGCTTTCCGGTCATTTCCTCGAGGACTTGGACAAATTGTGTCCCGCGCAGTTCCTCAAGCCTGCGCTCCATTCTACCAAATCGGATGTGCGACAGGTTCTTGATCCATTCGAAGTACGAGACCGTCACGCCGCCCGCGTTCAGGTAGAAATCCGGGATGACCGTGATGTTGCGTTCGCGGAGAATCTCCTGGGCCTCGAAGGTCAGCGGACCGTTTGCCGCCTCCGCCACCAGTTTCGCCTTGATGCGCGCCGCGTTCCTCGACGTAATCTGCGCCTCGAGCGCCGCCGGAATCAGGATGTCGCATTCCGTCTCAAGTACCGACAGGCCGTCCTCGACATAGGCGCCGCCCGGAAACCCCTTGACGCCCTTGTGCTCGTTCATATGCTGGCGCACCGCCTCGACATCGAGTCCCGTATCATTTACCAGCGCGCCGTCGTGCTCGATGATTGCGATGATCTGGGCGTCATCTTCCTCCTGGAGGAATTTGCCCGCGTAATAGCCCACGTTGCCCAAGCCCTGAAGGACAATCCGCTTTCCCGCCAGGCCGCCCGTCAGGCCCGTCGGCTTCACGTCCTCGGGGTGGCGGAAGAACTCGCGAAGGCCATATTGCACCCCGCGTCCCGTCGCCTCGGTCCGCCCCGCAATGCCGCCCTGTGTCACGGGCTTTCCGGTGACGCAGGCCAGTGCATTGATGTCCTCGGGATGCATCGAGCGGTAGGTATCCGCGATCCACGACATCTCGCGCGGCCCGGTACCCATGTCGGGCGCGGGGACATTCAGGCTCGGGCTGATGTAGCCCTTCTTGGCGAGTTCCATCGTGAAGCGCCGCGTGATGCGTTCGAGCGAGTCCCGGTCGTATTTTCGCGGGTCGATGCACAACCCGCCTTTCGACCCTCCAAACGGCGCCTCCACCAAGGAACACTTGAACGACATGAGGGCCGCCAAGGCCTCGATTTCGTCTTGATTGACCGAGGGGGCATATCGAATGCCTCCCTTGACGGGCAGGCGGTGTTCGCTATGGACGGCGCGCCAACCGGTGAATACCTCATAGCGCCCGCGAAACCCAATGGGGAAGCGGACCATGAAAACCGAGTTGCACAGCTTTATCTTTTCCGCCAAACCGGGCGGCAAATTCATGGCGGATACGGCGCGGTCGTAGGAGCGATTCACGCCCTGCAAGAAGGAGGAATCCTGGGTCAGGGTCATCATGGTTCCGTGGCATCGAGATCGGCAAGTGGGTATTACGGAAAAGATTGTACCACATTTAACCGTTAAGCGTCTAGCAAATAATGGCAGCCGATTGCGGCGGAGTCAGGGTGAAGTATCAAGCACGCATATCCCGTATTGCGTTGCGATATACATCGGCATTCGCGTTTTTATCCATGTGGTGGTACAATGTCTAGAAGAACACAATGCGGCATCCCAAGATGCCTTGCACCGAAGGGGGGATCCGCGTGGAATTGCCAAAGATTCTGATCGTGGATGACATGCAGATCATCCGGGACGTCCTTTTCAAGTGGTTTTCGGAGAGGGGCTTCGATGTGCGCGTCGCGCAAGACGGCGCCGAGGGGGTGTCCATGGCGAAGGCGCTGCGGTTTTCCGTTATCGTCATGGACGTTGAAATGCCGCGGATGAACGGGGTGGCCGCCATCCGGGAAATCCGGGAATTCGATTCCGATATCCCCATCCTCATATTGTCGGGCTACTCGAGCGTCGAAGCCGAACTGGGCACCCTGGAGGTGTCGGCGGTGTTACGCAAGCCTTTTCGCCTGGAGGAAGTGGAGGCGGCGGTGCGGGCGGCCATGCGGCCCGCCGGGGCGCCGCCGGTTTAGTCGGCTTTTGCCTGGCGCGCGAGCCATGCGTCGATCCGTTCCTCGAGGACGTCCATCGGCAGGGCCCCGTTTTCGAGGCAGGCGTCGTGGAACGCGCGGAGATCGAAATCTTCGCCCAGTGCCACGCGCGCCCGCTCGCGCAATTCCTTGAACTTTAGCTCGCCGATTTTGTAGGCGAGCGCCTGTCCCGGCCAGACGATATAACGGTCAATCTCGACGGTGATGTCGTGGAGCGGCTTGCTGCTGTTCTCCGCGAAGAAGTCGATGGCTTGTTGCCGGGTCCATGCGAATGCATGCATCCCCGTGTCGACCACGAGGCGCACGGCGCGCCAAATCTCGTAGGTCAACTGGCCGAATCGGCTGTACGGATCCTTGTAGAGGCCGATGTCCGCTCCCAAGCTCTCGCTATAGAGTCCCCAGCCCTCGACGAAGGCCGTGGGCCCCCCATAGCGGCGAAACGCGGGAATTCCATCGAGTTCTTGCGCGATGCTGATCTGCAGATGATGTCCCGGCACCGCTTCGTGGGCGGTCAAGGCCTCCATCTCCCACTTGGGCCGCGTGTCCAGGTTATACAAGTTCGCATAGAAGTACCCGGGTCTTCCGGCCTCGGGCGATCCCGACATGTAGTACGCGGTCGTCTGCGACTTTTCGGCGTACGACGGGACGGGGAGCACGCCGTAGGGCGTTCGCGGCAACTTCCCGAAAAGCTTCATCAGTTCGGGATCGATACGCTTGGCGATGTCGCGATACGCCATCATCAGGTCGCCGGGCGAGGTGAAATAAAACTTCGGGTCTGTCCGAAGATACTCGCAGAAGGCCGCGAAGTCGCCCTTGAAGCCCGTGGACTCGATGACCTGGTCCATCTCGCCGCGAATGCGTTTGACCTCGGACAATCCGAGCTCGTGGATTTCCCTCGGGGTCTTGTTCGTGGTCGTGCGCACCCGGGCGTTGTATTCGTACCATGCCTTCCCGTTGGGACGGTCGATGGCCGCGATGGATTCGACCGCGTTCGGAATGTAGGTGTCCACGAGAAACGAGTGCAAGCGCTCGAACGCGGGCACGATGCCTTCCGCGATGGCCTTCTTGGCGGCGGCGGCCATTGCGGCGCGGTCCGCCTCGGGAATCGAGCCGGGCATCGCGGTGAATGGCTCGAAGAACGGGCCCCGTTCCGGCTCGCCGTCGAACTGGTTCCTCACCTGTTCGGGCAGATCGCGCAGGGTGACCTTGGGCGGGGTCACGCCTAGCTCGAGGCCCCGCTTCATGAGATTGATTTCCTGTTCGATTCGCGCTGGCGCCGCCTCGAGCCGCGCGAGGATGTCGTCGTAATCCGCGCGGTCCGCGGCGGGCATCCTCGATATCATCGCCGCGAGGTCCTGCTGGACCCCGCTCAACTGGTTCACGGGCAGGTAGACCTCCGGGAAGGCCTGGCCCTCGATCGCCTCGGCGGCCTCGCGCCGGAACAAGTCGAAGTTAAGCCGATCCGGCGCGGCCAGGGCGTCCCGGTCGATGGCATCGATACGCGGCAAGAGTGCGCGCGCGTGTTCGTTGCGGCGGTCGATGGCCGCCTGGGACATGTCCGCCCAGCGATGGTTCTGTCCGGGGAACCCCGTGTAGGTGGCCGACTCCGGGAACTCGGTCATCTGGTGGGTCCATTCCGCGTCGAGCAGGGCATTCAAGCGTTCCGGCGCGGACTGGGCGCGTGCAATGACCGTCAAGGCGGCAAGTACACAAAGAAAACGAAGTTTCATGGGTGTTCCTTGGTTCGACCACGTTGCGGGCGGCACGATACGCCGCGCGACTGCTTCCCAGCACCGTACATTAATCGCCCGGGCGGCGCACTTTCAATCGCCATCGCGCCCCGCGGAGCGGGAACGCCGGAATAACGGCACGGGGACGGCCTATTCGACCATTCCCGAGACGGGGTCGTAGGCCCACACGCGGTCCTCGAAGGGGTGCGCGGGAATCGGTTTTTCGGCCCATGCCGAGAGTTCATCGAGGGAAGCCGGGAAGCGCCCCTTGTCCCTCTTGAAGGTCCTGATGCGGGCATTGATGAAGTCGCGCAACTGGATCGTGTCCCCCTCGAGCAGGACGGAATTTCGCAGGATGCCCCTCGAGTCGATGAAGTATTCGCCGTGATCGGGAATTTGCGGGACCTTCTCGAGCAGGCCTGCCTCGACTAGTTCTTGCATCGAGGCCGCCTTCCGCCCGCGGAGCGATTCGTATTGCCCCAGGATGGGATTTAAGGCGGCCATGTTGTCCCTGATGGCAAGGTCAATCAGTTTCTCGCGGGCGATGTCGCGCATGACCTGATCTTGCGAGGTCTTGAGGGTATCTTCCCATATCCGCCGGGCCTCGTGGGCAAGCCCGTTTTGGCGTTGCAAGCCGTGGACGACGTTGAGGAAGAACTGGCGCTGGCCGGGGTCGGCGGATCTTTCGGCGGCCATGCGCAGGTAGTGCCCGGCGATGACGGGGGCCTCGGGCCGGTCGTGGCGGTTCAGGACGTATACCTTGAACACCTCGACGGGGATGTCGGTCGACCCGGGCAGCGCGATCACGCCGGGCTTGAGGAGGCGCAACGCGGCATCGTCCGCGCCGATCGCCGCCAACAGCGCACCCCCGTTCACATACGCCCCCTCGAAGCCGGGATCGAGCCGGGTAATGGTGGACAGCATGTGCTCGAGCCAGGTGAACTTGCGCGCCTCGTTGTGGAATTCGGTGACGGTATATTCGACCGTCCGCAGCCATAAAAGATCGGCGACGATGCTGTTCATGCCCGCAGTGAAATAATTCAACAAGTTCTGGTTCGGGAGGTAAAGCATCTCCTCCTCGTTCGCTTCCTCGCGCAGGGCCTCCATGCGATCTTGCGCGACCCGCGAGAACCCGACGGTGAGGAGCGCCAGCAACGGCACGGCGATGAGCCAGCGGAAGACCACGTCAGACGTCCTTGTTCTCGAAGGAGAAGGCCGCGAGCACGAGAAGCAATGCGGTGTAGGCGGCCCCATAGGCCATCGTCCACAGCACGTAGGTCCCCGGCACGGTTGCCCCGTTGGCCGCCTCGGCCCGGATATTGAAGTGGGACAGATTGGGGATGACGTAGTAGGCCGTCTCGAAGGCGGACTTGACGAAGGTCCCGTCGAATCGCGGGGGCATGTTGATCATGATGCCGGTGGCGTGGCCGAGCACGTAGCACGAGAAGACGATCATGGCGCCAAGGATGGGCGAGGTGAGCGAGGACAGCAAGACCGACAATGCGGTCACCAGCAGGAGCTGGCAGTAGATGAGGAGCACGGCCTGGAGATAGGTGAGGCCCACATGGCCGCCCATCACGGCGATGTACGCGGCGGCCATCGCGGCCATGACGAGGGTCACGACGCCGATGAGCATCGCCAGGCCGAGGTATTTTCCGAGCACGAACTCGTAGCGCCACATGGGCCGGCTGAGGATCGTGTAAATCGTGCGCTTGTCGATTTCCTTGTAGACCAGGCTGGTGCCGACGAACACGGCAATCAGCACGCCGAACAAGGACGTGGCGGCAAGCGAGATGTCGATGATGATTTTTTCGTCCTGGCCGACGCTGACCCAGCCGAGGGCCTTCGATCCGAGGATCGTCGCCCCGGCGAAAAACAGCAACACGTAGAGGACCTTGTCGCGGACGGCCTCGCGAAAGGTGTTCATGGCGACGGCGGCGATTCTCATGGCTTGCGCTCCTGCAGGCGGAGGAAATAGTCCTCGAGGCTTTCCCTGACCGGGGAAAATTCGACGAGCGAGGCGCCTGCGGCATGAACGCGCCGCACGGCGTCGTTCGCCCGGGCGAGATCGGGTAAAACGAAGTGCCGTCCTTCTTCTGAGTTACGCGAACTCACGGCCGTCGCGGCGATTTCGCTGTCCACGGTCTCCGGGAGTCCCGATGCGATCACCTCGACATGGGTGACTCGGCGGCTGAGCAACTCGTCGACACGCCCCTGCACGACGAGGCGTCCTTTCGACAGAATCGCGACCCGGTCGCAAATCTGCTCGACATCGCCCAGCACATGCGAACTGAAGAAAACGGTCTTCCCTTGCGTGCGCAGATGGAGCATCAGCTCGCGAATGCGGCGCCTGCCCAAGGGGTCTAGCCCGCTCATCGGTTCGTCGAGGATCAGGACCGCCGGATCGCCCACCAACGCGACGGCGAACCCGAGGCGTTGCCGCATCCCCTTCGAGAAGCCGCGGACCCGCTGGCCGGCGATTTCCCGGAGATCGAGCAACTCCGAGATGGAACCCCATTGCCGCTCGCGTTCCTTTGCCCCGAGCCCGCCGATCTGCCCGTAGAAATTGATGGTCTCGCGCGGGGTCAGGTATTCGTAGAAGTACGGGTTCTCGGGAAGATAGCCAAGCGACTGTCGGGCCTCGCGGCGGCGCACGTCGATCCCGCACACCGCCGCCGTCCCGCGCGTCTGCCGGATCAGCCCGCAGAGCACCTTGATCGTCGTGGTCTTGCCCGCGCCGTTTTGGCCAAGGAATCCGAAAATCTCGTTCGAGCCGACCGTCAAGTCCAGCGCATCGAGCGAAGGGGCAGCGGGCCGGCCGATGCGACCCCGGTATATCTTGGCCAATCCGCGGGTCTCAATTGCGTACACTTGGTTCACCTCAGTTCTTCCGTGACATCCTCAACCCATCGAATGCACCGAAATATTTACGCGATCGCCGCAAAAAAGTCAACCCCCCGGAACTACATGGAATAGGCCGTGGTCCCCGGCGGTTTCGTATTAGAACACAAGACGCCGGGGCGTTGGGCGCCCTGATTTGCCCCCGGCACGTTCGATTTCCTATACTTGCCGCCCTGCCCCTCCGCGCCAGTGCGCATATGCGCGGGTCAAGGGCGGCATCCGCAACCCCAAGGAGACTTCAACATGGGCAACGCATTGACACTCACCACTTCGAACTTTGACTCGGAAATCAAGGACGGGGTCACCCTCGTCGACTTCTGGGCGGAGTGGTGCGGGCCGTGTAAGATGCTTACCCCGACGATCGAGCAGCTTGCCACGGACTACACGGGCAAGGCCAAGGTCGCCAAGATCAACATCGACAACGAGGGAGAAATCGCGGAACGCTTCGGCGTGTCCAGCATCCCGACCCTGGTGGTGTTCAAGAACGGCACGGAGGCCAAGCGGTTCGTCGGCGTCACATCCAAGGCCGTGCTGGCCCAGGCGATCGACGCCGCAGCGGGGTAGTTCCCGCGAACGCGAAAACGATTCACCCGGGGCCGGCGGCATCGCCGGCCCCTTTTTCTATGTTCACTTAAACGGACACCCTCAAAGGAATAGCCCCCATGTCAGGAAAGGTCGTTGCCGTGGCCGGGGCCACTGGCCTCGTTGGAACGCGCATGCTCGAGACCCTCGTCGAGCGCAATTTTCCGGTCAAACAACTGAAGCTGCTGGCCTCCGAGCGCTCGCGCGGCAAGTTCCTGGCGTTTCGCGGAGAACAAATCCCCGTCGAGGTCCTGGACGAGAATTCGTTCAAGGGCGTCGATATCGCGCTGTTCAGCGCGGGCGGGGGAACGAGCAAAAAATTCTCTCCCATCGCGGCGAGGGCCGGCTGCGTGGTCATCGACAACTCGAGCGCCTGGCGCATGGATCCCAAGGTCCCGTTGGTGGTCCCGGAGGTCAACGCCGAGGCCGCCAAGCATCACGAGGGCATCATCGCCAACCCGAACTGCTCGACCATCCAATTGGTCTGCGTATTGAAACCCCTCCACGACGCCGCGACGATTCTTCGCGTTGTCGTCTCGACCTACCAGGCCGTGTCCGGCGCGGGGGTCAACGCGCTCGAGGAACTCATGGCGCAGACGCGGGCCGTACTCGAGGGCCGCACCCCCGAGTGCAAAATATTCCCGCACCCCATCGCGTTCAATTGCATCCCCCAGATTCCGCAGGGCGACGCCTTTGACAAGAATGGCTACACCACCGAAGAAATCAAGATGATCAACGAGACGAAAAAGATCATGGGCGACGACTCGATTCGCCTGACCGCGACGACGGTGCGGGTGCCGGTCCACACGGGGCACAGCGAATCCGTCAATGTCGAGACGAAAGAGAAACTCACCGCGGACCGCGCGAGAGAGATCCTGTCGCGCGCGCCGGGAGTTGTCGTCCAGGACGATCCCGCGCGCCAGTTGTATCCGCTCGCGGTCAACGCCGCCGGCAAGGGCGACACCTATGTGGGCCGAATCCGCGAGGACCTCTCGCATCCCTCGGCGCTCGACATGTGGATCGTCTCGGACAACCTGCTCAAGGGGGCGGCGTACAACGCCGTCCAGATCGCGGAGCTTCTTTGAGGTTTCGAATTCCCGGAAAGGCCGCCCCCTGGCAGCCGTCGCGGAACGCCATCAAGAACCGATTTCCGGCGGCCCGTTCCGTGTCGCGGGGGATTGCAACAGCATTGCGGGTGCGCCAGGACGGTCCCGGAAGCGGAGTCCGAACCCGGCGAAACGGAGCCTTGTACCGTGGGGCCAACTTGTCTATCCTCGAGCTCGCCGCGCGCGTGTAACCGGATTGTGAGGCGATTCCAACCGCCATGCCCCTGCTGACCGTCGAGAACCTCCAAGTCTCGTTTCACACTCGAAACGGGGTGGTGCGCGCCGTCAGCGGGGTCTCGTATTCCGTCGAGAAGGGCGAGACGCTCGGGATTGTCGGCGAATCGGGTTCCGGAAAATCGGTGTCGTGTTATTCGTTGTTGGGGCTGATTCCGATGCCACCGGGCCGGATCGAGGGCGGGCGGGCGATGTTCGGAAAGGTCGACCTGCTCGCGCTGCGCAAGCCGGAGCTCCGGCGGATTCGAGGACGGCGGATCGGGATGATCTTCCAGGATCCCATGACGGCGCTCAATCCGTTCATGACGATCGGCGACCAGTTGATGGAGCCGTTGCGCGTCCACGAGGGGGCCTCGAGGACGGTGGCGCGGGGACGCGCCCTCGAGATGCTGGACCTCGCCGGCATCCCGGATGGGGCGCGGCGAATGAAGGCCTATCCGCACCAATTTTCCGGCGGGATGCGCCAGCGCGCGATGATCGCGATGGCGCTGATTACGCGGCCCGAGTTGCTCATTGCCGACGAACCCACGACCGCGCTGGACGTCACCGTGCAGGCGCAGATTCTCGATCTTATCAAGCGCATGCAGCGGGAACTGGGCATGGCGGTCATCCTCGTCACGCACGACCTCGGGGTCGTCGCGGGGACCTGCGATCGGGTCTTGGTGATGTATGCGGGCCGGATTTGCGAGTCGGCGGCCGCGCCCGCCCTCTTCGCCCGGCCGCGCCACCCCTATACCGAGGCCTTGCTGCGAAGCCTTCCCGCGGCGCACGTCGGCGGCGGCGAGTTGTACACCATTCCCGGCATGCCGCCGGATTTGTCCAAGGCCGTCAAAGGGTGCGCGTTCGCGCCTCGTTGCGAGCGTGCCGCGCCGGTCTGCACCTCCTCGCCCATCGAATTGAAGCCGCTTGGGGACGAGCATGCGAGCGCCTGCGTGCGCGTGCAGGCGGGTGAACGATGAGCGAGTTCGTGCTCGAGGCGCGGGACCTCAAGGTGCATTTCCCGGTGCGCGAGGGGCTGTTCATCGAGCGCCGCGTCGGCACCGTCAAGGCCGTGGATGGGGTCACCTTGCGCCTGCGCGAGGGCGACGTTCTGGGCCTGGTCGGCGAATCCGGTTGCGGCAAGTCGACGCTCGCACGGGCCTTGCTACGCCTTATCCCCCCGACCGGGGGCACGGTCATTCTCGATGGAAACGACCTGGGCGAACTCAGCCGCGGGCAACTTCGCGCGATACGGCCCGAGGCGCAGATGATTTTCCAGGACCCCTACGCCTCGCTGAATCCCCGCATGACCGTATTCGACACGCTCGCCGAGCCGATGCTGACGCACGGCAGGGTCTCGCGCGAAGGCCTCGGCCGGGCGGTCGCGGCCTTGATGGAAAAGGTCGGCTTGCCCGCCGCGGCGGTCCGCAAGTATCCGCACGAGTTTTCCGGCGGCCAGCGCCAGCGCATCGCAATCGCCCGCGCGCTCGCCCTCAAGCCGAAGCTGATCATCGCCGACGAGCCGGTCTCCGCGCTCGATGTCTCGGTGCAGGCCCAGATACTCAATCTCATCGCCGATCTGTGCAGGCACGAATCGCTGACGATGATCTTCATCTCGCACGATCTCGCCGTCGTGCGCCATGTGGCCAAGACGATTGCCGTCATGTATCTCGGGAGGGTGGTCGAGCAGGGACCCGCGAGCGAGGTTTTCGGCAATCCCATGCACCCCTACACCCAGGCGCTGCTGAGCGCGGCCCCCTTGCCGGATCCGGCGCTCGAGCGCCAGCGCCACCGCATCATCCTGCGCGGCGATCCGCCCTCGCCGATGAATCCCCCCGGCGGCTGCCCGTTCCATCCGAGGTGCCCCGTCGCCGAGCCGCGCTGTTCCGCCGCCGTTCCGGATCTGCGGGACGTCCGCCCGGGCCGCCTGGTGGCCTGCGTCAAGGCCTGACGGCCGCTCGCGGCTTCGTGGCCGATGCGCGACCTGTACCCGCGCGCGTGATGACCTTCAGGCATGCGACCGCCGGAATACTCCAGAGGCCCCTCCCGATCCCTGTCCCGGTTCAATGCCTCCACGTGGGTTTGCGCTTCTCGATGAAGGCGGAAATTCCCTCGATGGCGTCCTCGGCGAGCAAGTTCCTGACCATGACCTCGCCGGCATATGCGTACGCGGCGGGGCGATCCAACTCGATCTGCCGGTAGAAGGCCTCCTTGCCGATGGCGAGGGTCTGGGCGCTGGCCTCGGCGATCTTTCCCGCCAGGGCGCGCACCGCCGCGTCGAGCTCCCCCGCGGGCACGACGGCGTTCACCAAGCCCGCGCGTTCGGCTTGCCCGGCCGTGAGCGGCGCGCCCGTCAGGAGCATTTCCATCGCCTTCTTCGGCGTCATCGCGCGTGCCACGGCCACGCCGGGCGTGGTGCAGAATAGGCCGATCTTGACGCCGGGCGTCGCGAACTGGGAGGTGTTCGACGCCACGGCAAGATCGCAGGTGGCGACCAACTGGCATCCGGCGGCCGTGGCCAACCCGTCAACCTGGGCGATGACGGGCTTGGGAAGCAGCCGAATCGATTCCATCAATTGGGTGCATTGATCGAACACCCCGGCGTAGTCGCTATCGCAGCGACCATGCAACTCGCCAAGGTCATGCCCCGCGCTGAACACGGGGCCGTTGGCCTTGATGATCGCCACGCGCACCGACGCATCGTCGCGCGCCGCCTCGAGGCACACTCGCAATGCCGTCATCATGGGCGACGATAGCGCGTTCCGTCTACGGGGATGGTTCAAGGTAAGGGTGGCGATGCACTCGTCCACGGCGTACTGCACGATATCCTCTGGCATAGGGTCCTCCCTCGCGATCGGGCGATTGTACAGGAGGGGCGCCCGGGCTTCTATCGAGCCGAAACCGAGTACCGCGTGCAAAGCCTAGTGTAGCGACTCATATAGAAGACAACTTAATTATATTTTTACAATCCTAAATTACTAGTAATCTAATTATCCTCGTCATACTCCGAAACCGGTATCCAGCGATTCCCGCGCAATCGCCGGGGTCTTCCGGATTCCAGCTTTCGGGGATTTCCAGAAAGGCCGGGCAAAACAGAACGGAGCACATTTGGAGAAAAATGGCTTTTGAGAATGCCCCAAGAGACACGATCTCTCTCTCGAAGCAGTTTAGGTGTCAGTCCACGGCGTAGCCCTGTCTAAAAACACCGCAACAAGCGAAAACGACACCCCGAAAAGTGCGCCCGGGCGCTGGCGCCTCGAAATCACCCCCTCGCATCGGACATACTGAGCTCGAGAAAATGCCTGCCGCGTCATTTCTGGACTGGAACTACGCTAGGAAAAATACCCCGCGAGCGGGGCCGTTTTACCTGAATTCGGCAGTTGAAAGTCTGTCCCGCGTATAACTTGCCCATGCCAATCATGTTGCGAGAATCTGGGCGGTCACCGCAAGGGTAAGGGACAGGCACCGCGTTTTGCCCCCTCCTTCACTGAAGCTACGACGGGCAGACAAACCGGCGGGCAAAAGGCGGAGTCAGTCCCCGCAACTGCCGAATTTAGGGTTTACCTTCTCCTCGCACACACGGAGAATTCCAATGCCCCGGTTTCATGCAGGCAAGATCGCCAATACCGGAAGAGCCCCCCTAAAAGCTCCCGGATCGAATCGGATCCATACACCGCCGATCGCGCAGGCGGCGCGGTCCCGCGCAGTCAACAAAAAGACAGGGTCGTACCACGGGCTGCTACGGGCCGCCCCCGATGTCCGGATCCGATTCGCCCGCGATGGACACGGCGAGTTCCGCGATGAGGCCGAGGCCCGCAAAAAGCGCGCCGCCGACGGCGAGGCCGGTGCCCAGTACCAGCCCCGCGACGGAGCCAAGGCAGGCGATCGACACGGTGCCCGCCGCCAGGCCGGCGAGAATTGCGGCGGCGCCCCACAACCCGAAGAAATGCGCCGGTCTCGAGCGGTAGTGGATGAGGAACCAGAGCGTGGCCAGGTCGATCGCGCCGCGCGAGAACCGCTCGATGCCGAACTTGGATTTCCCGTGGCGGCGGGCATGGTGCCGGACGGCGATTTCGGCGACTTGAAACCCGCGCGCCGCGGCGATGACCGGTACCAGGCGGTGGCGGTCGCCGTAGAGGCGCAGCGACTTTGCCACCTCGATGCGCATCGCCTTGTAGCCGCAGTTCACGTCGTGGATAGGTAGCCCGAACAGGCGGGCAACCATCCGATTGTAAAAGAAGGATGGGACGGTCTTGTGCCCCGGATCGAGGCGCACCGCCTTCCATCCGCAGACGAGGTCGTAGCCCTCGGCGAGTTTTTCGAGGAACTGGGGGATTTCCTTGGGGTCGTCTTGCAAGTCGCTGTCCATCGTGAAGACGACATCGCCGCTGGCGCGCCGGATGCCCGCCTCGAGGGCGGCGGACTTTCCGCGATTTCGGGCGAAGCGAATCGCGACGATGTCCGCGTGTTTGCCCGCAAGGCCGTCAATCGCGTCGCCGGACCCGTCGGTGCTGCCGTCGTCGACGAGAATGATCTCGCACTCGTGGGGACGGCAGTACTCGAAGATTCCGCCGACCAGTTCCTCGACGGATTCGCATTCGTTAAATACCGGCACGACAAAGGAAAGACGCATTGGTTCCGAGCCCGGGCAAGCGGTCAGAAGAGGATGATGCCCGCGTCGCGCAGGATATATCCGCCGGCAAACCCAATCAAGCCGGAGGCAAGCGTCACGAGGAGCCACAACAACTTGAGGCCCTGCGCGCGAACGAAGGAGCGCCCCATCATATAGGCCAAGCGGAAGAGGCTGGGGCTGACGTTGGCGACGACCACGGTGATGTTGTCCTTGCCGCCGTTCTCATTGGCCAAATTCACGAGCCGCGCGGCAATGTCGGCCGCCACGCCACCCTTTAGGAACTCGCCCTTGATATCGGCGTCGCGGACCATGTTGACGAGACCGTCGGTGCAAAACAGGAGCCAGTCGCCCGGGACGATGTGCCACAGGTAGGAGTCGATGATCACGTCGGGGTGGGTCCCGATGCTCCGGGTCACGATGTTCTTGCGGGCGTCCATCTCGGCCTCGGACTTTGACATCAGGCCCAGCTTGACCTGTTCGTCGACCCAGGAGTGGTCCTCGGTGATGCCGATGATCTCGCCGTCGCGAATGTGATAGCACCTCGAGTCGCCGACGTTGCAGATGTGCAGCCGGCGATCGGACACGAGGCCCGTGATCAAGGTCGTCCCCATTGGCTTTCCCTCGGAGACAAGGTCCTGGTTCGTCTGGAACACGGCCTTGTTGGCGACGACCATGTACCGGCGGAGCAACTCGAAGTAGGGATCGCTTTCGGCGTTCTCGACGGGGACGGGGGCCGGTTCCTTGACCGCGTCGCGCATGTTCGAGACGGCCAATTTGCTGGCGATTTCGCCGCCCACATGGCCGCCAAGGCCGTCGGCGACGACGACAAAAACGCCTTCTTCGAACAGGCGAAGGCCCGTCGCGCCTTCGCGCACGAGCGCATAGCAGTCCTCATTCGACTTTTTCCGCCGTCCGATATCGGACTGCGCGGCGATATCTAGGCGCATACCTTGCCTCTAGGAAAAATCGGCCCGTTCCCCACCCGCCCGGCAAAACATACCCCAGCCGTCGCACCGTTACCAAGCCTCCTCGCAACGGCGTGAAGGGATGATACCACACTGGTAAACATTTGACACTTCGGGCCCTTCGGGGTAGAATTAACGTGCAGTGGCGCAGGAACGGGGATCCGCGCCTGACTGGCCCGCCGCCGGTTTGCGCCTTGAGTTGCCCGACCACGAATTGGGGTGCGGGGGAACCGGGGACGCCAGCACCCACAGAAGGCAGAGCCATGAAACGGTTTAGCTTCAACACCTTTCGGGTCGACGACACGAACCATGCGGCGTTTGACGCTTGCCATGGGGCGGCGCTGCTCGCGGCGCCGCCGGGCAAATGTCCTGTCTTGCTGGTGGGGCCCGAGGGATCGGGTAAGACCCACCTGCTTTATGCGGTCGTCAACCAAGTGCGCGCGGTGTCCCAAAAGACGGGGATCGCGTACATTACCGCGTCGGATTTCCCGGAGCAGGTCCGTCTCCTGATCCACGACCCCGGCCCGCTCGAGCGGGCCCCGTCGGCAATCCTTCTCGTGGATCATTTGGACGAGTTCACGGACAATCTCGCGGATCTCGAGGGGGTCGTGCGGGCGTTTCTCGATCACGGGCATGCCGTCATCGCGGCGTCGTCGGCGCCACCGGACACGTTGACGCATTTTCCCGAGGGCCTCCTCGCGCTGTTTCGCGCGGCGGAACGAATCCCGCTGGGACCCGCGAGTCCGCGCCGCCGTGCCGAGGCGCTCGAGGAGCGACTCGACGGCGAAACGCACGCGGTGATCGAGCGGCAACGAAATTTGATCGAGACCTTGCGGGCGCAGGTCGAGAGCGCGGAAGGCCGCCTGCGCGAAACGGCCGCGCTCGAGGCGGCGCTGGCCGCGGCGCGCGATCGGGCGGTCGAGCTCGAGCAGGAAGGCGAACACCTGCGGGCCGAGAACGCCTTGTCCGTCGTGGCGACCCGCGTAGCGGGCGCCCTGCGCAAACAGAATGAGCATCTCCAGGAACGTCTCGACGAGGCGCTGGCGCAATTGCAGGCGCGCCCGGACCGCGGCGAGGAGGTCGCCGCCCTCGAACGCGAATTGGCCGAGGCGCGGGCCGAGACGGAGCGGTCGAAGTCGGAGGCGAACGGGCTGCTCTCGCGGGCGGAGCAATTGCTTGACGAGGTACACAAGAGCCGGCTGCGGATCGCCGAGGCGCAGGAGGAACAGAAACTCCAGGTTCGCGAGATCCGGCAGATCGAGGCCGTGCTCGCGGGCGAGGGCTTCGGGCGATTGACGGAAGGGGCCACTGGTCCGCCGGATCCGGGCGGCGACCGGGCCGCAACGGAAGCCCGCCTATTTGCGCTCGAACAGGCCCACGCCCGCCTCGAGGCCGAGGCCGCCCGGTTGAACGCCCTGCTGACGTCCGCGGAGTCGGAGCGCGACGAGGCGCGCGCGGGATATGCCGCGCTAAACACGATGATCGGACAGGCCAACACGGGAATGGATCGCCTGCGCGCGGCGCTCGCGGAGTTGCGCGACGAGAATGGGTCGGTCCGGGAACAATTGGCCGCAAGCGCGGAACAACTGGCCCTGGCCGCCGCGGACGCGGCCAACGAACGGGCCGACTCCGAACGGCTTCGCGAGGCGATGGTGCAGGCGCGGTCCGAGCGCGAGAGCGCCAAGGACCAGGTGCGGCGGCGCCTCGACGAGATCGAGGCCTTGCGGTGCGAAGTTGTGGAACAACAAGCCGAGGCGAACGCGCGGGTCCGCGAGCTCGAGGGGCGCTTGGAGGCGACGGCTGCCCGGCTCGATGAACAGGGACAGAGGGGGAACGCCTTGACCACCCTGCGGGAAACCTTGGCGCAGGCCTCGCGTACGATGGATGAATTGCTCGCGCATTCGCCCGCAACGTCCGGGCCCGACGCGGAGGCGGAACGGGGCGAGAAGCCCCGCGAGCATGCCGCCGATTCCGAAGCGGCGGGGGAAGAGCCGATGTATTTTGCGGGACCGCGCGCGAATGGGCCGCAGGCCGGGGACATGGCCGGCCCGGCGGCGACGGGCGCCGGCGAACCCGCGGAATCTCCGGGGGCGCATGGGACGCATGGGACGCCGCACGCGGCCGCGGCGGGACCGGTCTCCGCCGATGTTCGCATGGGCGGGCAAGTCTCGCCGCGCTTGATTCGCCGCGACGAACCCGCGCGCAGCATCCGGTCGTATACGCCCCGGGAGTTGCCGCATGGCCAGTACGCCGATCGCGTTCCCCACGGGGAACCCGTGTTGCACCATGTCGAACAATTCGAGGACCGGCTCGACCTTCTCGGCGACGAGAGCTACGGCCCGATGGGCCGGCACGGCGTCGAGGCCCTCCACCGATTGATCCATGCCGACGATGACCCGAGTATTTAGGGAGGAGTTGGAAGTGAGTAGCGAGGAGTTAGAATCGGGCCGCGCGGGTCGTGGCACCCGGTCGCCGGCCAAGTCGTTCCAAGACTTGATTGTGTGGCAAAAGGCCCATGGGTTTGTACTCGCGATCTATGAAGCGAGCCGATCCTTCCCGGGCGAGGAACGCTTCGGATTGACCTCGCAGTTACGCCGCGCGGCCATCTCAATTCCCGCGAATATCGCCGAGGGGTTCCGTAAGCAGTCGAAGGCCGACAAAGCGCGGTATCTGAATATTGCCGAAGGCTCCCTCGAGGAATGCCGCTATTACCTGATTCTGGCCCGCGACTTGGACTATTTCAAGGACAGTAATCTCTGGGACGCGAGTGAGGAAGTTGCCCGCTTGCTCAATGCCTATCGTTCCGCGATTCTCACTTCGCGCTCCTAACTCCTAACTCCTAACTCCTCCACCCATCCCCTCAATGACTGACTTCGCCCGCCGCGTCATCCGCCTCTTCGAGGACATCCATCCGCTCGACCGGATCGCCCGCGCGGGGTACGTCCTTCGCGGCGTGCCCGAGCCCGAGTCGGTCTCCGCGCACAGCCACTTCGTGGCGTTGATGACGTTGCTGTTCGTCGACGCCTACCCGGGCCGCTTCGACCGGGACAAGGCGCTGACGATGGCGATCGTCCACGACCTGCCCGAGGCGCGGCTCATGGACATCCCCATGCCCGTCTCCGAGGCCTACCTCCGCGAGGCCAAGGACCACGCCGAGCAGGCCATCGCCGAGGCGCTCTTCGACGGGTTCCCGGCGCGCTACGCCGCGCTCAACCGGGAGTTCGCCGAGGCCTCGACCCCCGAGGCCCGCCTCGTGCGCGGCCTCGACAAGGCCCAGATGATGATCAAGATCGTCATGTACGAGCGCGAAGGCAAGGGCCGCCTCAAGGAATTCTGGGCCAACCCCAGGAACTTCGCCGACTACGGCGTCCCCGAGGTGTCGGCGCTCTTCGACGCCATCTGCGCCGAGGCGGGAAAGCCCCGCCCGCGGTAGGCGGGGACGAAGCACCCAGCGCGGCAGGGCTGCAAACAGGGGTCGAATGTCCATTTCAACCGATCGTCAAATTCTTTGCGCCCCTTGCGTTCTTTGTGGTTCAACCCTGGTTCATTTTTTATCCGTGCCATCCGCACTGCTACCCGCCAGAATCTTGTTTTCATTCGCAGATTCTCATTCGACTGGCAGTTCTTTTCTTTGCGTTCTATGCGTTCTTTGCGGTTCAATCCTTGTTCTTTTTTATCCGTGGCATCCGCGTTATCCGTGGTCATTTTTTTGGGTTGCGGCTATGCTGCGCTGTGTTATCCGTGGTCAAAAAAAGGACCGCTCTTTACCACGGATATCACGGATAACACGGATTGAAAATGGTGGCGTATTCGAGATAATGCGTGACAGGCTGCACCCGCCGCATGAACTTCGGCGTACGAAAGCAAGATTCTGGCAGGTGGTAGTACAGGGGGACCGGCCGCAGGAGACCCGGTAGCACCTGCTGCGGGGCGGATCCTCGATTTGCAGATTCTGCAGATACCGGGTACTATAGTACTGGCGGGTGGTGGGGACATTGCGGAAGACTCTGGTATAGTGCGCCCGGCGAATCGCTTGCCGTATACAAAATGATCATATCTCGATAGATCGCATCGACCATCCCATACGGATGCCATCCGTGGGGACGGATGAAGCTCATGAGAAGGGTCGCCGCAGGCCGTTTGCTGCACGCCCTCGGGGAGACACGCATGCGCAAGATTGCCGGAGTCTTGATCGCGATCGCGGCTATGTCCCTTTCCGCGCCCCTCGCCCACGCCGCCAATTACTACGTCAACAATACGTCCACGACGAACGACGAGTATTGCACCGCCATCGGCGCCACCGCGAACGACGGGATAAGTGCCGCCACGCCCAAACTCTCCGTGCAGGCGATCATCGATACCTACGACCTCGGACCCGGCGACATCGTCTACATCGACACCGGCACCTACACCCTGACGGCGGACATCACGATAGGGTCCGCCGACCAAGGTTCGGCGCTCGGCATGGTCCGCTTCGTCGGCGCGACCGGCGCCAATGGGAGCACTGGAACCATAATCAACCG
>CANKTP010000041.1 GCA_947486375.1 Candidatus Hydrogenedentota bacterium | reverse complement strand
GTCCATCGAGCGATGCGCGGATGATCTTTTCGCGCGACAACTTCGGCAACTCGGCCTCGATGACGGCATTCGTCTTGTCGGCCAATGCCTCGGAGGTGGTCACGAGGATGCTGCACGCTTCTTCGTCGTGTTCCGCCTGGGCCAACATTTCCGCCGCGACCCGGGCGGGGTCCGCGTGTTCGTCGGCGATGACGGTCACCTCGGAGGGGCCTGCCTCGGTGTCAATGGCGCAGACGTCCTGGATCAGTCGCTTGGCCAACGCCACGAAGGTGTTGCCGGGTCCCGTGACCTTCAGGACCTTCGGGACGGTCGCGGTGCCGTAGGCGAGCGCGGCGATGGCCTGCGCCCCGCCGATGCGAAACACGCGGTCGACGCCGGCGATCCGCGCCGCCGCGAGGACCACGGGATGAATGCTGCCTTGATAGGATGGCGGCGACACCATGACGATTTCGCGTACCCCGGCGACCTTGGCGGGGGCGATGTTCATGAGAACCGTGGACGGATAGAATGCCTTGCCGCCGGGCACGTAGACGCCTACGCTTTCGATGGGCGTGATGCGCTGGCCGAGCACGGTGCCGTCCTCGAGGGTCTCTTCCCACGATTGCCGTAAATTTTTGCCGTGAAACCGGCGGATGTTTGCGTGCGCGCGCTCGAGGGCGGCGATGAGTTCCTTGTCCACGCCCGCGACGGCTGCGTCGATCTCAGCGTTGGTCAGTTCGAATTGGTCGGGACGGAGCGTGGTGCCGTCGAAGCGTTGGGTGTATTCCGCCACGGCGGCATCGCCCCGTTGGCGCACGTCTTCGACGATGGCTCGTGTTGCCTCGGTCTTCTCGGCGAGGACGCGTTCCGTGCCGCCGCCTTCGACGAGGCCGCAGACGCGGCGGAGGGCGGCGTCGAAATCGGCGGCGCTAGTTATCGTGAGTTTGGCTACTGGCATGGCGTAGGGATTATCCAGGGGGATTGGACGTCTGAATGGCGTTGATGGACAGTATGGACGTACACGGGAATGGGTATCGATGATGGAGCATTTGAATGTGCTGCACGCAATTAGGCCGCCCATACAGGGCTTATGTTTATTTGGGGTTCGCTTTCCCAGGGCGTTGCCCTGGGCTGACGTATTTTGCCCCTTCGGGGCGCTAGGCTCTACTGTCCGTCGCGGACGCGGCGGATATCGGCGCCGAGCGAGGCGAGGCGTTCCTCGATTCGTTCGTATCCGCGGTCGATGTGGTACACGCGCGTGATCGACGTTTCGCCGCTGGTCGCCGCGAGGCCGGCGATGACCAGCGCGGCGCTTGCGCGCAGGTCGCTGGCCATGACGGGGGCACCACTCAACTTGGGAACGCCACGCACCACGGCCGAATTTCCGTCCACGTCGATGACCGCGCCCATGCGGGTCAGTTCGGCCACTTGCATGAAGCGGTTCTCGAACACGTTTTCCTTGATGATGCTCGCGCCCTCGGCGACGCAGGCCAGCGCCATGATCTGCGCCTGCAAGTCGGTCGGGAAACCCGGATACACCTGCGTCGACACGTCGACGGCTTTTAGCCCATTCTTCGCTGCCGCGCGGATACGCGATCCGTGTACCTCGACCTCCGCGCCCATGTCCCGGAGCTTGTCCAGAAACACGGGTAAGTGGTCCGCATCGGCGTTGAGCACGGTTACGTCGCCGTGCGTCGCGACGCCCGCGATGAGTAGCGTGCCCGCTTCGATGCGGTCCGGGATCACGACGTGTTCCGTTCCTCCGAGGCTGTCCACGCCGAGGATCGTGATCAGGTCCGTGCCCGCGCCGGATATCTGCGCGCCCATGCCGTTGAGGAAATTCGCGAGGTCGACGATCTCGGGCTCGCGCGCGACGTTGGTGAGGCGCGTGACGCCCTGGGCCTTCGAGGCCGCGCACATCAGGTTCTCGGTCGCGCCGACGCTCGGGAAGTCCAGGGCAATGTTCGCGCCCTGCGGCCTTCCCTCGGCCACGACATAACCGTCCTCTATGCGTATCTTGACGCCGAGGGATTCGAGGCCCTTGAGGTGGATGTCGACGGGACGCGTCCCGATGGCGCAGCCGCCCGGCAACGACACCTTTGCCTTGGAGAAGCGACCGAGCAAGGGTCCGAGCACGAAGAAGGACGCGCGCATCTTGCGGACGAGTTCGTAGGGCGCCTCATGGCTCGACACCCCCTTGGGGTCCATCGTCATCGTGCGGCCCGTGAAGTCGATGGCCATCCCCATTTCGCTGAGGATCTTGTCCATCGTGAAGACATCGTGCAGGCAGGGGACGTTGTGGAGGACGCAGGTCTCCTCGGCCAACAGGGCTGCGGCCATCAGGGGAAGCGCGGAATTCTTCGCCCCCCGCACTTGAACGCTCCCCTTGAGGGGATTGCCGCCACGAATCAGGATTTTGTCCACGGGTGATCCTCTCTGGTAAATCGGGGCAATTCGGCGACGGGCCATGAATTACGCGCACGGCCATCGTGAATCCGTCGATTGTTTCCGGCGTATTTCGTAGCCCGTCCCCGAATTGCCAATTACCGAATGAAAAAGAAGGCCCAAAGCACGCACGCGCCTTGGGCCTTCGAGTTTACACTCACGATTATTGCGGCGTGGTTTCACCGCTTGGAGCAGGCGCGCCTTCGGCCTCGGGCGCGGGCTGTTCCGCTGGGGGCACCGCAGCCTCGGGCGCCGTTTCAACTGGCGCGGCTTCCGTCGGAGTTGCCGGGGCTGTTTCCACCGCGCCCACTGTCGCGGCTTCGGGGGCGATCGTAATGGGGGTGGTCACCGCAGGGGCGAGCACTGGGGCAGGCGTGGCCCGGTCGGCATCCACCGATTTCGTTCCAATTCCCAAGTCGTCCAATCCGCTTGCCGTCGCGGCGACGGTGCCGTCACCAACATCTTCGAGTTCGGGGGCAACGCCTTTGCCAACCCTACCGGCGATGAGCGACAGGATGAGCGCGACGCTCATCACGACGGTCGCCATGATGTAGGTCATTCGCACGGGGAGGCTTTGGCTGCTTCGCGGACCAAACACCGCGTCATTTCCACCGCCCGTTCCGAAGGCCCCGGCGAATCCCGTGCCTTTGCCCTTCTGGAGCAGCACGATAACGATCAGGCCCAAACAGGACGGCACATACAGGAAGTGCAGCCCGTACCAAAGAATATCCCAAATCATTGTCTTTCAAACTCCTTCAACGAGTTGCCGCCGACACGCCCGCCCGCACAATCGCGGCGAAGCCCTCGGCATTGAGCGACGCACCGCCCACCAGGGCGCCGTCGACATCCGGACGGGACAGCAAGTCGGCCGCGTTGTCCGGTTTTACGCTACCGCCATATTGAATACGCAACCCATCGGAAACGGTTGCACCAAATTGTCCCCTCACCAATCCGCGCACGAAGGCGTGGGCGTCCTGCGCCTGTTCCGGCGTTGCGGTCACCCCGGTCCCGATTGCCCAAACGGGCTCATAGGCGATGACCGTGTTCGCGAACTCCGCCTCCGTCAATCCGGAAAGGCCTTCGGAGACCTGCTGCCGCAGCACCGTTTCCATCATACCGCCCTTGCGCTCGTCCAAGGTCTCGCCCACGCAGAACATCACGTTGAGCCCAGACGCCAAGGCAAACTTCAACTTGCGGTTCAGCAGCGCATCGGCCTCGCCGAACAACTGCCTCCGCTCGCTATGGCCGACGATGGTCCATGTACACCCGGCGTCGTGCAGCATCTGCGGCGAAATCTCGCCCGTGAACGCGCCCGAGGCATCGTGGTAGCAATTTTGCCCGCCGACCGCGACACGCCCGCCCTTTAGGGCCTGACTCACTGCCGCCAACACCGTGAACACGGGGCACACGATGACTTCCACCGCCGACGCATCCGTCAGGGCCGAATTCAACGCCGACGCCAGTGCCACGGCGTCCCCGGACAACAGATTCATTTTCCAGTTGCCGGCGATTACGGGCGTTCTCAACGCGGGGCCTTTCGGGGGGTTACGGTCAGATGGGGAAGACACCGCAATTACGGCGTTCAGGCTGGAAACTCTACCATAAAAGGGCAAGACCCTGCAAAACGCCGTACCCGCCGCGAAAAATCTGCTGCAGGGGAAGCGGATTTGGCGGTCGGCAACTTTGCGATTTTCGGGGAAGGGAGTGAAAGATCAGAGACGCACATTCTCCAAGGCCAAATTCAAGGCCTTTTCAACCTCTTCGTCCGGATAGTGTTCCGCCACGGCCGGCACATAGATGTTTAGTTTGCCTGGGGCCAACATTTCGACACCCAGAAGATTTCCATTTGCATCCTCGTCGGCATAACAAGCCCCCTCGACAATTTCGACGGTCCTGGCAACCTGACCCTCGCGGATCGTGGCGTAGACCGCAAGAATTTGGTCCTCATCTTTTTCAACTCGAATCGCGATGGTCATGGCTGACAAACCCTCACTTTAACGTCCAGTCCCGTCTACTCGAACGGCCCATCGAGGGTGTGCGTGCCGTCGGCGATCAGGTGCCTGTAATCGTCAGGGCCCACCTCATTCAGCATGTTTAGGAAGGCGGCGAGCGCCGGAATGTCGTCTTCGGAAATATTGACCAGGGCCATCTCGGGATCGAGCGTGGTGTCCTTTGATTCTCGCGCGGCCTGTCCGGCCCGCATTTTTTGGCGCAAGGCATCCTCGGTCGTGGCGTAGGCGCCGTTGTGCATGTACGGATCGGTCAATGCCGGATTGAGGAGCGCCGGGGTCTTGAAGGCCGCCCGCATACGCGCTTGGAAAAACTCCTCAGCTTCGCCTTCCTTGCGCAACGGGGAGGCCGGGCCGGCGAAATTCCAATGCCCGAGGTCGGCCTTGGAGGGGTCGGCCTTGTCGGGGCGTGCGCGCGTCGCGTCCGAGGGGGCCTTGAGGTTGGCGAGATACTTTCCGAAGGACCCGGGTCCGTGGAGGGAATCGTATTCCTCGCCCGAAACCCCCGTGTTGTGGAAGAGATTGTCGGTGAAGTCGGGCGGATAGTGGCAGGCCACGCAATTCCCCTGGTGTTCCATGCCGTCGATGCCGAAGAAAATCTTCAGTCCCTTGTAGGCCAGCATATCGAAGTCGAGCGGGGCCTTCACGGACTGCCGGCCTTCCTGGTTCATCAGGCGGCCGAAGAGACGTCCGGCAAAATCCACGGGGGTGTCCCCGTCGGCGACGGCGACGGCGGGGTTAATTCGATTTAGGAAGGCGAAGGCGTCGTAGCGCGCGGAGCGCGTGGGCGCGAGGGTGGCGACATACTCGGCGATGGCCTTGGCCGACGCGGCGAGCAGTTCGTCGCGCGAGACGGAGGCGACATCGACGTCGAGCGCGGTCTTGAATTCCGCCGCGTATGGAATCTTGGTCGCCGCCAACTCCCCGTTGTCGTTCTGCAGGACGGTGTGAATCTCGTCCAGTGCCCGTGCCGATTCCCCGGGCAACCAGCCGAATTGGACGCCCGTCATCTTGTCGCGCACAAGCGCCTCGAGCGAATCGTACTGGCCGTCCCAATCGAACCGGGTAAGTTTCCCCGCGCCGATCAGCGTCGGTGCATTGCGCAACGTCGTCAACTTGGCCCCTTTTTCAGACGAGGGAATGAGACTACGCGGCTCGGAGTCCGTAAAACTGCGCGGGCCTTTCGGGCCCGTTACCGGCGTGTGACATGAGGCACAGGAGGTGCTGAACTGGCTGCCCGGATTGCTGAACCGTACATCGCCGAAGAGCCGCTCGCCCAACGCGACCGCGGGCAAAGGCGCGTCTTGGGCCCACGACGCCATCGGAGCCATGACGCACAACGCCATGAAACCACGCCACACGCTACGAATCATCCTGCCCACGGCCCGGTCTCCTTTATGGCTTGTACGTGAAATTCGCATCCGCGACATCGCCGCTCACCGTCACCTGCAATTCCTGTTTGCCGTACCGTTCGTGCCACACTGACAGCGTGTAGGTTCCGGCGGGGAGGCCCGGAATGGCAAACGCGCCCTCGGCGTCGGTTACCGCGAAGAAGGGGTGCTCCATCGCGAAAATGTAGGACTGCATCCAGGGGTGGACGTCGCACTTCATCTTGATTTCGTTCTCGGCCTTGTCGAACTTCTTGATGCGCGGGGCGGTGTCCTTGGGTTGACCAATATTGAAGACCTTGTTGGCCTTCGAGAAACTGCGGACGTTATGGGTCGTCGGATCGCCGTTGACAATTTCGAGGTCCTGCCCGGTGCGCATTCCAAGGACGTGGGGCGAGTACATGCAACCCCTCTGGTCGAGCACGGCCTTCTCCGCAGGGACGGGATAGTCGCCCGCCGGAGCATTCGAAACCGATACGAAGGCAAATTGCACGCCCCCGTTTTCGCTGACCATCTCGGAATCGGTGAGGATCGGCGTGGTCTCGTGGCACTTCGGGTCGCTCTCGGCGGCAATTTCCTTGCGCACGGGACGCGGGCCGTCGAACTTGACGGTCCCGCTCACCTTGGCCCCAGCCGCCGCGGGGGCAGGCGCGGGAGTCGCGGGCGCGGGAGTCGCGGGCGCGGGAGTCGCGGGCGCGGGAGTCGCGGGCGCGGGAGTCGCGGGCGCGGGGGCCGCCGATGCTACGGCCTCCGTCGTTGACGTCTCCGCCGTTTCAGCCGCAGGAGCTTCCGGTGCTGCCGGCGCGGCGGACATTTCGACCGGAGCGGCGCCTGCATTTTCCGCAGGCGGCTCGGCGGGCGAACAGCCCGCCAAGCCGACAAGGGCCACCGGGAGCGCCAGGGAAAGAATTACACGGGCCTTCTTGGTCAATGTCATTTTGATGTCCTTCTGTTTTTAGGGCGATTAAACCCGGAACTTGTCCGGTGGAGCCATGCGCACGATTGCGGCCACGGAAGTGGCCAAGCGCACCCTCAGCGAGGTGGTTTTACATCATTCGGCCCCGGGGTTCAAGGGCAGGATTCGGACTGGAGTGGATCCACCGGGTCTGAAATTCCTTTACTGCATGGGACAAACCGGTGGTCTTCGGCTCAAAGTTTGCGAAAGGGGCCTTGGATAAGCAAGCATGTGGCCGCTTTTCGACCCAGGGATTCCCGATCCGGGACAGTTCGTGGACGGTGGATGGATACAATTCAGTCGACGAGGCATATATGGTGGTACCGGAATGGCCGGGGACGAAAGGGCGCGAATGAAAGGCAAGACGCATGTCGTGGTGCTCATGGGCGGGGTCAGCGCGGAGCACGAGGTATCGCTGAATTCCGGGGCGATGGTGACGAAGCACTTGGATCCGGCGCGGTATCACGTGACCCCCGTGACCATCACCCAGGCCGGCGAATGGCTGTTCCCGGACCATCCCGACGATCCGATCGACGTCTATGAAGCGGTCGCAAAACTGAAGACCCTCCATGCCCATTGCGTATTCATCGCCTTGCATGGACCCTTCGGGGAAGACGGGCGCATCCAGGGGATGCTAGATATGCTCGGCATTCCCTATACGGGCTCGGGTTGTTCGGCCAGCGCAATCGCCATCGACAAAACCCGGGCAAAGGCCCTCGCGGCCTACTGGCAGATTCCCGTCGCGAAGCAGATCGAGTGGATCGCCTCAAAGTGGGACGCAGACCACGAGGAAGCGCTGCGGCATGCCGTCGCGGAAATCGGCTTCCACTGCGTTGTGAAAAGCCCCCGGCTGGGCTCGAGTCTCGGGATGGCCATCGCGAAAACGCGCGAGGAATTGGCTGCCGGAGTCGAGTTGGTCCTGCGTTACGGCGAACGGGTCATGGTCGAGCGCTTCGTTTCCGGCACCGAGGTGACCTGCGCCGTGCTGGATGTCGTCGACAACGAACGCCCGATCGCATTGCCGTTGACGGAGATTCGCCCGGTCACGTCGAGTTTCTTCGACTACCACGCCAAGTACACCGCCGGGGCCACCCAGGAAATCACCCCGGCCCAGATTCCCGACGCCATGCGCGACCGGGCCCAGGAGATCGCGGTGCGTGCGCATGAGATCATGGGTTGTCGGGGTTTTAGCCGCAGTGATATGATCATCCAAGGAGAGGACATCGTGTGGCTCGAAATCAACACGATCCCCGGCCTGACCCAAACCTCGCTGTTTCCCCAAGCCGCCGCCGCCGCGGGGATTTCCCTGTCCGAATTGCTGGGCAAGCTGGTCGAGGCGGCGATTGGATAAATGAACGCCGGGGACAGCCAGCCGCATTCCGCCCAAACTGCCGGGCGAAGCGCGGAGGCAGTCCCCTCCCCAACGAATTGGACTGACATGAACATCCGCTACACGAAAATGCACGGCCTCGGGAACGACTATCTATTCATCGAGGGCGACAAGTATCCGGGCGTCGACTGGCCCGAGTTGTCCCGCCGCATGAGCCATCGTCACCTTGGCGCGGGCTCGGACGGCATCATCCTCATCCTTCCCGGCCAGGCCACTGACTTTACGATGCGCATGTTCAACGCCGACGGCTCCGAGGCGGAGACCTGCGGCAACGGCATCCGGTGTTTTGCCAAGTACGTATTCGAGCGCGGGCTGACCCCAAAGACCGATTTCATCATCGAGACCGGCGGCGGGCCCAATCGGGTCGTCCTCGCCACAAGCGCGGGGCGTGTCGTGTCCGTCCGTTCCAACATGGGCAAGCCCAAGTTCGAGCGCGCCGAAATCCCGATGGAAGGCCCGGCGGGCCGCGTGCTCGAGGAAGACCTTGATGTGGACGGAACAACGGTTAAGGTCACCTGCGCCAACATCGGCAATCCCCACGCCGTGGTGTTCGTCGAGGACGCCACAAAGGTCCCCCTCGCCGAAATCGGCCCGAAGATCGAGAACCACCCGAAATTCCCCAAGCGCACCAACGTCGAGTTCGTCAACGTCATCGACCGGCAAAACATCGTGATGCGAATTTGGGAACGCGGAAGCGGCATCACGATGGCCAGCGGCAGCGGATCCTGCGGTGCCGCGCTGGCCGCGATGATCACCAACCGCGTCGACCGGCGCGTCTACGTCCACCTCGTCTACGGCACGCTGTTGATCGAATGGGCCGACGACGGCTTTTGCTATCAAGAAGGCCCCGCGACCGAAGTCTACGACGGCGAATGGCCGATGGAAAGCGAAAGCTGAGCAAGCGGCGCGAATGTGAAGTCCGCGCTTGCCGAGTCCCCCTTTGAAGGGGGATCAAGGGGGATGTTGGATATGGAAATGAGTTCCGCAACCGGACGGGCCGCCACGCAATGAATCCAACTTCGCCCCTCAATATCGCGGTCCTGCTTTCGGGCAACGGCTCGACCCTCCAAAACATTCTCGACCGGATCGACGCCGGGACCCTCTCCGCCCGCGTCACCTGCGTGGTGGCGTCGCGCGAAAATGTCTTCGGCCTCGAGCGCGCCCGCAACGCGAACATCCCCGCCGCCGCCGTGCCCCGCAAGGCCTTCGCCGATACCGCGTCGTTTAGCGCCGCCATCTGGGCCGAGGTCTCCAAGCACCCGGTCGATCTCGTCGTGCTCGCCGGATTCATGAGCCTGCTCAACGTCCCCGACACCTATCGCAACCGGATCATGAACGTCCACCCGGCGCTGATCCCCGCCTTCTGCGGACAGGGCATGTACGGACACCACGTCCACGAGGCCGTCATCGCCTACGGCGCGAAGATCACCGGCGTCACCGTCCACTTCGTCGACGAACACTACGACCACGGCCCCATCATCCTCCAAGGCCCCGTCCCCGTCCTCGATGGCGACACTGCGGACACCCTCGCCGAACGCGTCCAAGCCGAGGAACGCGAACTCTACCCCCGCGCCATCCAGCTATTCGCCGAGGGGCGGCTGAGCGTCGAGGGGCGTTGCGTGCGGATCGGTTGATACGCTATCGCCCCCAGAGCCTAGCCCTCCTCGCCATCGGACCCCCGCTCCAACCTTGCCACCTTCTTCGGCAATTTCTTGTCATCCGACGCCAGTCGCCTCTCGACTTTTTTCGTATCTTCGGCGGGTGGGAGTTTCTCCGGCACAATGCCACGCCGGTGAAGCAATTCCCGGACGTCAGTGTTGTTCCGAACGTGTTCCACTGCGATGTCGGGCTCCGTGCATAGTTCGTCGCGCTTGATGTTGAAGTTGGTGATCTCGTTGGCGAAATCCTTGGCCTTGATAGTGATCGTGGGAAGAAAATCGGCAAGCGGCCTGCCTTGGGGAACCCGCAGGCGATCTTTCATGCCTTGCGTCGTCAGGCCGCCAAAGAGCGCCACGTCGCCCTTGCTGCGAATCCGCCCGAACGATTGTTCGTCCCCGACGCGTTCGTAGATGATCGCGGAAAGCTCCTTCTCGGAGGCGGAAATCTTCTTGCGCGCGGTCAAGCGTTCGACCTCGCCGAGCCGTTGCTCGATCAGTTCTTGCTTTCGCGTCTGGACGGCAAAATACGTCTGCGCGAAGGCGATCACCGGCTTGGCCGGATCGCCATTCTGGGCGATGAGATAGCAGGCGTATCGCGTGAGTGCGATGTCCTCGATCTTGCGCTTCGCACTGGAACCGATATCGACCATTCTGTTGAGATCAACGAAATGGTCGGCACTAATGTAACCGGCCTGCTTGCAAGAGGTTATGGCCTTCTCAACTACCTTCAAGAAATTCCGCCAATCGGCGTATCCGAGCACATTCTGTAGGTCGCGTGCGTACCAGAACTCGACCCCGAATACCGCGTCGCGTTGAACCAATTGCTCAAATTCGCGGTGGAATTGAACGATGAGTTCCCGTTTCATGTCGCGACCTCCCAAGGGGCTTCGATACGATATACTGAAATTATATTCACATATTGGTCACAAAAGTCAATAGTCTTTTAGCCGTAAGATGCCTACTCCGGCTCCCCTACAAAACTTCCGTCTGGACGCATGTTGAAATCGTCGACCGCATCTGGCACAAAGCCCAATCCAAGAATTCGTCGTTGCGGCTGGGCAGAAAGATCTCCGGCAACTCGAACGTCCTCACCAGCCTTCCCGTCCCAAAAGATATTGCACTCGATCTGGTAGGGCGCCCCGTCACTCGCCACCCCTTCGACGACCTCCAATACCGAGTCGCCGCGCTCAAGCCAATCGGCCAGCGCCGCATGCGACCATCGGCGATAGATCGTGAGATGCTTGGACAAGATGGATGACATTGCTTCCTTTTCCAAGACTGTATCTCTCCCTTCCGAAGTCCGACAGTGCATCGGCGAGCCGATGCCTTGGCGGAACCCTGACCGAACGCCCGATGCTGCCTGAATCGATATACGACCCGCAACAAGGCGGACGGCGCGTCGAAGCCCCGTATCCATGTGACCACCGCCCGCCGTCTCGGGTATACTCTTCCCGTGCGGGTATGTCGTAACGAGAGGAAGTGCGGCGTGAATTCGGTGTTCCGTTTATCTCGTTTGTTGACCGTGGGCGCGGCACTGTTCGCGGTCTCCATTCCGGCCCTTGCGGGCGGGACGGAAGCCCTTCCGGACCGTATCGAGTTCAACAAGCACATCCGCCCCGTCCTCTCAAACAACTGCTTCCTGTGCCACGGCCCCGACAAGAACAAGCGCAAGGCGGGCCTGCGGCTGGATATTCGTTCCGAAGCTGTCTCCGAGCGCGAGGGCGTCCGCGCGGTTATCCCCGGTGATAGCACGGCGAGCGAACTCGTCAAGCGCATCACGCATGCGGACGTCGACGAGCGCATGCCGCCGCTCGCATCGGAGCGCAAGGTCACGCCGTTCCAGATCGAGCTGCTGAAGAAGTGGATCGATCAGGGCGCGAAATACGAGCCGCACTGGGCGTACATCAAGCCGGTGGTCGCGCCCATGCCCAAGGTGAAGAACGAGTCCTGGGTGCGCAATCCCGTCGACGGATACATCCTGGTTAATCTCGAGGCGCAGGGATTGCAACCCTCGCCCGAGGCCGATCGCGTGACGCTCATCCGGCGACTCAGTTTTGATCTCGCCGGATTGCCGCCGACACCCGCCGAGGTCGACGGATTCGTCAACGATTCCGCGCCGGACGCCTATGAACGGGTCGTCGACCGCTTGCTCGCATCGCCGCACTTCGGCGAACGCATGGCCATCTATTGGCTCGACCTCGTGCGCTACGCTGACACCGTCGGCTATCACGGCGACCAACTGCGCGGCATGTCGCCCTACCGGGACTACGTGATCAATGCCTTCAACGCGAACATGCCCTTCGACCAGTTCACGCGCGAGCAGCTCGCCGGCGATTTGATCGAGGACGCTACCCTCGAGCAGAAACTCGCCACGGGTTACAACCGGCTCAACATGGTGACCCGCGAGGGCGGCGCGCAGGACAAGGACTATCTCGTCCGCTACGCCGCTGACCGCATCCGCACGACGGCGACCGTCTGGCTCGGGTCCTCGCTCGCGTGCGCGCAATGCCACGATCACAAGTTCGACCCCTTCACGACCAGGGACTTCTATCGCTTTGGCGCGTTCTTCGCCGACATCGAGGAGAAGGGCGTCCAGACGAACGGCACGAACGAGGAACCTTTCCCGCCGCTGATTAATTTTCCGACCGATGAGGAAACGGCGCGGCTCGCGCGGTACGACGAGGACATCAAGCGCTCCAAGGTGGTGCTCTCCATCGAAGCCGCGACGCGCATCGGGAACCGAAAAGGGGACCACGACAAGCTCGCACGCGAACGCAAAGTCTTCGAGGAAAACTTCCTGAGTTCCGCGATTACCGTTCCCGCCGAGCCGCGCACGATGCGCGTGTTGCCGCGCGGAAACTGGATGGACGAGTCCGGCGAAATCGTCACGCCCGCCATTCCCGAGTTCCTCGGCGGCATGTGGATGCGCGGCGATAGGCCCACGCGGCTCGACCTCGCTGCGTGGCTCACCGATCCGGACAACCCCCTGACCGCGCGCGTGTTTATGAACCGGCTCTGGAGAATGTACTTCGGCACGGGCATCTCGCGCACGCTGGACGATGTCGGCTCGCAGGGCGAATGGCCGAGGCACCCCGATTTGCTCGATTACCTCGCCGTCGATTTCGTCGACAGCGGCTGGGACATCAAACACGCGGTGAAGCTACTCGTGACGAGTTCCGCGTATCGCCAGACCTCGAAGCCGGTCTCCTCGCTCAAGGAACTCGACCCCTTCAACCGGCTCGTCGCGCGCCAATCGCGGTTCCGGCTCGATGCCGAGGTAATCCGCGACAATGCGCTCAAGGTCAGCGGACTGCTCGTGCCCGCGATCGGCGGTCGCAGCGTGCGGCCCTATCAACCCGCCCTCTACTACAAGGAACTCAATTTCCCCATCCGCGAATACGAGGTCGACAAGGGCGAGAACCTCTATCGCCGGGGCGTCTACACCCACTGGCAGCGGACGTACCTTCAGCCGAGTCTGCTCGCCTTCGATGCGCCCTCGCGCGAGGAATGCACGGCGGAGCGTGTGGTGTCGAATACGCCGCAGCAGGCGTTGACGTTGCTCAACGATCCGATCTACGTCGAGGCATCGCGGGTCTTCGCCGAGCGCATCCTCCGCGAGGGCGGCGAGTCCGTGGCGGCGAAGATCGACTGGGCCTATCGAGAGGCGTATTCGCGCAAGCCCTTGTTGAGCGAGGGTGCGTTGCTCATCGAACTGTACGGCAAGCACCTGCGAGAGTTTTCGGGGGACCCCGAGGCGGCGAAGGCGTTCATCGATATCGGCGAGAATCCCGCGCCGGACGACATGGATCCTGTGCTGCTCGCGTCGTGGAGCTCGGTCAGCCGGACGCTGTTCAACACGCACGAGATGATTTACCGCTATTAGGACGCCACTCATGGATCCCATCCAAGAATACATATTGCAGCAAACCCGCCGGCAATTCCTCGGTCGCGCGACTCGCGGCATCGGGTCGATGGCGCTCGCGTCGCTGCTCAACCCGGCCTTGCTGTCGGCGGCATCCGCGGCGACCGCGCCCGATAGATGGAACGGCTTGTTTAACCCGACGCACTTCCAGCCGAAGGCGAAACGGATCATCTATCTCTACATGTCCGGCGGCCCGAGCCACCTCGAGACCTTCGACTACAAGCCCGAACTCAGGCGGCTCGACGGCGAACCCATGCCCGAATCCTTCACCAAGGGCGAACAGATCGCCCAGTTGCAGGGCGCCGAGCTTCGGTGCCTCGGGTCCCAGCTCGAGTTCGCGAAGTACGGCAAGTCGGGCCAGGAAATCTCGTCCGTATTTCCGCACATCTCCTCGACCATCGCCGACGACATGTGCATCATTCGCTCGATGCAGACCGAGCAGATCAACCACGACCCCGCGCACACCTTCATGAATTCCGGAACGGCCATCTCGGGCCGCCCGAGCATGGGGTCATGGCTTCTGTACGGTCTCGGGAGCGAGTGTGAGAACTTGCCCGGCTTCGTCGTGTTGACCTCGCAAGTCGGGCGCAGCCCCCAGCCTTTGTCCTCGCGGCAATGGCACAGCGGGTTCTTGCCGAGCAAGTTCCAAGGGGTCAAGTTTCACTCGAGCGGCGATCCGATCCACTACTTGTCCAGCCCCGCCGGGGTCACGATGGATCGCCAGCGCGACGTGGTTGAGACCGTCCAGGCGCTCAACGGCATCCACAACGATTCGGTGGACGACGCCGAGATCGCCACGCGCATCAGCCAGTACGAGATGGCCTTCCGCATGCAGACCAGTGTGCCCGACCTCATCGACATCCGCGACGAACCCCAGCACGTCCGCGACCTCTACGGGACCGAGGGCCCCGACGGGTCCTTCGCGTTCAACTGTCTCCTCGCGCGGCGCATGGCCGAGCGCGGCGTGCGGTTCATCCAGCTCTATCACCGCGACTGGGACCATCACAACGACCTGAAGAACTTTATTTCCGAGGCCGCGGGCACCGTCGACAAGGCGACCGCCGCCCTCGTGACTGACCTCAAGCAGCGCGGCATGCTCGACGACACCCTGATCATCTGGGGCGGAGAATTCGGACGCACCCCAATGGTCCAGGGCGACAAGGGTGGCCCCGGGCGCGACCATCACATCAAGGGCTTCTCCCTCTGGATGGCGGGCGGCGGCGTCAAGGGCGGCATCACCCACGGTGCCACCGACGATCTCGGTTACAACGCCGTCGAGAACGTCGTCACCATCCACGATTTCCACGCGACCCTCTTGCACCAGATGGGAATCGACCACAAGAAGCTGACCTACCGCTTCCAAGGCCGCGACTTTCGCTTAACTGACGTCAGCGGAAATGTCGTGCGCGACATCCTCGCGTAGGGGATGCAATTCAGGGACGGGCTACGAAATACCGTGCGAGAAGCCAACGCGGCCTATTCGGAAGGCAGGAAAGCCGGTCAGAACGCGTATCCTTCTTGACCTACGGTATTTCGTAGCCCGTCCCTGAATTGCCCGTCCTCGAATTCTCCTTCGCTCTCCAATGCAACCGAAGACGCCGCTTCCACTTTCGGCAAATTGACTTGATTTTTGGGGCGTTCCTCGGCCATAATTACCGGACTGACCCGTCCGTCTTATTATAAAGGCCCTCATGGAAGCCGCTGTTTCCCCCAAGCGGGGACGCCCAAAACAACCCGATCTGGCCGAAATTCGCCGGGAACAGATTCTCGACGAGGCCACCCGTGTGTTCGCCCAGATGGGTTTTCCCCAGACGGACGTGCAGCAAATCGCGGACAACCTCGGCATCGGCAAGGGCACCATCTATCGCTACTTTCCGGCGAAGCGCGAGCTCTTCCAAGCGGCGGTCGATCGCGGCATGGTGCATCTCCGGGCGAGCATCGATGCGGTGCTCGTCGATGTCGTCGGCCCGCTGGCCCAACTCGAGGCGGCCATCAGGGCCTATCTCGCCTATTTCGACCAGAATCCGCAGGTGGTCGAGCTCTTTGTCCAGGAGCGCGCCGAATTCCGCGACCGCGCGCAACCGACGTATTTTGTCCACCGGGAAAAGAACATCGGGCGCTGGCACGACCTGATCGCGCTCATGATGAAGCAGGGCATCCTGCGCACGCTTCCGGTCCCCGAGCTGACGGATTTCATCAGCGATCATTTGTATGGAATGGTCTTCACGAATTATTTTTCGGGACGCAAGAAACCCTTGTCGGAACAGGCGGACCATGCGATCCGCTTCTTGTTTCAAGGCATTCTCGCCCGCGAAGCCACGGCCCCCGCGCCGAAGGATCGTCCCCGATGAGAAACCCGCGCGTTCTCAGTCATCGCGCCGTGGTCGCGGTATGCCTGTCGCTATCGCTTCCCGCTTCGATCATGCTGTTGTCCGGTTGTTCGCCCGTGCCCGCGAATGCGGGCGGGCCTTCGCGGGAAACGACGGACGTGAAACCCGCCGCGCCGACCGGCAATCCATCGCCCAATACCGTCCGGGTCGAAAGGTCGAGCGTGAACCAAATGGTTCCCGCCGTGGGGACGCTCATCGCCTCGCAGACGACCAACATCGGTCCGCAAGTGGCGGGCAGGGTCGAGGAAATCTTCGTCGACGTGGGCGACGTGGTGACGAAGGGGCAAGCGGTCGTGCAGCTCGACCCGTCGTTCTTCGAGATCGATCTCGAGCAAAAGCGTGCCGAATTCACGGAAGCCGAAATCCGGGTGGAACAGACGAAAGTCGAATTGGCCCGGATCGAGGAACTCTGGAACAAGGGGACCGAACCGGCGACGACGGGACAACTCCTTGATAACGCCCGTTTCGCGCACCAATTGGCGAAGTCCAAGGCCGACCAATCGCAACAAGGCGTACGCGCGTCGGAACGGCGCCTTGACGAAGCCACCATCCGCGCGCCGTACGCGGGCATCATCACCCAACGCCTCGTCGATCCGGGCGAACCGGTCACTAGCACCTTCGTCGTACATGTCATGGAAATCCAACAACTCGATCCCCTCGAATTGCACTTTTCCCTGGCGCAGGCGAATTTCGAGGTGGTCGAGGCCGGCATGCCGATCCAATACCGGGTCAATGGAATCCCCTCCCTCGCGGGCGTCGGTACCATCGACCGGGTATTCCCCGACTTGGTCGAGGCCACGCGTTCGTTCCGGTGCCGTGCCCTCATCGCGAACCCCGGCCTAAAACTCCGGCCCGGCATGCTCATGGAGGTGGGGATTGTCGTCGGGACGGTTCCGGACGCGCTAACGCTTCCCCATGCCGCCGTGTTCCCCACTCCCGGCGGCGGACAGGCGGTCCGGGTCCCAACGGCGACGGGATACGAGGAACGTCCCGTGAAAACCGGCATCATGACCGTGGACAAGATTCAGATCGTCGACGGGCTTTCCGAGGGCGATGAAGTCCTCCTCGTGCAAGCCACTGCGGCCGAATAGCCGGACACCCTCCCGTGAACCTCTCCGAATTGGCCATCAAGCGGCCCGTATTCACGTCGATGACGATCATGGCGATCATCGTCCTCGGCGCTTTTTCCTTCCGCGAAATTGGCATCGACCTCTTCCCTCGCGTCGAGTTCCCCATTGTCACCATCGTGTCCGTCCTGCCCGCGGCGGACCCCGAGACCGTCGAGACGACGGTCACCGATCCGATCGAGGAGGCCGTCTCGACCATCAGCGCGATCAAGCACCTCCGATCCACCAGCGCCGAAAGCGTGTCCCAGGTCGTCATCGAATTCGACCTCGACAAGGACATCGACGTGGCCTACCAGGAAGTCCAGGCGAAGCTCGCCGGCGTCCGGGCCGAACTGCCGGACGACCTCGAGGAGCCCGTCGTCGAGAAACTCGATATCGACGCCTCGCCCATCATGGCCGTGGTGGTCTCGGGCGATAAACCAATCCGCGAGCTCACGGACATCGCCGACAATGTCGTGAAGGCCCGAATCCAACGAGTCCCCAATGTCGGCCAAGTCCGGCTTGTTGGCGGACAGGACCGCCAAATCTGGGTGTGGCTCGATCCGGGCAAACTGGTTGGCCATTACCTCGCCGTCGACGATGTCGTCGACGCACTTCGCCGCGAACACGTGGATATACCCGGGGGCCGCATCGAGACGGGGCCGGCCGAGTACGTGGTGCGGACCAAGGCGGAATTCCAGTCAACAGACGCCATCGAGAACATGATCGTCGCCTATCGCGACGGCACGCCCATCCGCCTGGCGAGCGTCGCCCGCGTCGAGGACGGCCTCCAGGAAGAACGCAGCATGGCGCGCCTCGACGGGACCCGCGCGGTCAGCCTCCTCGTGCGCCGGCAGTCGGGCACGAACACCGTCGAGGTCGCCAACGGGGTCAAGGCGGAGATCGAGGCGCTCAAGAAAGAACTGGAGTCGCGCGGAATTAAGCTCGAAATCGCCCAAGATCAATCGGAATACATCGGCCAGTCGGTGCGCGAGGTGCAGGTCCACTTGCTCCTCGGCGGCGGGCTCGCCATCCTGATCGTCTTCTTGTTCTTGCGGAATATCCGTAGCACGTTCATCAGCGCGCTGGTGATCCCAACCTCGATCATCGGCACCTTCCTCTTGATGAACATGCTGGGGTTCACCCAAAACCGGATGACGCTGCTGGCCTTGTCACTCGCCATCGGCTTGCTGATCGATGACTCGATCGTCGTCCAGGAAAACATCATGCGTTACATCGAGAACGGGGTGCCGCGACGCGAGGCCGCCTTGCGCGCGACCCGCGAGATCGCCCTCGCGGTGCTCGCCACCACCTTCGCCGTGATGGCGGTATTCGTCCCGGTGGCCTTCATGGATGGCCAAGTGGGCCGGTTCTTCTACCAGTTCGGCATGACGGTCGCCTTCGCGGTCGCCATTTCGCTTTACGTCGCCTTCACCCTCGACCCGATGCTGTCCTCGCGCATCCTGAAGAAACCCGCGCACGGCCCGTTCTTCCGGTTCTCCGAGGCGATTCTCTCCTTCGTCGACCGCTCCTACGGGCGATTCCTGCGCAGGGCGTTGCGGTGGCGCTGGCTCGTCGTGATGGTTGCCATCGGCTCTTTTGGCGGAACGATCTACATGGCCCAATTCCTCCGGGCCGAGTTCACCCCGCTCGAGGACCAGAGCGAATTTAATGTCAAGGTAAAGGCCCCCTTGGGGGCGTCGATCTACACGACCGACATGATCCTCGAGGACATCCGTCACCGCCTCCAGGACGAGCCTTGGGTCGACTACTGCTTTTCCACGATCGGCGCGGACGAACTCCGCCGGGTCAACGAGGGCAGCCTGTACGTCAAGATGGTCCCAAAGGCATCGCGAAGCGTGTCGCAGGAGGCGGCCATGATGTCCACGCGCGAGGCGCTCGCCAATATCACGGACGCCCGCGTCAGCGTCGAAATCATCCCGCGTTTCGCCGGCGGCGGGCGCAAATGGGCCGACGTGCAGATCGAGATTCGCGGGCCCGATCTCGCCGTTCTCGACTCGACGGCCAATGCCCTCATGACGAAGATGAAATCGAGCGAGGGCTACATGGATATCGACACCTCCTACGAGAAGGACAAACCCGAGGTGAACTTCTACCTGGACCGCGACGCCTCGGCCGACTTGGGGGTGTCCCCCGTGCAGGTCGCCTCGACAATCCGGGCGTTGGTGGGCGGCGACGACGTGGCGAAATTCCGGGCCGACGGCGAACGATATGACATTAGCGTCCGGCTCGACCAACGGTTCCGCGACATTCCCGAAAAAATCCCCTACATGACCCTGCGCGCGAAGAGCGGCGAACTCGTTCGCATCCAAAACGCCACGACCATGCGCCACGAGTCGGGCCCCGTCCAAATTGACCGCTACAACCGTTCGCGCCAGATTACCGTGCTGTCAAACCTCCAGCGCGAGAAGAAGGTCTTGGGCCAGGCGGTGACGGAACTGACGGCCGTGGCCTCGGGCTTGAACCTGCCCCCGGGGTACACCTTCGGCTTCGCGGGCATGGCCGACACCATGACCGAGGCCTTCGCCAACCTCGTGCTGGCCCTCGCACTCTCGTTGATATTCATCTACATGGTCCTGGCCGCGCAGTTCGAGAGTTTCATCCACCCCTTCACGATCATGCTCACGATACCGCTCTCGATTACCGGCGCGGTTGGGGCCTTGTTGATGGCCAACATGACCGTCAGCATCTACACGATGATCGGCGTCATCATGCTCATGGGGCTCGCGACGAAGAATGGAATCCTGCTGGTCGACTACACCAACACGCTGCGCACCCGGGACGGCCTGGATCGCAACGAAGCCGTGGCCCAGGCCGGGCCAGTTCGGCTCCGGCCGATCGTCATGACCACGCTTGCGATCATTTTCGGCATGCTCCCCACCGCCCTTGGCCAGGGCGAGGGCTCCGAGTCGCGCGCCCCAATGGCCGTCGCCGTGATCGGCGGGTTGATCGTCTCCACCTTGCTCACGCTGGTCGTGGTACCGGTGGTCTACACGTTGCTTGACGATCTTGCGAGGGTGTTTACGGGCCGCCCGGCTCGAGGGGCCGAAGGGACCATCTCGATCGAGGGGACGACCGCGGAGGCGCCATCCGATTCGCCAGCATGAGGGACGCCTTGGGCGGGAAGTATCGCGCGGTTTCGGCGCCGCGCGATGGTGGCGTTACCGGCGGACGGTAAAGGCAGTCTCGGGTTCGATCGCGGTGAGGCGGTTTTCGCGATCGACGTGGACGACGGCGGGTTCCCAGGTGTCGGCTTCGACGGGGGACATGTCGGCGTAGGTGATGAGGATGACGACGTCGCCGACTTGGGCGAGGCGGGCGCAGGGGCCGTTTAGGCAGAGCACGCCGCTACCGCGTTCGCCCTCGATGAGGTAGGTCTCGAAGCGGCTGCCGTTGTTGACGTTGACGACCTGGACCTTTTCGTTGCGGCGCATGTTGGCCGCCTCCATGAGGTCCTTGTCGAGCGTGAGGCTGCCGACGTAGTCGAGTTCGGCCTGGGTCACGGTGGCGCGGTGGATTTTACTTTTCATCATGGTGATGGTCATGGCGTTAGTGTCCTGAGTTTGAAATTCGTTTCAATTTCGAATTGATCGGCGGTTGCTACATCCCCCTTGATCCCCCTTCAAAGGGGGACTTCTATTGCGCTTCCGCGCAAATCGGGTTTCGACTGTCCGTAATTTCCGAACTTGATGTTGTCGATTAGTCTTGTCTTGCCTACTTGGGCGGCGACGGCGAGGAGGATTTTGCCCTCGATGCGGTCGCGGGGGATCATTTCATCGGCGTCTACGAGTGCAATGTAGTCGATGTCGACGTTGGCCATTTCCTTTCGTACAGCGGCGATGATTTTGGCCGCGTCTCTCTCCCCCACTTTCATCACGGCTTCGACTTGGAACAATGCGCGCGAAAGGCACAAGGCCCGCGTGCGTTCCTCGGGGCTGAGGTAGACGTTGCGCGAACTCATGGCGAGGCCGTCGGCTTCGCGGACGATGGGCATCTCGACGATCTCGATTCCGAAATCAAGGTCGCGCGCCATGCGGCGGATGATCGCGGACTGCTGCGCGTCTTTTTGCCCGAAGTAGGCGCGGTCGGCGGGGACGGCGTTGAACAGCTTGGCGACGACGGTGGCGACGCCTTTGAAGAAATGGGGGCGCGTTCCGCTGCATAGGCCGTCCTGAAGCCGCTCGACTTGGACATAAGTGGCGTAGTTCGGCGGATACATGGCCGAGGCCTTGGGCGCGTAGATCGCCTGAATCCCGGCCTTTTCGGCAATCGCGAGGTCCGCACCCCACGTGCGGGGATAGCGGTCGAAATCCTCGTGCGGCGCGAACTGCGCGGGATTCACGAACACGCTCAACACGGCGCAGTCGTTCGCGCGCACGGCTTCGCGCATGAGGCTCGCGTGGCCTTCGTGTAACGCGCCCATGGTCGGAACGAAACCGAGGGACTTGCCTTCGGCCTTTCGTTCCAGACACCACCGGCGCATTTCTGCGGCGGAGGCGTGGACTACCATTCAGAGTAGTCCGTGCTCAGCAGGAACTCGACGATGTCCTTCGACGACGCGGGGTGTTCGGCCGATTTCTTCGGCGGGCCGTACTGGTGTTCGGGTCCGGGGAACTCGGCGATCTTGACCTCATTGACGTAGTTCTTGAACGCCTGCGCCATGATCCCACGCACGTCCATGAAGGTCTTGGCGAACTTCGTATGGCCCCACCCGAGCATGTCGTGCATGACGAGGATTTGGCCGTCGCATCCGGCGCCGGCGCCGATTCCGATCGTTGGGATGGAGAGCTCGCGCGAAATTTCCGCAGCTAGCTCCGCAGGGATGCATTCGAGCACGATGGCGAAACAGCCGAGCGCTTCGAGCCCCTTGGCTGCTTCCTTAATCGCGCGGGCCGCCTCGTTGGTACGCCCTTGGACTTTGTATCCGCCGAGCGCGTGAACGGATTGCGGCGTGAGGCCGAGATGTCCCATGACGGGGATGTCGGCGTTGACGATCGCGCGAATGGCGTCGGCGCGCTTCTCGGGCGGCCCCTCGAGTTTGACCGCGCCCGCCCCGCCCTCGGCGATGAGGCGTCCCGCGTTGCGGACGGCCTCCTCGGGCGAAATGTGGTAGCTGAGGAACGGCATGTCGGCGACGACGAGGGCGCGTTGCACCCCGGCCGTGACCATTTTCACGTGGTGCAGCATCTCGTCCATCGTGATGCTGAGGGTGTCGCGACGGCCCATCATGACCATCGCGCAAGAGTCGCCCACGAGGATTGCGTCGATGCCGGACGCGTCCATCAATTGGGCCGAGGGGTAATCGTAGGCCGTGAGCATGGCGATTTTGCCGCCAGCGGCCTTGCGCGCCTGGAGGGCAGGCACGGTGACAGGGGTATTCATGTCTAGAACTCCTGAACCGGACAGGTGCCGTCCCGGTCCCGTGTGGGCTCCAAGCGGAGGCTCAGTGGTCTAGTGCTGCTACTCGCGTTACGGCGCCGGCGGAATGGGGCCGCGCGGCCAATTCCGCCACCGTTCGACCGCTCACGGGGTCGACCCTCTCGGGTGCGATCTCCGCCAACGGCACGAGCACGAATGCCCGGTTGCGAAACTCGGCGTGGGGTATGGTCAACTCCGGCGTGGAGAGGACCGTGTCTTCCCACAACACAATATCCAAGTCGATTGTCCGGGGACCCCAACGGGTCCCGGGTTCTCGACCGAGCACGCGCTCGATGGATTTCACGGCATTCAGGAGTTCAAGCGGGGTTAAGTCCGTCTCGATCTCTGCCACGAGATTCAGGAATGCGGGCTGATCTGTAACGCCCCATGCGTCCGTTTCGAACACATGCGACTCAATTGTAACACGGGTTTGGGGAAGGTGTTCCAAGGCGTCGAGGGCGGCACGGAGGTTCGCGCGGCGGTCGCCGAGGTTGCTGCCGAGGCTTAGGTGGACGTGCATTGGGGGGTCAGTTAACCAGAGGAGTGGCTGCGGGTTAGGCCCGGGGGGAAGGGGTTAGGTCGCCCCTTCAGGGCTTCGATTTATTGTTGGATTTGGTACCCAGGGCGTTGCCCTGGGCTGAGGTATTTTGCCCTTTCAGGGCGTTTTAGTCCGCCGGGTCGACGGAGACCTTGATGGAGTATGGCGGTGTCCTCCGCCGAGTTCCCGCAGTATATTTCGTGTGTCACAAACGATCGACAAATTCCGCCACGCTCATGCCCGCGTCTCGGATTAATGCCCGCAACAGCCCGCGATCCAGCGTTTTGTGATCGGGAATCGATAGCGCGAGCGGGTTGCCGGGTTTCCGCAAGATTATGTGGCGCGAGCTCCCGACGCGGACGAAGACCCACCCTGCCCTTTCAAACGCTTTTCGGGCTTGGTTCCCGGAGATTACCGGGAGTTCGGGCATTAAATCTGCACCTCGAATACCAAGGCCTCACGGGGAGGCGTTAGGAGATCGCTGCCCAAGGCCTCGACGCAGCCGCGAATCGCGTCCTTTATGTTGTCGATGGCCTCATCGAGCGTCTGGCCCTGACTGTGACAACCGGGGATCGAGGGGCAGTGGGCCACGTAGCCGAAGTCTTCGCCTTTTTCCAAGTAGATGGAATAGATCACAAACGAGCTCCTGTGAAATGCGGTATCCAAGCTGGGGAGAGTATAGCCGAGAGCCCGCTTGTTCCCAAGATTGAAATGGCGGTGGGTGTGGCATGGGACTTATGGGACTTATGGGACCTATCTGGCTGAACGGAGAATGGCATATGTTGGCAGGCCGACGCCGTTGAATCGTTCCAAGATTTCCTTGGTAGGCGAAATGGTGAGGTCTTCGGCTTGGTATTTGATCTTGATGTAGCCCTCGAGGCGCTTTAGGACTTCGGGGTCCTTTAGAGTGGTCTTGTCCATGACGAGGCAGTTTTTGCACCAGGTGGCCCACATGTCTACGAGGACGGGTTTGTTTTCAGCGCGGGCGACGGCGAGGCCTTCGGACATGTTGGCGTGCCAGCCTTCCTTTAGTTGTTCCTCGACGCCCTTGGCGACTTCGGCGGAATCGACGTTGCGCGCGTCGAAGACCTCGTACGCGAGGTAGGCGTAGTAGGCGGCGAAGGCGAGGACGAAGACGCCGAAGGCTTGTTTGACGAGGACCATCCACATGCCGGGCTTGGGCAGGAAGGCCATGCCGGCGCCGGCGATCGGCCAGGGGATGGCCATGCCGAGTCCGAGGAGGAAGGGCAGGGCGAGCGCGATGACGGTACCCTTCGCGTACAGGTCGCCGGCGAAGAGCACGACGGCGATGACGATGGGCGCGACGCAGGCCCCGGCAAGCAGCGCGGAGACCCCGCCCATGATGAAGGCGAGGAGGAAGGAACCCTTGGCCGCGCCGCCTTTTCCGATCTTCGCCTGAAAACGGGAGAAATCAATGAGAATGATGTCGAACATGGCGAGGGAGAGGACTACGAACAGAACGGCCATCGCCGCGTTGAACCAGATGGTCGCGTTGATTTGGCCGAAGGCGGAGCCCGTGAGGATGACGATGAGTCCGAGTATGCCGTAGACAGCGGCCATCGCAAAGCCATAGACGCCGCCGAGGGCGAAGCCGCGCGCGCGGGACCCGGCCTTGGCGCCGGCGCCGATGATGGCGAGGTTGACCGGGACCATCGGGAGGACGCAGGGGGTGAGGTTCAGCGCGAGGCCGCCGATCAGTACGAGCGCGATGATGGCGAGGGGACCTTGTCCCTCGAAGGCGCCGGATTGGGGTTTGCCGGATTCGGCTTGATCGATGAAGGCGAGGAAGTCGTCCTTGTTGAGATAGCCGCCGCCCGTTGCGAGGACGGTGAATCCGTCAAGTTGGGCGAGTACGTCGACTTCGTCGGCAGCTGGCGCAGGGGCCGGATCGGGCGAGGTTGTCGTCTCCGGAGCGGGGGCCGTGGCGGTATCGGTGTTTGCCCCGAATTTTATCGCGGAGAATATGTCTTGGTGTTGCGGGGTCAGCGCTTGATCGGGGGGCACCACGTTGATGCGCAGCTCGACGGGGTGGTTCATGGGTTGGAAGCAGGCCTTGTCGTCGCAGGCTTGGTAGCGCAACGATCCCTTGACTATGTGCTCCCCCGCGGCCACGGAGGCATCGAGGGCGAAGGCCGCACCGATGACGAAGTCGTGTTCGAAGACGGCGATGGGTTCGTCGAAGCCGCCCGCCTTAATTAGAGCTGGTTCCGGATACGCGATCTCCGTGAGGGCGATGCCGTCGGCGGGCTCGAAGGCGAGGACGGTGGCGATGAGGTATTCGTCGAGCGGCTTGTTCGAGTGGACGTGGAAGCCTTCGTTTAGTTTGACGCGGAGGGCGGCACGGACGGGTTCGCCGGCGCGGGCGGCGTTGGTGGCGAGCAGGACTTCGCTGGTGAGTCCGGCGGG
>CANKTP010000040.1 GCA_947486375.1 Candidatus Hydrogenedentota bacterium | reverse complement strand
CGACCCGATGGGCATGCCGGACTCGTGGATCGGGATGCCGGCGGGGAAATGGCTGGGATACGGCGAGCGGATCGGCGTGAACTACCGTACCGAGGGAGGACACCAAGGGGCGCACGACTGGCACACGGAAGCGCATTGCACGGCGTGCCGCCCGGGCGGAAATGCCCGGGGCCCGATTCGCGATCTGGGACGGTTCCACGAGATGTTGCTGGGCGGTGGCGAGCTCGGGGGGGTGCGCATCGTGTCCGGGCAAACAGTGCGGGAATTTACACGCATTCATCGCGAGGGCGTCTTCGACCAGACCTTCCGGCACAGGATGAACTGGGGGCTCGGGTTCATCGTGGACTCGAGGCAATACGGCGTGCAGACCGTTCCCTACGGTTTCGGGAAGCATTGCTCGCCCAGGACCTTCGGCCACGGGGGATACCAAGGCACGTCGGGCTTCGCCGATCCCGAGCACGGCCTCGCCGTCGCCATTTCGTTCAACGGGACTCCCGGCGAACCGAAGCACAACAAGCGCATCCGGGACGTGGCGTCGGCGATTTACGAAGATATGGGCCTGGTTCCGGGACCGTAACCGCTACGACTCGGTAACGCGTGTCCCGTCCTCGAGTTCATTCTTCGGCTCCGCGATGATCCGGTCCTCCGCGGAGAGGCCCTTGGTGATTTCCGCCCATTCGTCGTTGCGCAATCCGAGGGTCACGGGCGTGAGGACGGCGCGGCCATCGATGACCCGGAACACGGACCATTGGCCCTCGCGGCGGAACGCGGCGCGGTCCGGCACGGCGAGGGTGTCCGCCGATTCGGCGGTGATTATTTTCAGGTCAACGCTGGTGCCGGGGCGCAGGTCGATCCCGGCATTCTCGAACTCGACAATCGTTTTGACGCGCTGCTGCTCGACGCCAAGGGACGATATCTTCATGAACCCAGAGGGATAGATTCGCGAGACGGTGCCGATGAGGGTCTTCCCCTGGAGGGCCTTGCCCCCGATCTCGACCTCGTCTCCGGCCTTGACGCGCCCGACCTCCTCCGACAACACATCGGACTCGATCTCGATGGACTCCAAGTCGCCGATGCGCAGCAGCGGTGTGCCGGCCTGCAGCACGCGCCGGCTGTCGACGAGTTTCTCGAGGACAGGTCCCGCCACCGGGGCGCACACGTCGGTTTTCTTCAGGTCGTTTCGTAGCAGCGAAAGCTGGGCATCGAGACCCTCAATTTGGGCGTGAATATCGTCCCGCATATATTCATTGTCGTCGACGGACCCGGCCAGGCGTTTGCTGGCGATTTCGGCCTGGGACAGTGCCTTTGCCGCAGCCTCTTCCTGTAGCGCGGCCTGCTCGAGGGACTGTCCAAGGGCCTTGTAACGGGCCTCGACCTCGTCGAGGTACGACTCGCTGACAGCTCCATCCGTCACAAGGTTCTTGGCGCGGGTGTAAGCCTTCTCCGCTTCGCCGAAGTTCACCGCGATGGCGGCCCGGCCCTTTCGCGCAATCCCCAGGGCGTCGGCCATTTCCGTGACACGGATATCGGATGAGGCCAGGTCCTCGGCCTTCGGCTTGGCCTCGTCGACCCCCGTGATGCCCGCCCGCGCCCGCGCCACGAGCGACTCGAGCTCGCGGATGCGCTGCTCGATTTCGTACCGATCAACCACGGCGACGCATTGGTCTTTCTGGACCAGGTCGCCGACCTCGAGATCGATGCGGTCGACCGTGCCGGACACCGGCATGGCGACGGTGAACTCGTTTCCGAGGCGGGTCTTCCCGTCCTCGGCGATGTAGTCCCGTACGGTCACGACGGAAGGCGCGACAATCTCCACCGGCACACCGCGCCCGCGAAAGGCGACGACGGCCCCGCCGATAAAGGCCACGAGCACAACGGCCCAAACGATGCGTTTCATGAATACTCTCCTACTCGCGTTCCTTGAGCACCTCCACCATGTTCAGGTGGTGGATTTTCCGGCGTACGGCGAGGTTGGCTATGGCGACAAATCCGATGGTGAGGACGGTGGCGATGACCAGGGTCCTGGGTTCCACGCGGAAGGGAAAACGATATAGGTCCGTGTCGAATGCCTTGACCAGGAAACGGCAAATCGAGAGGCCGAAGGGAATACCCAGGATGAGCCCGATGATCGATGCGACGATATTTTCCTTGTACAGGATGGCCCCGACTTCCTGGATGGTGAACCCGAGCACCCGGAGCGAGGCGAGTTCGCGTTGCCGCTCGGCCAGGGACACGGTGGTGACGTTGTAAATGATCGAGAACGAGATCACGCCGGCGAAAAAGATCAGCATGAAACTCATGATCATCATGTTCTTGGCGAGTATATTGCGAAGGTTCCGGTACGAATCCTCGCGAATCTCGACCGAGGCCAGCGCGGGCAGGTCCTTGAGGGACTCGTTCACCGTATGCGCCATGCCGGGGTCCGTCCGCAACAACACGGCATTCATGGCGTAGGGCTCCTCGAGCACCCGGCTGAGGGCCTCGATATTCATGTACCCCTGGCCGCCGAGGTACTGCTTGACGACCTTCGAGACCGGGACATCCACCTCATCCGTGATGCGGCCCATGAGGGGCTTCATATGCACGAAATCGCCGGCGCGGACGTTCAGGTCCTCCGCGATGTTGTCGGCCAGCACGAGGCCGTGATCGCCGACGTCCACGCGCGCGAGATGGTCATCGAGCAGGAGCTGGAGCGAGGCGTCCCGCGCGAGGCCGGTCACCACGACGTCTTTCTTTTTCCATCCATTGCGGAGCTCGAAGGGGTATTGAAGGAGGGGTTCCGCGCGGCGGACGTGCTCGAATCGCGCGGCCTCGTACAGCGCCGACTTGTCCCGCTCGAGCATGAAATTCAACTTCATGTCTTCCTTCTGCGAGAGTTCGTATTGGAACTTGAGGACATACTCGATACCGTCCTGCGCGAAGAAGCCGACAATGAGCAGGCCCGACGAGATCATGACGCCCACGCAGTTCATTCCCGCGCGAAACTTGCTGCGGGAGACATTGCGCACGATCATCTTCCAGGTGAAGCTGAGGCGCGACCAGAGCCAGGCGATACGCTCGATACGGGTGCGGTAACCGCGCGGCGGCGACTCGGGGCGCATCGATTCGGCGGGATGAATGCGCGCGGCGCGGCGGGCACCCAGTTGGGCGCCCAATATCGAGAACCCGAGGGCGATGCCGGCCGCTTGCGCCATGACCTCCGGGTACACGTGCGACTTGAGGACCGGATACTGGTAGAACTGGACGTACATGCGGATCATCTGGTCGGCGAGGACGTTGCCGACGACGACGGCGCCGAGGCAGCCCGCGAGCGAAAGGATGATCGCGTATTGGAGGTAGTGAAACCCGATGACGAAATTCGAATAGCCGTAGGATTTCAGCAGGCCGATCTGGGTGCGCTCGTTGCGGACCATCCGGTTGAGCAGGATCAGGATGACCAGCGAGGCGATGCCGAGAAAGATTCCGGGCGTAATTTTCGAGTTCACGCTCAACCCGATAATCTCGTTGGTGACGAAATTATTCGACAATTGATTGTCGCGATGGACTTTCGAGAAGACCCCATAGATATCGAGGATGTCCCCGGCCTGCTCGAGGATGCCATCGATGGCCTCGACGTCATCCACGGAGCCCACGATGTTGTTACAGGCGGCCTTCATGTTGAGCGCGGATTCCGCGAAGTCCTGCGGGACCCATAGAATCCCGAAGCGTTCCGGGGCCGGGATCATTTCCGCCACGTTGCGGATGACGTAGACATACTCGGGCGAGAGGCCGAGGCCAACGACGCGCAGCGGGTGCTTGCGCCCATCGAGCGTGACCTTGACCGTGTCGCCGATCTCGATTCCGTTGGCGAGGGCGAATTTTTCGCTGACAATCGTCTCGTCCTGCGCGCCGCGCTCGAAGTAACGCCCGCTGCGGACTACCACGTCATTGAGCACCGGCCCCCAGGGCTCGGGCATCGAGACGATCCGGCCCGTCCGGGGCTGGGGGACATCGGCGATGTCGACGTTGACATCCTGGACGATCCGGCCACGGACGCTGCGGACCCCGGGGATTTCCTCGAGTTTGAACAGGGCGGCGTTCGGGGCGCGCTCGAGGTAAATCTCGAAGTCGGCGAATCGGTACTGCGCGTAGTAGCTGTCGCGGGTGAGCAGCAAGTTCCGGTAGACCGAGTTCAGGGCGATGTAGCAGGACGTGCCGCACAGGATCACCATCACCACGGCCAGGGACTGGCCCCGGTTCCGGACCATCGAGCGGAGCATCTTTTTCAGCAGGACGCTCACGGCCGATCACCACTCGACTTCATCGACGGAGTGCCGGCGTTCGTTGACGAGCACATCGCGCACATCGCCGTCCTTCATCCGGAATACCCGGTCGGCCATTTGCCCGATGGCGGCATTGTGCGTGATGATCACCAGCGTGGTGTTCATCCGCAAGTTGACGTCGTTGAGGACGGTCAGCACGATCTTTCCCGTGGCGATGTCCAGCGCGCCGGTCGGTTCGTCGCACAGGAGAATCTCAGGCCGCTTGGCGACGGCCCGGGCGATGGCGACGCGCTGCTGTTCGCCGCCGGACAATTGCGACGGAAAGTGATCGGCGCGCGACCGCAAATCAACTAGGTCCAGTGCCTCGAGTGAGTCCATGGGGTCGGCGGAAATCTCCGTGGCCATCTCGACGTTTTCTTGCGCCGTGAGGTTGGGCATCAGGTTGTAGAACTGGAAGATAAACCCAATGTGGTTGCGGCGGTACCGCGTCAATTGGGTCTCGGTGTATCGGCCAAGGTCTTGATCCTTGAACCATACTTTGCCCGCCGACGGGGCGTCGAGCCCGCCAATGATGTTGAGCAGCGTGCTCTTCCCCGAGCCGCTCGGGCCGAGGATGACGAGGAACTCGCCGGCGCGTATGTCGAGGCTGACGCCGCGCAAGGCCTGGACCGTCACCTCGCCCATGGGGTATTCCTTGGCGAGGCGTTCGATTCGGAATACCATCTCCGCGCCGGCCACGGGCATGTCCCTTTCGTTTGCGCGCGCGTTCACGGTCTCAGCAGCCCCAATAACGTCTCGATCAAGTCCCGCAACCGCAGCGCGGAGGCAGGGTCGCCGCGGACCAGCTCGCGTTGCATGAAGGTCCCGTCGAACATCGCCACGATCAGTTGCGCCAGCACGCCGGGATCGACCGCGCGAAATTCGCCCTGGGCGATGCCTTCCTCGATGAGGCGGCGGATCATGCCGAGGTTTGTCTTATAGACATCGGCGAACCAGAATTTCAACGCGGTGTCCCGCATGGCCAGCGAGCCGAATTCGATGAACGCGCGGGCAAGATCGGGACGGGCCAGCACGCTGTTCTCGACGGTCTCCCCGATCAGCCGAAGCCGTTCCCCCGCCGGAAGGTCCTGCTCGATCACGCCGTCAAGAAATTGGCCCAGTTCGCCAAACCAGAGCTCGATGAGGCACAAGAAAAGATCGCGTTTACTCTTGAAGTACCAGTAGAGGGAGCCCTTGCTGACCCCGGCGGCCCGCACTACGTCGTCCATGGTGGTTTCATGGTAGCCCTGTTCGGCAAAACACGACACGGCCGCGTGGAGGAGTTCGGAGCGTCGTTGATCTTTGGTGAGGTGTTTCGTCATAGGTAGACTGACCGGTCAGTTTAGAATAGCGTAGCATGGCATGGCGTTTAACCAGATGCAACTTATTTAATATCGCTAAACAACGCGAACCGCAAACGCATAGAGACGGAACTTGGACACGGACCGCTTCTTCCGGTCGAACCCGAAGCGCTTTCTCAACTGCCGATCAAACTCCCCGTGTTCGTATTGCGTCAGCGAGCGTAGACCGGGCACGAGCCGTTTCATCGCGCGATTCGTCAATATTTCCGGCAAAGGCCCCGGATCGTCCCAACTTACTTCATTGGCCCGATGCACGTGCCCGCAGGCTACGCACGTGTGCTCTTCTCCCATCATGTGCCCTCCCAGCATTGCGATTTGGAAACGCGAATCATATGCCTTCGGTTCCCCCGCTACCAAGAAATTCGCGAACCACTTGGGTAGGCCCCTCGCCATCGGATTGGTTCGCGAAATTGCCGACCGAATATCCCGAAGGTCACGCCCTGTCGGCGGCTTACCAAACACCCGCCGGGTTCGGGGCGATTCCGTTGGATTCACCCGGGGCTTGTGGTAAAGTAGGCCGTTGACACCTGTACATAGCGCGGCGGCGCGAAGCGCGGGCCGCGCGAATCCCATAATGCGTTACAGGACAGGCGCTTACGTGATTGAATTGCGAACAGCACGATGGCGCCTCCCAACTGCCCAACCCCTATTGGGAATACACTGATGATACGCGCTCGAGTCGTCGGGACGGGCAATTACCTTCCCGAAAAGATACTTACTAACAAGGACATGGAGGTCCTGTGCGACACCACCGACGAGTGGATTCAGCAACGGACCGGCATCAAACAACGCCATGTCGCCGCGCCGGATGAGGCGACGTCGGATCTTTGCACTCGCGCCGCAGAGAACGCCCTCAAGGATGCCGGGATCGCCGCGGGCGATGTTGACGCGGTCATCTGTTGTACCTTGACGCCGGACTATATGTTTCCCTCGACGGGCAGCGTGGTCCAGGCAAAGCTGGGGGCCGACAACGCCGCAGCCCTCGACATCAACGCCGCATGCTCGGGGTTCCTGTACGGACTCGCCACGGCGAACGCCTATATCCAGTCGGGGCTGTACAAGACGGTCGTGGTCACCGCCGGCGAACTCGTGTCGAACCGGATTATTTACAAGAACCGCGACACGGGCGTGTTGTTTGGCGACGGCGCCGGGGCCGTCGTGCTGCGCGCCGAGGAAGGCGAGCGGGGCGTCCTGTCGATGTACCTCGGGTCCGACGGCAAGAGCGCCGACATGCTCATCATGCATAAGGGCGGCTCGAAGGTGCCCCCCAAGCCCGACAATGTCCTCGATATCTTCACCATCCAAATGAAGGGTCAGGAACTGTTCAAGCGTGCCGTCGTGAAGTTTCCCGAGGCCTGCCAGAAGGCCTTCGACTCCACCGGATTGACCATTGACGACGTCGCGCTTTTCGTGCCGCACCAAGCCAACGGCCGCATCCTCGAGGCGGCGGCCCAACGCATGGGACTTCCGACCGAAAAGCTCTACATGAACATCGACCGCGTCGCGAACATCGTGGCGGGATCGATTCCCATCGCCCTGCACCACGCCCGTGAAGACGGCCGCATCAAGGACGGGGACATCGTGTTGCTTGCCTCGTTCGGCGCGGGCGTCACCTGGGGATCGTCGCTCATCCGCTGGTAGCGAGGGTGCGTCATGGCGGGATACGCATCGAATCGCGCAAACCCGGAGGCGACCATGGAACAAGAACTGTTTTTCCGCGTTGCCGTTGCAACCGTCTTCCTCGCCACATTCGCCATTTCAGCCCGGTTCAGGTATCAGGCGCGGAAGATGGGCGGCACCATCCCGCGGGCGCGGGAGGGGAAGTCTATCCTGATCCTGCGCCTGATCGCCGCCGCGTTGCTCTATCTTCCGCTCCTCGCGCACATGATCAATCCCGCGTCAATGGAATGGGCCTCGATTCCGGTGCCCGCGTGGCTTCGTTGGGCCGCAGTGGCCGCCAGTCTCTCGCTGCTCCCGGCACTTGTGTGGCTATTCGCCTCGATCGGCCGTAATATTTCGGAGACCGTCTTGACCAAGCGAAGCCATCGGCTCATCACGCACGGGCCGTATCGCTGGATCCGTCACCCGCTGTATTCGGTCGCCACGGGCATTTTCATCGCACTGGGGGTTGCCGCCGCGAATGCGTTCATCGTCTTGGTCGCCGTGCTGGCGATCATGGCCGTGCTAGTCGCCATCATCCCGAGGGAGGAAGCCCAGTTGATTGCGAAGTTCGGCGACGACTACCGCAGCTATCGCGAACGCACTGGACGCCTACTCCCGAGGCTGTTGCGTCGATAGCGCCATTCAGTGCCGCTTCCGGATGGCCGCGCCGAATAACGTCCGGTAGATGCGCCACGAGTCCCTCAGCTTGTGGAAGTGCGACGACGGGTTCCCGGGTTCGTAGAGCGTCTTGATCGGTGCCGACACCAGCCGGAATTTCCCGCGAATCGCGTGTGCGAGCAGTGCCAACTCCGTTTCATACCGTCCTCCGGGCACAGATTTCACGGCGGACTCGACAAAGCGCCGCGACAAAAGCCGGTAACCCGATTGCGTGTCGGCCAGCCGAGCGCCAAGTATCATCCCGAACAAGGATCGTGTCAGTGTGTTGCCCAACCAACTACGGAACGGAATCTCTCGCCGGTCGAAAGTTCTCGCCCCGATTAACAAATCCGCATTCTCGCGCAGGAACGCGGCGTGCAGCCCATGCAGCTCGGCCGGGTCGTGCTGGCCATCCGCATCGACGCACGCGACACACTCCATCTCGGGACGCTCCAAGGCCGCGCGGAATCCCTCGATCAGCGCGAACCCTTTACCCCGGTTTGCCGGGAAGCGGACCAGACGAACCGGAAGGCCGAGTATCGGATCGAGGCACCGGTCGGTGCTTCCGTCGTCCACGACGATGATGTGTTCTATCCGGGGTAATACGTCCTCGATCACCTTGGCGACGCGCCCGCCTGCGTTGTAGCAAGGAACCAGCGCCGTCACGGAAACGGGAAGGCTGCCAAGAGGGGTATCCATCGCGGAATTCGACTTACTGGGCGTCATTCCCGCATTCTACTCGCGCCACGCCGCGAACCAAAAGGAAAACCTTCCATGAAGAGACTCATCCTAATCTGCACAACCGCCACCCTGTCCGTCGCCTTGCTCGTCGCCGCGCAATCGCCGCAGGCGCCCACCGCCGCCGAGACCGCCGCGTTGAAGTCGCTCGACGACTACATGACCGCATTCAACGCACGCGACGAAGACGCCTGGGCCGCCACGCTGAACTATCCCCATGTGCGCATTGCCGGCAGCGAAGTCAAGGTATGGCAAACTCCCGGGGAATACACCGCCGACTTCGATTTTGCCCGGTTTGCGGGTAATTCCGGCTGGCACCACAGCGCGTGGGACGCGAGAGAGATCGTGCAATCGTCGGCGAACAAGGTCCACGTGGCCGTCACCTTCACCCGCTTCAAGGCCGACGGCGCGAAGATCGAATCCTACGATTCCCTCTACGTCGTCACGCTCGAAAACGAGCATTGGGGAACCCAGGCGCGATCCAGCTTCGCGCCCTGAACGCTCCGGGGCTACTTCGGTTCCGGGGCTTCTCCCTCGGCTAGGGAGACCTTCTCGATGCCTGCGGAGCGGGCCGCGTCGAGGGCATGGGTCATCGCGTCCAAGCTCGCGTCGGCATTCACCTCGATGACAATCCCATCCGGAAACTCGGCGGCCGACTCGCGCATCCGTGTCTCAAGGGATCCGGGCAAAACCTCGCCATCCCCGATGAGATATCGGCCTTGCGCGTCAACGATCACGGTCAACACCTTCGCGTCGGAAGACTCGGCGGCGGTCCCATCCGAAGAAATATACGTCAGCGGGAGACCGCCGTACTGAAGTATCGGGGCCACGACCATCATGATGATTAGCAGCACGAGGAAAATGTCGGTCAGGGGCGTGATGTTAATTTCATCCATCACCTTGCTGCCGGAGGTTTTCACGGGGCTGGGGCTCCTTCAGGCCGTGCTGCGGCCGCCGCCGGGGACACGGCAGCGGACTCGCCCACGATGATCGCCTTTTCCAACCCGATGTCCTTGGCCGCCTCGAGGATCGCCAAAATCGCGTGGCTTTTGGTCTGCTTGTCGCCCCGGATGAGTAGTTGCTTGGCGCCCTCCGCCTGCACGCGCTGGCCCAAGGTCTGCGCAAGAAGCGTCTCCGCGAGGGGCTGCCCGTCCATGAAGTAGGACCCGTCCGGCGCGACCTCGATGGTCAGCGATCGCGGCTCGACGCTTTCTCCCGAGGCGATAGTGGGCGGCTTGATGTCGTTTCGATTCGACGAAAGCACCGGGGACACGATTAGGATTATGACGAGCAGGACCAGGAAGATGTCGGTCAGGGGCGTGATATTGATCTCGACGAACAGACTCTTCCGGGACGATCCTCCGTGTTTCATCGCGGGGAGTCCCTAGATCTCGGAGCGCGCGGGGCGATGCGGCATCGGGGGTTGCCTCTTTGCCGACGCGCCGCCGATGGCGCCCAAAAGCACGAGCTTGAGGTCCTCGAAATCGCCGGCAAAGCGTTCGACGTGGGTCCGGAAGTAGTTGTTCAGCGCGACGGATACGATGGCCACGCCCAGCCCGAAGGCGGTGGCGATGAGCGCCGAGCCGATGCCGAACATCACGGCGGAGGCATTCTCGTTGGTCTGCTTTTGGGCCATCTCGCCGAAGGTCAGGAGAATCCGGATCACCGTCCCAAACAGGCCCAGGTACGGCGACACGGTGGCGATGGTGCCCAGGATGGCAAGCCCCCGGTCGAGGTCTCGGCTCGCGAGCGAGACCGTGACGTCGAACATGGACTCGAAACGATGCGGGTGCTTGTCGAGGATGGTGAGGCCCTCGAGGGTGACCTCGCCAATAATCCCCGGGTGGCGGCCCGCAGTGGCGCGCGCCGCGTCGTGGCCGTATTCCAAGTCCCGCTCGAGTTGGTGCACAAACTCCGCCGTGAGCAATTTGTTCTTGCGGAAGTACAGCATCCGCTCGAAAAAAACCCCCAAGCAACCGACCGAGCACAGCAAGATCGGAAGGAGAATGGCCCAGTCATTGAGTATCGCAAACCAGAGTAAGTCCATGCGGTGAAAGTTTCCCCACGGCGGTTGTGCCGTTGCGGTTCGTCGCGGCCCCGGCCGAAAATCCGGCACGGGGACGCCACCACCTCATAAATTCCCAACTGTTACCCCAAGGTTCCGGCCCGTACTGCGGTGTCGCGACCGAACACTCCCTTGTCAGGCATGGGTTACATGATACACCGCCAGCGACGCTCGTCTCACGTTTGACCCGGCGGCTGCCGCGGTGCAACCGCAGTCGGACTACGGCCCGCCGGAAAATTCGCTCAACCTAAGAAACGCTCGATACTAGGATTTCGCAATACGAACCACTGCGTTGTAATCCGGAATGCCGGCGCCCGGTGCCCGGCGCTTCCCATCAATCAGGCAGTTTCCTTCAGGCCAATGGACTTGTACATTGCCCGGTCGCATCGGCGCAACCACCACGCGACCGGTGTAGATTCCCTGGTTGCTCGATAGCCTCACCGCGTCCGCTTCGCACAGTCCGAGCCGTTCGGCGTCCTCCTTGGCCATGAACACGGCGTCGCGGGCCGCGCCCGTGAGGGCGTCGATTTCCTCGTGGACCATCGAGTTGAACTGCTTGCCCCTTCGCGTTGAGAGGAAGAACATCCCGTCTGGCGGCGCGGTCCGCTGGGCGATGGCGGGCCGGAAATGGGCTCTGCCGTCGGGGGTGGGAAAGGTCCAGCCCGCGCAGAGATGGGGACCGCCGTATTGGAATTGGTGCCCCGCCTTGGAGAGGTGCTGAATCCCGTCGTAGAACGGGACGACGCGGGCGATCTCGTCGCGGATGTGCTGGGTGTCCTTGAAGCACAACAGGTGATTGACGCTGGGCCGCACGCGGCGGGCGAGGTCCTCGAAGACCTCCCACTCGGGCCGGGCCTCGCCGATGCGCCGTCCGGAAATCTCGGGGCTGAAGATGATACGGCGTTCGGTGCTGGTCTCGGTGACGCCCCCCGGAGTCTCGTAGCGCGTGGCGGCGGGCAAGAGAATTACCGTGTCGGCGGGATCGACAAACATCTGGCTCGACATCACGATGTCCATGTGAACGCGCATCGGCACGCGCGCGAGGGCTTCCTCGACATACGCGGGATCGGGCAGGACCTCGAGAAAATTTCCGCCCACGGAGAACAAGACATCGAGCGCGCCGTCGTGCGCCGCGTCGATCATCTCGGGCGCGGTCAGCCCCGGCGTGATCGGCGGATCGAATCCCCAATGGGCACCGATGGTTTTTGCGTTGGCCTCATTGATGGCGATACCGCCAGGAAACGCGGTTGAATAGGCCCCCATTTCGGCGCCGCCTTGGACACCGGAATGTCCGCGGATGGGCATCAGCCCGCATCCGTCGCGCCCGACGAAGCCCTTGCTGAGCGCGAGGTTGACGATCGACTGGACGTTCTCGACGCCTTGGGCATGCTGGGTGACGCCCATGCTCCACACGAACACCGCCTTGTTCGCCTTCCAGAGCAGCTTTGCGAAATCGCGCATCGTCTCGCGGTTCGCGCCGGACTGGGTCTCCAAATCCTCCCATGCCGCCGACCGTAGCGCGTCCGCCGTTGCCTCAAATCCGGCGGTGTGGTTGTCGACAAAGGCCTTGTCGCACCAACCATTCTCGATCATGTGCTTCATCACACCGTTCAGAAAGGCCGCATCGCCACCCGTGTTGACGAGAAAAAAGGCGTCGGCGAGCTTGGTGCCGAAGAGCGCGCTCTCGGCGACGGACGGAATCCAGTAGCGTTCCATGCCGGGCTCTCGGTACGTGTTGATCGCCACGATGCGCGCACCGTTTTTCTTGGCGTAGTGCAGGTATTTCGTCGCGACGGGTTGGTTGTTCGCCACGTTCGACCCGATGAACACGATGAGGTCGGACTTGAGCCAGTCGGAATACGAACACGTCGTCGCGCCGACGCCGATGCTCTCCTTGAGCGCGACGGTGCTGGGCGAATGGCATACCCGCGCGGCGTTGTCGATGTTGTTCGTGCCCATCGCGCGCACGGCCTTTTGCGCGGCGTAGTAACTCTCGTTCGGCATGCCGCGGCTCGTGAGGTAGTACCCCGAGCGGTCTGGCGCGATCGCGCGCAGCCGCTCGGCAATCAGGTCGAGCGCTTCGTTCCAGAAGATTCGGCGGAATCCCGCGTCTCCCCGCCGCCGCACCATCGGCCAGGCCAGCCGTCCCGCGTCACGCAGATCGGCGCTGGACCATGAACGGAGCGGCGCGACGTTTTCCAAGAGCTTGTGGTCGAAGGCGGGCATCGTGTTGAGCCGAAGAAGCCGCAGGCGAATGTTGCAGAGGTGTACGCCGTCGAGGGTCCAGTCGTGAAGACCGGTGGTGCCAAGGGCGCAACCGTCGCATACGCCCTGCGAGAGGATGCGCCATGCGTAGGGAAGTTCGGAGGCGTTTTCCTTTAGGGCCCGGAAGATTTCAACGTAGTTGTTCGGGCGTTGCTGGCCTATGCCGAAGGGCATCAGCCCCGCCCAATTCGACGGGTCCCATCCGTGTTTCACGCCGTCCATGATGTCGACTCCTTGATCTCCGCCGCCGTGGCAATGTTTTCGGCATGGCTATAGACCGTCGCACGGTCGTCGCGGCAAAACGCGATGAGGCAAATGCCCATGCGCTGGGCCGTCTCGACGGCCATCGATGACGGCGCAGAGACAGCCAATAAAACCGGGACGCCCGCTCGATACGCCTTGTACACGATCTCGTACGACACGCGCCCGCTGACGAACAAGGCGCGGGCCTCGGCGAGTCGGCCCGAGGCCAACAGTGCGCCCACCGCCTTGTCGACGGCGTTGTGCCGGCCGATGTCTTCGTGCAACGCGAGGATTTGGCCCGATTGCGAATACAATGCCGCCGCGTGCGAGCCGCCGGAATCCTGGAATAGTGCTTGTCCAAGGGACAGGGCTTCATGCATCGCGGGTACCTGTGCCAAGTCGAAATGTACTTCGGCTGTCGCGATCAAGGGCGGCCCGTACAGGTTGATGTCGGCCGGGTCGACGATGCCGCACACGCCGCAGGAACTCGAGGACAACATCGAGCGCCGTCCCTCGACGGGGCGCGCGACGAATTCGGGGGCCACCGAGATATCGACGCATGCGGTCAATCCCGTCTCGGGATCCTGGACGCAGTGGAACGCGATCGGGGCATGAGGCTCCGGCACGATACCTTCGGTGAACGCCAGTCCACGCGCCAACTCGAGGTCCGCTCCCGGGGTCCGCATCGTCGTCGTCCACGATTCCCCGTTGACCTTGAGATGCAGCGGGGCCTCGACGGCGAGGATATCGGCGACGGCCGTGGGCTCGGCCCGGTGGAATCGAATCGCATGGACGGATTGGGTGGACATGGCGCATCCACGGTAGCACCTTCCCCGCCGCTGGGACAAAACGAACGGCGGGCAACGGCCCGAAGCCGCTGCCCGCCGGATAGACGGTCAACAAAATTCCGGGATCAGTCGCCCGAGAGCGAGGTCTTCTCGACCTGCGCCAAGTCTTCGCGTTTGATGACGAAATCGTGCCAGCCGATCATCATCTCTTCCCACGTCTGGTCGCCCCAATGCACGTTCTTGTTGGGGTCCGGGTTGTAGGGATTTTTGTCCGAGTTGTCGAAGTGCGCGACCAAGTGCACCTGCGTGCCCTTGGGCAGGAACTTCGGCTCGGTCAAGCGATAGGTGGCCTGCCAGTTGAAATCGTACTTGGGGATGTCGAGCAGGATTTCCTCGCGGCCATCCGGATACTTTACTTCGTAGCGGTACGCCTTGCCCCGCAGGTGCATGTGCGGCATGAAGCTGACGATGCGAATGTCCTGCGGCGTCGTGTAGGTCGTCTCGACCATGTGGTTCTCCGCGTGCGGCGGAATGTCGAGCTGGTACTGCCCTGGGCTGTTGGTCATGATCAACTCGGCGGGCATTTCCTTCGTGGTCATGAGGCCCAACCGCGACTGGTCCTTCTCGACCTTGCCCGTCGGGGTGTAGTGCATCTGCCAGCGCAGGTGCGCGCCGGCCGGGATCAAGCGGGCCTGGCCCGGTTCGGTCAGCAGCGGCATGTCGCCGGGGGCCGTCCCGATGAGGAAGCCCTCGCGCTGGCCGGGGTATTCCTTGTTCACGCCCTCGGGCAGGAACCATGTCACGATAATATGGTGGACCACCTTGATGTTGCCCGCGAGCGCCTCCGCTGCCGTGACGTATATGTCTTCCTTGAAACCGGGGTCCTGGGTGAAATACATGTACGGCACCACGCCCGTCGGATCGATGGTCACTTCCTCGGGCTGCACGAGCACGATGTCCGGCGTACCGACACGCCACTCGCCGCCGTAATTCGCCGGCTCCGGCAGGTCGGCGTCATCGCCCTTGGCCATGCCGTTGTCCAGCCACGCATTGAAGAGCGCGAGTTCGTGCTCCGTCAAGCGGCGGTCGTTCTTGAAATGGCCATAGCGGGGATCGGCGTGCCACGGCGGCATCCGACCGTCGTTGATCACTTCCTTGATCATCTTGGCCCACCCGCGCACCTGGCGATAATTCGTCATGCTGAACGGAGCGATGCCCTCGGGGCGGTGACAGGTCTCGCACCGCGCCTGAATCAGCCGCGAAACTTCCTTCGCGTAGCTTACCTTCGAGATGTCCGCCTGCGCCGCGTCAACGTCGTTCTCCGCAGCCGAGGCTTGCGGCGCCATCAGCCCCGCCGACAGCGCAACCGCGCTCGCCGCTTTCAATAACCACTTCATGATTGCCATTCCTCCATGGTCGCCCGGGGCGACGATTCGATGCCTCTTGCTACCGAGGGTTAGAGGCACATCCATGCCCTCGCCGACAAATATGATTACTTATTCACATTAATTTGTCAAGATGCGAAAATCGACGAGCCCCGCCATCGAGTCATACCTGGGTTTTTCCGGAACATTCGCGGTCTCAAGTCTTGAACCCGACTCGATGGGGTTCGTTCCTATTCATTCCGCCGGCTTGGGCAGGGAAATCGTAAACCCCGCCTTTTTCTTCTCCCAGTGCAGGTAGGCCCGCGCCGAGTCGGCGGCCAATTCGTCAAACCCGTACCGGAGCCATTCCTCGTGCGGGGCCTCCTCGGGAACGGCCTTCACGCGGAGCGCGTCCTGCGCCTCGTCGTACTCGAAACTGCCGTGGCCTTCCCAAGCCTTGTTGAAGATGATCGTCCATTCGCCCTCGGCGGCGGGGACCATGTGGATTCCGTACTTGCCGGCGGGAAGGGGCTGTCCTTGAATCAACACGTCCTGCTCGAACTCGATTGTCGTAGTGTCGTTGGCGCCGGCACGCCAGGGGTAGGGAATCCCGTTGTTGTAGGGGACGATATCGCCCCAGATGACCCGGCCATTGACCCGGGGCCGGCTATAGTCGATGGTGACGTCGCCGGTGCCGATGCGCTGGGTGACGGAGGCATGCGGGCTCTTGGTGGCTTTCTTTTCTTGTGCGAAGGATTGCGGCAAGGCGAGGAGGGCGACGATGAGAGCCGACGCAATAACCAATGTTCGCAAGGAATCCACTGTGCCGTATACCTTTCGCGGTATGGGGTAGCCAATTACAAAGGTCGGCGCCGATGGCAAATGCCTCATAGGTTCCATAAGTCCTATAGGTCGTATAGGACTTATAGGTCCTGTACGTTTTCGGTCGAGGGATGGCAAGATGCCGATTCTCTGTTCTAAAGTTCGATCTCGGTCTTGAGGATATTGAAGGGCAGGCCCTTCAGGGGCGCGCCGGTATTGTGGTAGAGCACGCCGTCGTGTTCGTAGTCCGACATGGCGACGTGGGTGTGGCCGAAGTAGACCGTCGAGGTGCCGGAGTCCGGCCCTTCGCCAATCTGGTCGAGGTAGTGGCGAACGCGCTCGACGGTGATCCGATTCGGAAACGCGACTTTATGGATACCCTTATGGACCTTCATCAGGAACGCGGCGTCGTAGATGCGGTTCATCCACTTGCCTTTCTTCTTGTCGAAGTACCACCCCTCGCGAAATCGCGTCAGGTCTTCCGCGTCCATCTTCTTCTGCGCCACGTCGCCGTGGAGGAATATCGTGTCCTTCAAGCGCACGTAGTAGGGATGCCAGAGAAGATTGTCCTTTTCGCGGGCATAGACCCCGAGTGCGTCGGTGAAGGACTTGACGCTGTCGTGGTTCCCCAAAACATAGTGGACCTTGCACCCGGGCACGCGATTGATGAAATCATCCAGCCACGTCAAAGCCTTGTCGACCGTGTCGTTCGTCGATTTCAAGGTGGACCATCTGAAATCGAAAATATCGCCGTTCAGCACGAACACGTCCGCGTTTTGGGCAGCGTCGTACAGCATGTCCATGTGGCGCGGCGCCTCGGACCGTTTGCAAAACATGTGCAAGTCCGAGGCCGTGTAGACCGTTTTAAGGGAGGTTTTCCCCGATGGGACGGTTGAGGCCTGCAATTTCGCCGCTGCCTGAGTCATGGGTTAAGTATACCCCAAGAAAACTACTTGGTGGTTTCCTTCAGCAGCCCCAGCATCCGCTTCCACGCGTCGTCCGCGGCGGTCTTATTGGCGCCTTCCGCTCCGGACCCATGCCGACGCGCAGGAACCCGTGTCCGGCGCCCGGATAAATGACGGGCTCGTAGGTCTTCCCAGCGGCCTTCATCATGGTCTTCGAGTTCTCGATGGTCGAGTTCACCCGGTTGTCGTTCTCGCCGTAGAACCCGTAGATCGGGCACGCAATCCGCTTGTAGTCCTCGGCCCCGCCATTGGGCACGCCGTAGTACGGCAACGCCGCCACGATCGACGGTTCGTCCATGGCAAGACGGAAGGACTTCCCGCCGCCCCAACAGAATCCGGTCACCGCAACCTTGTCGGTCGTCGCGGGCAATTCGCGCACATAGGTCATCGTGGCCTTCAAGTCCGCCGTCACTTGATCGGGGTTGAGTCCCGATACCGCGCGCCGGACTTCGTCCACGCTCGGGAAACTGGCGGTGCCCCCGCCGTCTGGACCCGATCCCGACAACAAATCGGGACATATCGCGACGTACCCATTCTTGGCGAGTTCGTCCCCGACGACCCGAATCCAGTCCGAGAGCCCGAAGATCTCGTGAATCACGATGACGGATGCCGCCGGGTCCTTGACCTCCGGAAACACGATGAAGGCGTCAATCGTGCGCTTGTCATCGACCTTTACTTTTACCCATTCCTGGTGCCGGGGCGATTTTTCGAGCTTGTCCTTGAACTCGGTGTCCTGCGCGAGAGACCCGGGCGCAAGCGCGCAAACCAGTCCCAATCCCGATAATGTCCAACGAATACAGGCATTCATAGTCCGAACTCCCTTCCAATTTCCGCGATCCAATTGCGGGGCCACTGTAGCACAGGTCCACCGCGCAATCGATGTACGGATCGCGCTGAGATGAATTACCGTCTGCGCGGTGTGGCCTCGAATCCCACAGGCTCTCGAGCTCGCGATCCGGTTCGACGAAGAGTCCGGCCTTAGGCAGCAGTGTCCGCGTTTTTTCGATCGCTGTCGCCCACGGTAAAGGAAGACTCGCAAAGCCTGAATCCTCCATATTCATCGGCTGCGCAGGGGTTATCCTGTTCTCCCGTTGTTCGATGATCCATATCATCCATAAGCGGGACGTATGATATCCTCCAGCGGGGAACTTCATCGGATGAAAGAAGCCGCCCCGCGTGGCTACCGCGTCTATCGGTAGGGCAATGCCTTCGCTCGACGAGCGTGTCAACGTGATTTTCGCTTGCCTCGCGTCCTGCTTGGAAAAGGTGAATACCCTTTTCCCAATGGTCACGAAAAAGGAGTGCCGCCATGCCCGGCCGATCGGCCCCCTGCGCCGCGATTGTCGCACTCGTGCTACTCACTGCGTTCCTTGGAATCGAGAGTTACGCCCATGAAGCCCAAACACCATCCACACCATTGGACATCTTGCCACGGGGCGCCGCACCGGAGGCGCTCGTAAGCGGACATTTTCCCGACCGCGTTCATGAATTCGTGTGGAGAAACTGGGCGGCCGTGGAGCCCGGCAAACTGGCGCGCATCCTGGGGACGTCGGAAGACAACGTCCATGCGGTGGCCGCGTCGATGGGGCTGCCGCCGAATCCGGCGATTCCGCCGGAGATGAGGACGCGGGGCTATGTCACGCTGATCCGGCGCAATTGGCATCTCCTGCCGTACGAGCAATTGATCGAGCTTATGGACATGACGCCGGAGCAACTGGATTTCACGTTGCGGGAGGACGATTTCCTGTGGGTCAAACTGGGCCGCTTGAAACCCCAATGCGGGCCGCTTCGCTTCCATCCGCCGGACGAGGCGGGTCAACGTCGCGCGGCGGAGATTCGCCGCGTGGTCGAGTCCGACTTCGGCGACGAACTTCTCCTGCCTTCCGAACCGCGCTTTGACTTTGTCCGGCAACTCAGTGAGCCGCTGTCTTCCTTCTCCCCGCCACCACCTTCAGGGGACCAGCCGGTTTCGTTGCGGTACGTCTATTCCTATTTGGCGGTGTACGGCGATCCCTTGCTGGACCCCGGGCTGAATCCCTTTCCGGACGGGTTGCTGCAACGGTGCTCCGCCGTGGGTGTCAACGGCGTGTGGCTGCACGTCGTCCTGCGCGACCTGGCGCCCGGCGGCCAAACGTTCCCCGAGTTTGGCGCGGAGAGCGACGTGCGGCTGGAGAACCTGCGGGTGTTGGTCGAACGCGCCGCGCGGTATGGCGTGGGCGTCTACCTGTACTTGAACGAGCCGCGCGCAATGCCCGAGTCGTTCTTCGAGACACGTCCCGCCCTGGCCGGCGTGCGCGAGGAACCGTTGATCGCCATGTGTACCTCGCAGCCGGAAGTCCGCGAATGGATGAGCGACGCCCTGGCCCACGTGTTTGCCAAGGTGCCTGGCCTCGCCGGCGTGTTTACGATCACGGGCTCGGAGAACCTGACGAGCTGCGCGTCTCACGGACGCTGGGCCGACTGCCCGCGCTGCACGAATCGCAGCGAGGCCGAGATCGTCGCCGAGGTGAATGCCGCGATTGAAGCCGGGGTTCACCGGGGCAACCCCGATGCTAACGTCATCGTCTATGACTGGGGCTGGCGGAGCTGGGCGGGCGATGCGTCGGAGATCGTCGAGCGACTGCCCAAGAATACCTGGTTGATGTCGCTCAGCGAATGGGACAAGCCGATCGAACGCGGGGGAGTCGCGACCGCAGTCAACGAATACTCCATCTCGTCCCCCGGACCAGGCCCACGCGCCTTGCGGCATTGGGAGACGGCCAAGCGCGCCGGTCTGCCGCTGGCGACGGAAATCCAGTTCAACAACACCTGCGAAATCGCCAGCCTGCCCTATCTCCCCGTCATGGACCTGATCGCCGAGCACATCCACAACCTGTCGCCGCTCGGACTGAAGGGCATGATGATCGGTTGGACCATGGGCGGCTATCCCTCGCCCAACTTCCAACTCGCGCAGCGAATGAACCGGACGCCCGCCCCCAACATCGACACGGCGCTCGACGAACTCGCCCGCGAACGCTTCGGGCCCGAGGGAGCGCCGCACGCGCGCGTGGCATGGACCCGCATGAGCAACGCCTTTCGCGAATACCCCTTTCACATTAGTGTGGTGTACACCTCGCCCGTGCAAGTCGGCCCCGCCAATCTGCTCCATCCCGCCAAGACCGGCTACTCGGCCACCATGTGGGGACTTCCCTACGACGACCTCGAGTCCTGGCGCGGGCCCTACCCGCCGGAGGTCTTCGCCGCGCAGTTCGAAAAGATCGTCGAGGGTTGGCGACCCGGCATTGCGGAACTCGAACTCGCGGTCGAGAAAGCGCCGCAAGCCGTTCGCAAGGAGACTGAGGCGGACTTGCGGTATGCCCGGGCGGCGGCGATCAATTTCGAGTCCGTCGCCAATCAAGTCCGATTCATCCTCGCCCGGGACGCCCTGGCCAGTACCCCCGCCGCGCTGTCGCCCGAAGAGCGCGTGGGCCTGCAAGCCGACGCCCGGCGTGCCCTCGAATCCGAAATCGACCTCGCCCGCCAACTCTTCTCGCTCACGCATGAGGATTCGCGCATTGGGTTTGAACCGACATGTCAGTATTTCTATTTGCCATTGGACCTCGTCGAGAAGGTGATCAATTGCCGCTGGTTGCTTGAGCGAATCGAATCGACTCCCAGCAAATGAGGATTACCTAGCCGCATAGCCGCAGTCAAAGCAGCAGGCGTCCGAATCAATCGACCATCCAATTCTTTGCGATCTTTGCGTTCCTTGCGGTCGAATTAATTGAGTCAATAGCTAACGCAAAGAACGCAGAGAGCGCAAAGAGGTTCCAAGGCAATTACCCTTGATACGTGAGATATGATGCTAATTTCAGGACTGGGCCGAAGGGAGGAAGCGATATGGGAAACGTACATGCATGTAGCGCCTGCGGACACGTTCATGAGGCGGAAGAACTGCATTGGGATGAAAAGGAACCGGTTCCCGACGTGTTGACAGGGCGGGCGCTTGGGCGGCTTGTCCCGGAGATACGCTCGCTGTCGACGGCGGACAGAGAACGGGTTGGACGATTGGTTCGTATCGGGTTTGGTATCAAGGCCAAGAGTACAGGTATTCCGTTGAAGGCGAAGATTTGGCTTTTTATATTGTTCATGACCGTCATTGTCGATATGGGGCTGTTCAAAATATCCCTACAGACAGGGGAGCGAGCCGCAAGAGAGCTCGCCGCTATTCATCGGGCAAATTCGTCGAATCCAGTTGGGGTGACCGCGGAAACGGAGGCAGGACCCGTCGTACCTGCGGAAACGCCTCTTCAGCATTGGTGGGTCAGGCACATGGACATAGTGCAAGCCATTCACTTAACTCTCATCGCGTTCGCTTCGCTCGCAATGATCGCGGCCCTGGGCGCGGCGGGCGACTCGTCACTGAGCAATAACGCGGTGGTCGTGCGTGCATATCGAAAGGCCGTCGCGGATGTAATCGCCGAGCGGCAAGCTTTGCGGTTTAAGTAAGTCAATGAATGGCCACACCCGTTGAGCGGTGAAAGTACGCCGCGCCCAGGCGCATCACTCACCGAGCCGCCTCAACACATACTTCCCCGTCTTTTTCCCGCCCACTCGCTCGATCATTCCAGCGTCGAGCAAGGGGCGAATCAGGTTCATCGCCCCTTGCCGGGACACGCCGAGCGCGGCCCAAATTTCCGACGGCGCCATCGCCCCGTGGTCCCGCAATAATTGCAACAACCGTTCCTGCTTGGGGCGTAGCACCACCCGCGGTTGCGTGCGATCATGCAGTGTCTGCACGCGCATCCATACCCTTTCCAGCGTGTGCCGCAATCCCTCGGCGCAATACTCCAACCACTGGCTTAGGTCGTAGCTCTCTCGACGCACCACGTCCAGCGCGGCGTAGTATCGAGGGCGATCCTCCCAGTAGAACTCGTCCACCGAGAACAGATGGTGCGTGTCGAAGCCGCGCCGGTACAATTCCCACAGGGCCAGCGCGCGCCCGGTCCGTCCGTTGCCGTCGGCAAAGGGATGAATGGTCTCGAACTGGTGATGCAGCACGGCCGAGCTCAACACCGGCGACAGATCGCGTGAGCGCGTGTTCCACCAGTCAAGCAGTTCGAACATCAGCCCGGATACGTCGTCCGGTCGTGGCGGGACATGCAGCCCGACGCGTACGCCGATGGTGCGATAGCGCCCCGCATCGCCCTGATCCATCACCCCGGCCGCAAGGATGCGGTGAAGTTCGAATATGTCCTCATGCCGAAAGCGTTCTTGGTCGGCCCGCTTCTCGATGTACCGGAGCCCCGCGAAGTAGTTGAGGACTTCGCGTCGGGATCGTTCGTCGGACGCCAGGGGTTCGCGGCCATCTTCGATGGCGCGTACCTGTTCCAGGGTCAGCGCGTTTCCCTCGATGGCTGTCGAGGCGTGCGCGTTCCTCGCTCGGGTGTCCCTCTGCAATCCCGGGATCCACGACACGGCCACGGCGGCGCCTTGGATGCGTTCGCGCAATGCCGCCACACTCTCGACCATCGAGAGCAAACGGGGGGTAATTTGGAGCTGGGGTGTGTACGCCATTCGATAAGTAAATCATAAGACAATAAATATATCAAGCAAAAGTCAATATTTGAATATATCCCCAATAAATCAATCAGTTCCCCTTACTTTTCCCCTCCGGATTTGTTCTATAAGTAACTCATAAGTCAATTCATAAGTCAACCCGAAAGTGCGCGACGGCCCGGGGCATCGTGCCCCGGGCCGCCGCATCTATAGTCTAAACCGCGCGATTCGACCGATGATGTCCGGTCTTACGCAGCAGTGTCCGCGTTTTTGCGGGCTTCGTTCTCGACAGTGAACTCGGCGTCCATTGCGTCCGTCGCGCCGGGTTTGGAGCAGCACTCCGAACCGGCCGCACAACTTCCGGGTTGCGCCTGGGCCTTGGCATACATGGCCTCGGCGAGCGCGTGCGCTGCGTGTGTCAGGCCTTCAGCCGCCGCGTTGATGGCCGCGGCGTCTTCGCCCTTCAACGCTTCGCGCACCCGTTCGAGCGCCGCCTCGACCGCGGCCTTGTCCTGCGCGGAGATCGCGTCGCCGTTTTCGCGCAAGGTCCGCTCGGTGTTGTAGAGCAGGGCGTCGGCGTTGTTTCGGGCCTCGACCGTTTTTTTGCGCTCGGCATCGACCTTGGCGTTCGCCTGGGCGTCCTTCACCATACGGTTGATCTCCGCCTCATTCAGGCCGCTCGAGGACTCGATCGTGATCTTCTGTTCCTTGCCGCTCGCCAGGTCCCGCGCCGAGACCTTGACGATCCCGTTCGCGTCGATGTCGAAGGCGACTTCAATCTGCGCCGCGCCGCGCGGCCCGGGCGCGATGCCGTCGAGGTTGAACCGGCCCAGGAGCCGGTTGTCCTTCGCGAATTCGCGTTCGCCTTGCAGCACATGCACCGTCACCGTCGACTGGTTGTCCGCGGCCGTCGAGAAGATTTCCTTCTTCGACGCCGGGATGGTCGTGTTGCGCTCGATCAACTTGGTACACACGCCGCCCAGCGTCTCGAGGCCGAGCGACAGGGGCGTCACGTCGAGCAGCAACACGTCCTTCACCTCGCCGCTCAACACGCCCGCTTGCACCGCCGCGCCGATTGCGACCACTTCGTCCGGATTCACGCTGCGGTTCGGTTCCTTAGCGAACAGCGCCTTGACGAGCGTGCTCACCGCGGGCATGCGCGTCATGCCGCCCACGAGGACGACTTCGTCGATGTCCGAGGGTTTGAGGCCCGCGTCGCTCATCGCCTGTTCGCAGGGCTTTTTCGTCCGCGCGAGCAGATCCTCGACCAGTTGTTCGAGCTTGGCCCGCGTCAGCCGGTAGTTCAAATGTTTGGGGCCGGACGCATCCGCCGTGATGAACGGAAGGTTGATGTCTGTCTGGAGGCTTGAGGACAATTCGCACTTCGCCTTCTCCGCGCCTTCCTTGAGGCGTTGCAACGCCATCGGGTCCTTGCGCAGGTCGACGCCTTGTTCCTTCTTGAATTCGTCGGCCAGCCAATCGATCACGCGCTGGTCGAAGTCGTCGCCGCCGACGTGCGTGTCGCCGCTCGTGCTCATCACCTCGACGCTGTCGCCGCCGATGGCGAGCACGGACACGTCGAAGGTGCCGCCGCCGAGGTCATACACGACGACTTTCTCGTCCTTCTTTTTGTCGATGCCATAGGCGAGCGCCGCCGAGGTCGGCTCGTTGAGGATGCGCAACACCTCGAGACCCGCGATGCGCCCGGCGTCTTTCGTCGCCTGGCGTTGCGCGTCGTTGAAGTAGGCCGGCACGGTGATGACGGCCTGCGTGACCTTCTCGCCGAGATAGGCCTCCGCGTCTTCCTTGAGTTTCTTGAGCACCATCGCCGAAATCTCCGGCGGACGGTGCGTCTTTCCCTGGACCTCGACTTGGCAGTCGCCGGAGCCCGAGGCCGAGACCTTGTAGGGCACCAGCTTCACTTCCTGGCCCACTTCGTCGAAGCGGCGGCCCATGAAGCGCTTGATCGAGAACACCGTGTTTTGCGGGTTCGTCACCGCCTGGCGTTTCGCCGAGGCGCCCACGAGGCGTTCCCCGTCCTTCGTAAACCCGACGACGGACGGGGTCGTGCGGTTGCCTTCGAGGTTCGTAATGACAACCGGCTCGCCCCCTTCCATCACGGCCACAACCGAGTTGGTCGTCCCGAGATCGATACCGATGATTTTGCTCATGATAGTCATGCTCCTTTCGTACAGTGAGGATGCCGTTTGGAAATTAGGGACAGTCACCTATTTTTCGAGCCCCTTCCAAACCTGAGGTCGATTTTTCTTCCGCAGTTTATGAAGAACCGGATATTCGTCATGGCTATCGAAAAATAGGTGACTGTCCCTAATTTCCGAGCGGTGCTGCAGGAGGAAGAGCATGGGGCGTGCCAAGATGGCAAAGGGGACTGTGGCGAGGCGGAAGTTGATTGGTTAAAGGGCAGGTGGAATGGGAGTTATGGGAGGGATGGGAAGTATGGATTTCGCGGACTGGGGAGGGCGATGGGGATGACACTGGGGTGGTGGTTGAGCGAATGTGTGACGGGGTGCTTCATAACGACACATCCGTTTCGTCCAAGGCATTTTTTGAGGCTGGCGGCAACCGGATAGCGCGTACTCAAATCCGATGTATGGGTCGGTCGGAAAACCAGCATTGAGGGAGAAGCGAATACGGATTGCATTCGGCGAAGGGTTTCGGCAGGATATCGAGGCCGTGCGGGGGTGCCTGCCGGTTCGCATGGCCAGTATATCCCGGAGGGTTTTTTGCGCCGGGGTCTCGGGAAGGGGATTTTGTGCAAATTCGTGTTTCGCCAGAAGTCGGCAACGTGTTGGACGATGCGGCGACGCTGAGCATCCGTTCGGGGAAATATTTCGTCGGGGTCGAGCATCTTTTCCAAGCAATCGTGAATAACCCAAGCCTATTGCCGAAATCGACGGCGCAGACGCACAAGGCGGCGCTCGAAAAGACGGCGCGCGTTGCGGCCTCGTCGGCTTGGACCGGGGAACCGCCGTCGGTGTCGG
>CANKTP010000039.1 GCA_947486375.1 Candidatus Hydrogenedentota bacterium | reverse complement strand
GTATCCACGAACTCGATCTCGCAAGGCGAGCAAGTGGGGGTGCTCTGGCCCGAGGTGTTCAAGTACGGTGTCAAGATTCATTTCGCGCACAGGACCTTCGCGTGGCAAAGCGAGGCGCGCGGGAAGGCGCATGTGCATGTGGTCATCGTCGGCTTCGGAAAGGGCGACGTGCCGAAGAAGCGGCTATTCGAGTACGACGACATCAACGCCGAACCGTCCATGCGAATCGTCTCGAACATCAACCCCTATTTGGTCGAGGCGAACGGCGTCACCATCCGGAACCGCTCGACCCCGTTGTGCGACGTGCCCGCCATTGGCATTGGAAACAAACCGATCGACGGGGGTAGGTACCTCTTCACGGACGAGGAGAAGAAGGAATTCTTGGCGAAGGAACCCGGCGCGGCGAAGTTCTTCCGGCCGTGGATCGGATCCGACGAGTTCATCAACGGATATCAGCGGTGGTGTCTTTGGTTGGGACACGCGCCGGCGAACGAGTTGCGAAATCTTCCCGAGTGCCGGAAGCGGATCGAGGAAGTGCGGGCGTTCCGCAAGAAGAGCAAGAGTCTGCCGACACAGAAATTGGCGGAGACGCCGCGCCAGTTTCATGTAGAGAATTTTCCGGCGGACACATTTCTTGTTATCCCGAAGGTTTCGTCGGAGAGACGTAGCTATATTCCTATCGGATATATGAATCCGCCGACCATGATCAGCGACCTTTGCTTCCTGATGCACGATGCAACGCCCTTCCACTTCGGCGTGTTGACCAGCAACATGCACATGGCTTGGGTCCGACAGATTTGCGGTCGATTGGAATCGCGATACCGCTACTCCGCGAAGTTGGTCTACAACAACTACCCGTGGCCAGTCGTGGCCACCGAGGCCCAGCGGGCGAAGGTCGAGGCTTGCGCGGCGGACGTGCTTGCGGTGCGTCAGCGGCATATCGGCACGGGGTCGAACCTGGCGGATTTATACGATCCGATCACCATGCCCAAAGACTTGCAGCGGGCGCACCGGGCATTGGACACGGCGGTGGATCGGTGTTATCGGCGGGAGGTTTTCAAGAACGACCGGGACCGGGTCGAGTTTCTGTTTCGCTTGTTCGAGACCATCACGTCGCCGCTTACGCCTCCGGACCCCGCGCCCGCGCGAAAGCGGCGCGGGCGTGGGGCGGGATGACGGGAGAATTCCTCCCGGAATACGGCGAGTGACATGGATGGGCGCGGCTGATATCATTGGGGGCGGCGACGCGAATCGCGTCGAATGCGCCGCCTCGGCGGTCGAGGCGTTCCCTCGCAATAGGATTGTTCAAATCATGCACCGTTTAGCGACCGTTTTGTCCTTGTTCGTTCTGCTGGGGGCGTGCTCGAAAGGGCCCGCTGCCCCGGCGGCCACCCCAAGCGCGGCGGAATCCGAAGCGCCAAAGCCCGCGGTCGCAGCCGCTTCCATCGGCATCGGCGATGTCGACAGTTCGATGCAAATCTTGCTCCGCGTGAGCGAGCGCTCCCGTTCCGCGACGATCCTCGAGCAGGAGCGCATGACGATGACGAACAAACTGACCAACGTCGCCGTGTCCGTATTGCCGCCCTTTCCCGGCGAGTTGTGGTTGTCGGCGACGATCAAGAGCCTGATAGGCTTCCCCGGGCATGCGGTCCTGGTCTCGGTGAATATTTTCGTGGACGAAAAGCAGGTGGACACGTTTTCCTACGTCGTCGGGGAGGACGCCCACACGAATCCGAAGGCCCACGAGTTCGACGCCCTCCAGGGATTGGCATCCCCCCCGAAGTCGATGTTGGTACGCGCCACGGCGGACGTGACCTTGTACGCGAATACCGCGCCGGCGGACCTTGACGTGAATAATCCGCCCCCGGCGGGCCTGGAGGCCAAGGCCACCATCTTGAGCAATCCCGTGCGGATAGAGTTCTAACGAAATCGACGCTCCGGTAGAAGGGGCCAGCGGCGCCTTGGCGCTGGAGGACATCTCATTAATATTGTGTTAATTGGGGCGCACCCTGACGATGGCGAGATCAAGGCGGGCGGGACCTGCGCCTTGTGGTCCAAGGCAGGATACAGGGTCTTGATCGTCTCGCTGACCAATGGCGACATCGGGCACCAGGAAATGGCCGGGGGACCGTTGGCGCGGCGGCGCAAGGCGGAATCGGAGGCATCGGCACGGCTGATCGGCGCCGAAAGCCTTGTCCTTGACAACCACGACGGCGAACTTCAGCCCACGCTCGCCGTTCGCAAAAAGATCGTCAAGATCATCCGCGAGTTCAACGCGGACGTGGTGATCACGCACCGTCCCAATGACTATCACCCCGATCATCGGTATACCTCGCAGGCAGTCCAGGACGCGGCCTACATGGTGACGGTGCCGTTCTTCACGCCCGACGTGCCCGCGTTGCGGAAGAACCCGGTGTTCCTTTACTTCATGGATCAATTCCAAAAGCCGAACCCATTCCGTGCCGACATCGCGGTGGCGGTCGACGAGGCGATGAAAAGCAAGTGGCTGATGCTCGACGCGATGGAGTCGCAGTTTTACGAGTGGCTTGCGTGGCATGCCGGGCAACTCGGGACCGTGCCGCCGGATCGCGATCGGCGGTTGAAGTGGCTTCAAAAAACGTGGGAACCGCTGTTTCGGCCCGCCGCCAAGGAAGGCCGCACGATGCTGGTGAAATGGTACGGAAAAGCGGAGGCCGCGAAAGTAAAATTCGCGGAGTTGTTCGAGGTGTCGGAGTATGGACATCAACCGTCGGACGAGGATATTTCCAGGATTTTTCCGTTTCTCCCGAACAAACCCAAGCGTAAAAAGGCGTGAGGCGAACCATGCAGGCATCCCCGGCGATTCGACGATTGACAATGGTCTTGGTTGCGCTGGCCGCATTGCTCCCGGTGCATGCCCAGGAAGAATTGGAGACCACGATTTCGAGCGAGGGGACCGCGACGATCGAGGTCGAGCCTGCCGTCGCCGTGTTCCGGATGGTCCGCAGCGTGACCGGGGCGACGACCGTTGCCGCCGCCGCCGAGACCGCATTGGGCCTGGAAACGGCGCTCAAGGAGTCGCTCGCGGAGAAGTCCCTCATCCCGGAATCGGTCGAAATGATGGGTGTCCGCGTCGTGGACATCGAGACGAAGACGGTGGAAACGTCCGCGACGATTCGGTTCCCGCTCGAGGGCGCCACGCCCGACAGTCGCGCGAAGAACCTGGCGGCACTCTGCGACGACGTTGCATCGGTGGCCAAGAAGGTCGAATGCAAACTCGAGGGGCCGTTTCTCGAACCCCTCGATCGCGAGGCCCAAGAGCAGGTGGCCATCACCCGCGCGACGGAGAATGCTCTTTACAAGGCCGATGCCGCCGCCGCCGCCATGCAGTCCCGAATCGAGATCGTCCGAACGGCGGTCGTCGAGGAGACCTCGTGGGACACGGAAGGGCCATTGGGCGCGGTCCCGGCGGACTCGTTGCGGCTGTTGTGCCACGCGCGCGTCAAGATGGTGTACAAGATTCAATATTGACGCACGAGTAGCGCAGCCTAGAACATGGCGTCCTGGCCATCGGGCCGGGGAATCGACATCCCGAAATGGCGGTATGCCGCCGGCGTGACCACGCGGCCCTGTTGCGTGCGTTTCATAAACCCGATCTGGATGAGGAAGGGTTCGTGGACATCCTCGAGGGTCTGGCGCTCCTCGGCCACCGCCACCGCGAGCGACCCCACGCCGACCGGTCCGCCGCCGAATTTCTCGATGATCGTCCGCAGGATCAATTTGTCCATTTTGTCCAGGCCCAACTCGTCGATGTCGAGCATGCGGAGCGCCTGCATGGCGATCTCGCGCGTAATAAACCCGTCGCCCTTGACCTGCGCATAGTCCCTCGCGCGGCGGAGGAGCCGGTTCGCGATGCGCGCTGTCCCGCGCGACCGTGCGGCGAGCTCGAGCGCCCCTTCCTGGTCCGTCGGAACGTCCAGGATCCGGGCCGAGCGAAGCAGGATGGTCTCGAGTTCCTCGGATGAGTAGAAATCGAAGCGACAGGTGTCCCCGAAGCGGGCGCGCAACGGGGGCGTCAACAGGCCCTCCCGCGTCGTCGCGCCGATCAGGGTGAATGGCTTGAGGCCGATCTTCATTGACCGCGCGGTCGGCCCTTTGCCGAGGAGGATGTCGACCTCGAAGTCCTCCATCGCGGAGTACAGCGTCTCCTCGACGGCATGGTTGAGCCGATGGATTTCGTCGATGAAGAGGACGTCGAATTCGTCGAGACTGGTCAACAGGGCGGAGAGGTCGGCCTGACGCTCGATGACCGGGCCCGAGGTGGCCTTGATGTTGACCCCCATCTCGTTCGCGAGAATCCGCGCCAGCGTCGTCTTACCGAGTCCCGGCGGTCCGCTCAGCAAGAGGTGGTCGAGCGGTTCCTGCCGCAACTTGGCCGCCGCGATGGCGATGCGGAGCCGTTCCTTGATCGGTTCCTGACCCGGAAAATCTTCGAGCCGGAGCGGTCGAATCCGTTCGTCGAATTGCCCGTCGTCGTCCATGGGCCTCGGGCTGATGACTTCCTCGATGGGCATGCGGTGCTTGGATTCTCCCAGCCGGTTTGGCTAGCGCTTAGACACGCGCCATTGATTGCAGCGCGGCACGCACCACGTCTTCATCCGTGGCGGCCGCGCCGAGTTTTTTGCGTGCGGACTGCGCCGCCTTTTTCGCCTCCAGCGGCGAACATCCGAGCGACATTAAGGCCGCGATGGCGTCGTCGGCCTCTTCCGCTGCGAAGGTTTCCTCGCCGAGAATCGCGCCCAGCTCGGCGTCCTGGCCGAGCTTCGCCTTCATTTCGAGCACGATGCGCTGGCCGGTTTTCTTGCCAATCCCGGGGACCCGCGTGAACGCCGTCACATCGCTGTCCTTGATCGCACGGCCGAACGCCGAGGGCGACATCGAGGACAAGACCGACATCGCGGCCTTCGGGCCGATGCCGGAGATCGAGAGGAGCATGACAAAGAGGGTTTTCTCTTCCTCGCGCAAGAATCCGAAGATCGTGAAGGCGTCCTCGCGAATGTGGCAATAGGTCAACAGCGTCGCTTCGCGCCCGATGCCGATGCGGTCATGGACCGGGTGCGGCACGATGACTTCGTAGCCGATCCCGTTGACGTCCAAGTGAATTGCATCCAGCGTTTTTGCTGCGATGACGCCGCGAAGAAATGCAAACATGGCTTGATTGGGTCCCCGAGGATCGCCAAGGATACCCATTGGCGCGGGCGAATACCATCGCGATGCGAAGTTCGCTTGACGCCCCCGGAGTTGTCTGGTAGGCTTGCGATATCGATTCAACCGATTTTCCCTGCGGTGCGCGACACGGACGAGTAAACTTTGATCCTTAATTTTAGAACCGGGAGCCCAATATTTACGTATCCGACGGCATGCCTCCTCGAGTGGACGCCGGTACGCTACGGTGAGGGCACCCACCTAGTGGACAAGGTTCTAAAGTTTCTCGGACACCGGCACGATGCGGGGCTTTGAGAGAGCGGGATTCAGTTCCTGCTCTCTTTTTTGGGGGGCGAAGGAAAATACTTGACAAACCTTCCTCCAAGTGCGTAATATACCGTATACAGCACAATCGTATATTTTGCGAGTCAGAAGGCGACAGTCAACAGTTTAATACGTTTCGCCGGGTCAATTCCCGCAGCTTGGGTGATTGGTCGCGAGCGAGGTTAAATCAAGCGGCGGCAATTTCATAGGAACCTATCGAGCCTTGGAATGTCTTGATGGTGTACAGGTTTCCCTGAAGCTACAATCTGCGTTAAATGGCGATTAAGTGTTGACACAATCTCGTATTTTTGATAGCCTTACGAAACTGTGAGGGTGGCCAAGGGGTATTGGTCGCAAGACGCGAATTGACCAGCCTCGAATGTCGACGATGGGGAGTGGCATGATTCCCCGGTATTAGCGCGGTTCATGGAGTGAATTTCCATTGCGATTCACGAAGCCTACCAAAGTAGTCGGTTTGGACATCGGCACGCACTCCATCAAGGCCGTCCAGATGTCTAAAAGCGGCGGAAAGTTGCGTATCGATGACGTGGGGTACGCTCTGGTCGACCGCAACCAAGTGAACATTGACCCCATCGCCGCGCACTCGAACGCCGTACGCGAGGCCGTCCGAACGATGCCCATCGGGCAATCGGTGGTGGTGGGCGCGCTTCCTGGACAGACCGTCGTTATCCGCTACCCGCGGTTGCGCAACATGGCGCTCAACGAAATTGATCGGGCAATCGAATCCGAGGCCGGGCAGAACATTCCGTACGATCTTGCGGAGGTGTTCCTGGATTGGTCGTTGCTCGAGGAAGAAGGCGAAGGCGACGACAAGCAGTTGAAAGTGCTCTTGGTGGCGGCCAAGCACGAGGTGATCGATTCGAGGGTGCAGATTGCCGACGCCGCGGAGATTCAGTACAGCGTCCTGACCGTCGATTCCCTTGCATTGGCCGATGCCGCCGAGGGCTGCGATTTTATGCGCGTGGGCGAAACGGTGGCCCTGATCAACATCGGCGCGTCGTCGGTCAGCATCCATTTCACGCGGGACGGGGTCTCGAATTTTATCCGCGACGTAAGCTGGGGCGCACGCGAGTTGATTCAGGCGATCTCGAAGGGACGCCGCTGCGACTACGAGAATGCCGAGCGAATGCTCCACAATATAGAGCAAGAGCTCCAGCAGAGCGCCCTCGCCCAGGCGGCGTCCGCGGCGCCGGAGCCGGAGCCGCCGACCCAGGCAGGCGCAGGGAAGGGCGGCGAGAACCTCAGTTCCCTTCTCGATCCGCTGGGCGATGAACTAGACGCGCCCGCGCCGCCGCCAAAGACCTCCAGCGGCGGATACGGGTCGAATTTGAGCGGAGATGCCGAGTCGTCCCTCGCCGACTTATTGGCTACACCTGTGTCCCGGCTAGTGTCCGAAATTCGCCGTTCATTCGACTATTACGAACACCAGCTCTATGAGAAGCCGGTCGACCGCATTATCCTAAGCGGAGGGGTCGCGCATATCTCCCTAATCCGCGATGCATTGGTCGAGGACTTGGGGGTCGAGAACGTGATCATGGCGGATCCCTCGACGAGCGCGATCGCGGTCGCGGGGAATGTGACATCCGAATTCACCAAGCACCCCGCGCAGTTCATGGTTGCCGTCGGCTTGGCGGCGCGGGGGACGGCGGAACTATGATCACGATCAATCTACTTCCCCACGACTTACGGCCCATCAAGCGGACGCCCTTGCCATACATCGCCGGCGCGGCGATCTTGGCGGCGGTAATCGTCATGGTCGGCTTCCTGTTTGTCAAGGAACAATCCGAGATTTCGACCGCCGAGGCGACTTTCGCGAAGAATAAGGCCGATCTGACGGCGCTAGACCCGATTGTGAAGGAAGCCAACGATCTCGCCCAAAAGACGAAACAGCTCGCCGTGCAAGCGGAAACGATCAAGGAAATTGTCAACGACAGGATTATATGGTCCCGCCAGCTCCACAACCTGAGTCGGCTTGCCAAGAGCAACATGTGGTACAAAAGCATCTTGCAAACGTCGCGGCCGTTCATGGAAACCAAGCAGGAATTCGACCAAAAGGCCCAAAAGATGATCCTGAAAACGACGAACGTCACCCTGCCGGTGTTGGTGGTCAGTGGGTACGTCATCGCCAGCACCGAGGGCGAGGTCGGGACGAATCCCATCATCGAGGCCTTCGAGGACGATCCCGAATTTTCGAGTCTTTTTGTGATTGAACCTCCCACGACCGGCCAGGACACCATCGAGGATTTGAGCGTCACCACTTTCGAGATACCCTTCAAGATCATGCCCTCCGGGGGGGCCGCGCAATGATCGACTTTCTCAAGGGAACGGTGACCCCGAAGGATTGGATTTCGCTTGCCGCCATCCTCGGCGTGGCTGCGGCGCTCGCGGCGGGGTACTTTTTCGTGGTTTACAGCGGCCAACAGCAACGACTGGCCGCCATCGCGGCGGACAATGTGCTGGTGGTCGCGGATTTGACGAAGGCGCGGGAGACCAGCACGGGCATCGAGACGCTCCGGGCAATGACGAAGGAAATCGAAGTCGTGGTGAAGGAATTCAAAGAGCGCCTTCCGACGGAACGCGAAATCCTGTCGCTCTATCGCGAAGTCGAGACGCTGGCCAATGCCGAGGGCCTCACGCCCAGCGTGGCCCCGCTTCCCCCGACCCAAACGGAAACCAAGGAAATTATTCCCTACAAAATTACGGTCTCCGGCGGCTTCCACGCCATTGCGGGGTACATCAATAGCTTGGAACGTTACCGGCGCTACCTGAAGGTCACGGACCTCAGCATAGGCCCTTGGGAAGACGGTGTCTGCGAGGCCACTTTCAAACTCGAGACCTATCGCTTCATCGTCTCCGAGCCAACGCCGGGGGCGGCGCAATGAACCCGAACCAGCGTAACCAGGTTATTGCCGTCGGCGGTCTATTCGCTGTCCTGGCCGGCGTGTTGTGGTTCACGTATTTCCGCGGGCCCGCCGCCCCGGAGGCGACCGTGCCCGGTGCCACCGATGCCGCCGCGGCAGCCGGGGATTCGAAGTCGGTTTTCGATTCCGTGAATATCGATACCGTGGAACTGACCAAGAATATCCAAACGGTCACGTTCCAGTACGAGGAGCAACGCCAGTCGGTCGATCCCATGGAGCCCCGGATAGGCGGTCCGAAGATCGCGACTGCGGGAACGACCGGGGTAGGGGGGGCATCCGCGCCGCGCCGGCCGCCTTCGTGGCCCGACCTCTTAATCGAGGCCACTCGCAAACAAGTGACCGGGATTCTTTGGGACCAACACAATCCGGTCGCGATTGTCGATGAACTGGTGGTCGGCGTGGGATACCAATTCGAGCCCGACTTCGCCATCACCGTCAAAGAGATCACCGCGACCACGGTGGTCCTGTCGGTCGACCTCGCCGACAAGCATCAGGAAATAAGCAGGGACATCAAGAAGAAAGCCAGCGACATCACCGCGCCAGAAGAGGAAGTCACGAATGCCCCGGCAAGTTGACGACGCCCCACGGACTGTCCGTTTACTCCAACGCAACACTGCGGCACCGATGAAACTGATGAACGGAAGGAGCAGTAGACAAATGTCACAATCCATGCGGATCGACGTCGTGGTTGCCCTGGCGGTTGGTGCCTTCATCGCGGCCTCCGCGGGCGCGGCCGAGCGGACGGGGGTGGACGGGCTCAAGCTCGGCATGGTGAAATCCGTCGTCGACGGATACGATGCCGCGGACGCAAGCGCGATGCACGCGGCCGTCCAGCGGGCCAACGCCATGACGGGTATCCATGTTGACTCGACCACCGCGCAGCCTTCCGTGACGCTAAAGACGGACAAGCCCTGTCTTTTCGAAGCCTCACTCTCCGCCGACGGCGGCCTCCTCACGGTGGATGTCGCAAACGCGATCCCCGTGCCCGACTTGGAGAAAATGGTCCTTGACGGCGGGCGCATCATCGCCGGCGTGACGGCGCGTTTGGCCCAGGCGGATCCCGTGTTTGTGACCCGGGTTGAAATCGCCCTTTCGTCACCGGCAACCTTCGCGACCGTGGGACGTGGCCACGAAATCCTGATTGCCTTCGCACCGAGGGGCGTCACCCCGAGCTTGACCGAACTTTCACGGGATGTCCTCGCGGAGCTCGACAGGCAGCGTCTATCGGGCGAAATCGCCTGCTTGGCGTTCGCGGAGTCCCTCGCACGCTTTAAGGGACGCATGGCGGGCCTCGGAATCGAATTGCCCGCGGCGGATTCGGATGGCACGCCTGGAGTCGATGAACTCCAGCGCCAGTTGGAAATTCTCGTCCACCCCGAGCTGGCATCCGCATCCTCGATGCGCAACGTGGGGCCTTTGGCGGACTTCGCGAAACAGAGCTCGGAAATGAAATCGCAATTGGACGCATCCCTGGCCTCGATCCAAAAAAAGGCACGGCTCCACGAAGAGATGATCGGCGGATTCAAAGCATCCAACGACCCGTCGGCAATGACGCCATTGGGAAGACTGGCGGATGATGTGCGCGCAAAGGGCGAGGCCGATCGAGCCGCCTTCCGCGAAATGCAGTCCCGGTTCGACTCACTCGCAGAACGAACCGTGCAGTCGGCGGGATATGTCCATGGGCAAACGGAAGATCGAATCGCCCAACTCGAATCCGCCTTGAGCGCCATGCAACTTGGCACGCCGAAGGCCGAATCCCCCGGTAGCCTTGCGCGATTGAACCTGGAGCTAACCGCATTCCGGCAAGAGGAAACGACCGCCAAATTGGCGACAATCGACCCGGTGGCCGTGTTTGTGCCGCAGACGGATACGGGATCGAGCGCGCCCCCGCCCAAGCGTGCGAACGAATCGTCCTCGACCGAGGCGTCTCGCCACGCGGGTCAACGCCTCTTCAGCGTCAATGCGGGGTCCGCCGAACGTTCCACGGACAACGGCATTATCGTGCTCGCGCAAGACCCGGCGGAACCGACCGAGGCCGAGACCGTGGCAGCGCCCGCACCCGATGCGGATGCCGCGGGCGAGAAAACGGCGGCGGACGCTGGTGCCGATGCACCCAGCACCACCGAAGTGTTGCAGCAGCTTACCGTCATGGCGCCGCCGAAGAGCGAGCCCTCGGTGCTTTATAACAAGAACATGTCTCCCGAGGAAGACCCGTTACGCCAGATCGTCGACCTCAATTTTGTCGATATGCCGCTCAAGACCGTGGTCGAAATCCTCGCCATGAAGGGCCAGATCAATGTGCTCGCGAGCGACCTGGGAGGAAATATCAATTCCAATCTCCAGGGCATTCCCTTGGGCCGCGCGATCGAAATCATCCTGCGCCAGGAAAATCTGGGAATCATCGAGGAGGATGGGGTCTATCGCATTACGTCCTATGAGGAAGCGGTCGCTTCGCGCCGGGAGACGATCCTTGTCCCGATGACGAAGGCCTCGGCGATGGAAATCAAGGAAACATTCGACCAAGTGATTTCAGGCTCCGGTTCGGTCGGTGGCCTGTCCATTGCCGCGAACGAATCGACCAATATGATCATCCTGTCGGGGCCCCGGGAATTGGTGCTGGAATACGCGGAGAACATCCGGCAACTCGATGTCGCGGACGAGCGGATCCCGACGAAGACCATCCCGATCAAGTTGAACTATAGCGAAGTCGAGGAGATTCTCGGCATCGTCCAGGAATTGCTGAGCGACGTGGGCAAGGTGAGCGGCGACTCGCGCGGTCGCCAATTGATCCTCACTGATCTTCCCGTTAAGGTTACCGAAATAGAGGACATCGTAAAGCAACTCGATCTGCCCGTAAAGCAAGTCAGCATCGAGGCGATGATTGTCGACGCCTTGATGGCCGACGATGCCGAAACGGGGATCGACTGGATAACCCGCGCGGTCCGCAGGACCAACCGCAACGGCGTGCCGGTGGGGAATTTGCAGGGCCTTAGCGGCATCGGCGACTTTTCGACGGGTGCGGTCACGCCGGCTATCGTGCCGGCGTTGAACCTGGGCGGGCAAATTGCCTTCCAGGTCCTCTCGGGTAATATCGATATATCGGCTGTGATTGGCGGCGAGGTCCGCAGCGAGAACGCGGAGTTGATTGCGAACCCCTCGCTTGTCACCGTCGAGAATAAACTCGCCAGCATCATCATTGCGCAGGAAATTCCATACCAAGAATTGCAGAACACGGGCCTGGGACAACCGGTGGCCAGCACCGAGTTCAAGGACGTCGGCACCACGCTCCAGGTTACGCCGCGCGTTACCCATGACAATCACGTCCTTGTTGCCCTATATGCCAAGCAGAGCGACACCAAGGGAGAAAGCGTCACGGGGGTTCCGCCGGAGGACAAGCGGGAAGTGACGACGGAGTTGCGCGTCGCGGATGGGCAAACTATTTATATCGGCGGGCTTCGCCGCTTCGACGACGAATTGAGCCATCGGAAAACCCCGATTCTGGGCGATTTGCCCATCTTGGGGCTCCTATTCAAGAACCAGAGCGTCGTGAAGGAGCACTTGGAATTGCTGGTGTTCCTGACCTGCCACGTATTGCCCGACGATATGCCCGACATTACCCCCTCGCAGAAGCGCCGCTACGACGAGCTTGGCGGGCTCGGGAACGAGGACGTCGACGCCACCAAATCTATCGTCCAAGACTATATTCATCCGGAGACCGATCCGATCTATAAATGGAAACGCCCAAAGTGATCCGATTTCCAAACTGACATCTCGATTCCGGTCGCAAAACGATGCGTTTTGCGGCCGGTTTCCTTTTGTGGGGATTCGGCCAGCCCGGGGGGGTAAGGGACAGTCATACATGAGGCTTACGCCTCGCCCATAACGATGAAAATGCTTCGAATCGAGCGGACTGCTTCGCAAAAAGACCATCAAAAGGGGCTTACGTGCGGTCCGGCGATTCGGGCAGTGCGGCGGCAAGCCGCTCGCACAAGAGCGAAGGCAAGCCTTCGCACTCCAAATCGGGCACGATCTGTCTGGAGTGCGGTGGCTTGCCGCCGCTCTGCTTGTGGACGCTTGCGTCCACGCCGGCCCGTTCGCCCAACCGTTGCCGACGCCTCCCGGTCGAAACATCCCTTTTTCATGGCTATGGGTGAGGTCCGAACCTCGGGAACGGCTGCCCCCCCGCCCATTGCGTGGAGGTGTGCGCAACGGGTGGCTGGGTTGTACCCAGTCTTCCGCTTAGGCCCCTGCGGCGGGCGCAAGGACGCCGGTGACCGAGACCTGCGGGGGCGGGTCGCGGAACACCACCCGAAGGGCTTCGATTAGCACCAACAGGCCGAGCGCGATTAGAACCAGCGCCGCCCAAGGGACCGGATCGGAGGGTAGGCCGCGGTAGGCGCCCTCGGGAGTGAAGAATCCCGCGCGGGCAAAGCGCACCAAGGCCCAGGTGCTCATGATGTACATGAAAACCGTCGGGATGCCCGAGACGAACCAGACCCATCGCGCGCGGTAGGTGTGGGAAAGCCATACCGTCACGCCGACGAGGGTGAGGGCGGCGAGCAACTGGTTGCTCGCCCCGAACAAGCCCCAGAACACGCGCCACGCGGGAACCGCCTTGCCCGTGGCGTCGGTGGTGGTTTGCATCACGAAGAGGAACGGGGCGCCCGCGGTGAGGCCGGTGGCGATCCACCGCCCGGATCGCCCCTTGAGCCCCGTGAGTTCCTCGAGGATGTAGCGGCCCAGGCGGGTGCAGACATCCAACGTGTCGTAGACGAAGGTTGTGAAGGCGAGGAGGCCAAAGGAAATCCCCAAGCTGGCCGGGATGCCGATGACGGCGAGGAAGCTGCCGATGCCTTGGGCGTAGATGAAATTGGGTTTGCCCTCGAGGCCGGCGATGGACTCGCGGCTGAGCATCATCACGCAGCACAGCGACACGACCGCGACCATTGCCTCGAGCAACATCGCGCCATAGCCGATGGCCTTGGCGTCGGTCTCGCGCCGTAACTGTTTGGAGGTGGTGCCCGAGGCGATAATGGAATGGAAGCCGGAACACGCGCCGCACGCGATGGTGATGAAGAGGATGGGGAAGAGGGGGTCGCCGTTCGAGGCAGTCCAGCCGATGAAGGCGGGATACTGCGCGGTCTTTCCGCCGAAGACGAGGCCCAAGGCGCCGCCCGCGAGGGCGATGTAGAGGAAATACCCCCCGAGATGGCCCCGGGGCTGGAGCAAGAGCCACATGGGGACGACCGAGGCCACGAGACAGTAGACGAGCAGCGCGATGTCCCACGTCTTGTGGGCGCCGGCCTCGGACATTCCGAATATTGCCGCCAAGTCAAGGGGGATGCTTTGGCCAATCCATATGGCCACGCCGATCAGGGGGAGAAAGATGACCGTGGCGAGGCCGAGCGAAATCTTGGTATAGCGGAGTAGCAACCCCATCAGGATGGGGAGGAGGAGATAGAGCAGGGAAGAGGTGGCGACCCCGGCCCCGGTGAAGGTCGAGCCGTCCTCGAGCGTTTGCGTGCCGACAAAGGAGCCCGCCACGATGTCCGTAAATGCCACGATGATGTACACCAGGGCGATCCAGATGAACAGGAGAAAGACGATATAGGATCGTTGGGACATATGTACCCGCACCACTTCGGCGATGGATTTTGCGCGGTGGCGGATCGAGGCCACCAGCGAGGCGAAGTCGTGGATGCCGCCGATGAAGATGCTGCCCACGAGAATCCAAATCAGGGCGGGCAGCCACCCGAAGAGGATGCCGGCGAGGATGGGGCCGACGATGGGACCGGCGGCGGCGATGGCCGAGAAGTGTTGGCTCATCAAGAACTTCGGTTCGATGGGGGCGTAGTCCACATCGTCGCGCAGCTCGACGGCGGGCGTGACGGCCTCGGCGTCGAGCCGTAGCAGCCGGGCGAGGACGGAACCGTACACGCGGTAGGCCGCCGCGAGGCAGACGGCCGAGAATAGGACGGGAATCAGGAGCGCCATGCGGAATTTCTCCAAGGGGGAACGCGACCGACTACGGTATCCCGGCGCACCGCCAAATTCAAGGCGCCGGGACGGAGCGGGCCACGCGCCGTCATGGGATGGAACCCGGCGCCGGTTCCGGGGGATACATTCACGGGGTGCATGTGTGTTGGTCGATAGTGGCTGGCAATGCCCCTGCCTCATTGCTATAATCCCGGCCTGTTGCCTCTTCGCCGTTCGATGGCGATTGGCCGATTGACCCCAAACCAGAAGGAGGTGACTTGGATGGGAACTGCAAGCGTTGAAGAAAACGTAAAGCGCATTGTCGTGGAGCGACTCTCGAAACAGCCCGAGGAAGTGACGCTGGAGGCCCGTTTCATCGACGATCTTGGCGCGGATTCGCTGGATTTGACCGAACTATTGATGGCCCTCGAGGAAGAATACAACGTGGACATCGACGACGAGGCCAACACGATCGAGACCGTTGGCGACGCCGTCAAGTATATCCAGGCGAAGCTGCCGTAGTCGTTGCCCCCCGATTGCGCTTGAAATATAGATGACAACTCTTCCCGCGGCCCGGCCTTCCAGACCGGGCTGCGGATTTTTGCTTTTATCCCCGGCGATGTACCCTTTCGCGACGAAGATCGGATAATCTTTCCGAATGAGCGCAGTCAAGGAAGTATCGGGCACCCTCGATTCCGCCATCCCGCGCCTTTCGGTTGTCGTACCCTGTTTCAACGAGTCGGGGCGCATCGGGGCGACGCTGGAACGTCTCCGGGACTTCTTCGACGGGCAGTCCTATGGCGCCGAACTGATTGTCGTCGACGATGGGAGCACGGACGGCACGGCATCCGTGGTGGCGGAGGGACACCCTGACGTCCGCCTGGTTCGCTATGGGACGAACCGGGGAAAAGGCCACGCTGTCAAGCAGGGAATGCTGGAGGCGACCGGGGCCTATCGCCTTATCTATGACGCGGATTCCTCGACCCCCATCGAGGAAGTGTCCAAACTCTGGCCCCGATTCGATGCCGGGGCGGATTGCGTGATTGGATCGCGCACGGCCCCCGGGGCCGCGATCGGCGCGCATCAGCCGCGGTACAGGGAAATCATCGGGAAGCTTGGGAATCGGTTCATCCGGCTGGCGGGCCTGACTACGTTCACGGACACGCAGTGCGGCTTCAAGGCCTTCACCGCCGAAGCGGCGCGGACTATCTTTGCCCGGCAGGTCATGGAACGGTTCGGGGCCGATTGCGAGTATTTGTGTATCGCCCGGGTGCATGGGCTGACGGTGGCCGAGGTGCCCGTGCGCTGGAACAACTGCCCCGATACGCGCGTTCGTCCCGTGCGCGACTCGTTGCGCACCCTCTGCGAGGTCCTCGTCATTCGCGCCAATCTCTGGCGCCGGCGCTACGATTAAACGCGGGATTGTTCCGCGCGAGAGCGGCCACGCCAGCGGCAACCGCGTCGCCGGCCAAGGGGCAGGGCGTAGCTGCGGGCGCGTGGCGTGGAACTATTCCCCTAGATCGGGCGCAGGGCCCGCCTGCGCCGGAGTGGATCCCACGATCACTTCCTTTCCGTTTATCCGGGTCAGGAGAATGACGATTCGTTCGCGATCGGGTTTGCGCGAACGGAACGGCCCGCGGGCGCGCTCGCCGTGGCACTCGATCTCGGCCACGAAGCCGTAGGCGTTGTCCGGATGATACTCGACCGCCGCCATGGGAAAACTGCGGCACATGCGCTGGAGGACAGGCCCGATCTCGCGGATGTCGCACGTAACGCGCTGCGGCCAGTTGCGCGCGACATGGATGACCTCGGCCGTGGCGCTGGGAAATTGCGATTGGAGGCCGGTACTGACGTAACTCGCGGCCTTGTCCGACTCACGAAATTTTTCGCGCATGGCGTGTGGCCCCACCCTTGGACAATTCGAGTATAGCACACACCCCGAAGGATGCGACGCGCAATTCCGGGCCGGAACGGCCGGAAATCAGGAGGTCGTCCCCGCGCCGGAAGGGACCCGGCTATCCGAAAAAGCCAGGGCCGGTTCCGCGGCGAGCGACGGATTCTTGCGCCGCATCGCCACGAGGTATGCCGCCGGGACAAAGTACAACGCGATGGGCGTGGCCCCGAGGACTCCCCCAGAAAGCGCCGCCGCCAAGGGGGGCCAGAATTGTCCGCCGCCGACAAACAACGGAAGACAGCCGCCGACGATGGTGATGGACGTGGCAATCACATGCCGCGAACAATCGCGCACGACCTCGACGATCGCCTCCGGATCCCCAGCCCGTGCGCGCGGATTGTCCCGAATTCCCGCGAGCACCACAATCGAGTCGTTGACCGCCACCCCGACCATCCCCATCGTCCCGATGATGGCCATGAACCCCAGGGGATAACCCAGTACCCAAAGCGACAGCATGCCTATCCCGATCGACAGCACTCCCACCACGCCAATCAACAACGCCATCCGAAATGAGTTGAACGACATCACCAGGATGCCCAGCATCCCCAGCGCGATGAGCGGCGCATAGGCCAATAAATTCCCGACGGACTCCTCCCGGGTTTCTTCCTCGCCGCCGTACATGAGCCGGTAGCCCGCCGGGAGCGCGAAGCCTGACGCGGCCAGTTTCTCGCGGAACCGCGCCAATACTTCCGCCGGGAATTGCCCTGCCTCGAGGTATCCATAAACGTCGTTCGTGCGTTCGCCGTCCCAATGGGTGATGCCTGAGAATTCGGTCGCCAACGTGATATCGCCTATCGCGGACACGGGAATCTTTCCCGCCGGGCCCGCGCCCATTTCCGGGACGAGTTCCAGCGATGCGATTCGGGCCAAGTCCCCGCGGTGCTCGTCCTTGATTCGGACGCGGATCGGAAGGGCCTCGCTCGTCTCGATGATGGTCCCGCCCGTCGCCCCCTCGAGCGCCGTGCCCAACGACCGCGCAATGCCCACGCGGCTCAGCCCGGCCCCCTCGGCCTTGTCATCGTCTATGTCCAGCGTAATCTTCGGCTTGCCCGTCATCAAGCTCACTTCGGTCTGCGTGACCTCGGGGAGTTCGGCCAAAATTCCGCGTAGTTCGCCGCCGTATTCCTGCAAGACCTCCAAGTCCGGCCCAAGCAAGCGAAGCTCGATCGGCGCCTTGAAGGGTTCTCCCTGCTCCAATGCACGGCACACCACCTGCATGTCCGGGAACCCCGCATCGAGGGTTTCCTGCAATTGCCGGATGACCGGAATCGGATCCACGCCCTCGCGGACCCGAATCATCGCCCCCGCAAGGTTCGGCGATTGCCGGTCCCAGCTGAACACGTTATAGAAGAAGCGCGGTATCTGGACGCCGACATACAGGTCAACCCGTTCGATTCCCTCGTGGTCGAGGATCGCCTCGCGCATCTGCATGGCGCGCGCCTGCGTCTGCCCGATGGGGGACTGCGCCGGCAGTTTCGCCTGCACGTAGAACTGGTCTCGTTTGGCCGGCGGGAAAAATTGCTTCGGCAATTGTCCAACGACGGCGAATCCTGCGACGGGAAGAATGATCGCCACCGCCATGCCCGCCAGGGGCCTATTGATCGCAAACCGGACGGTGCCCAAGTATGCCTGGGACAGGCGTTTGTTGGTGAATCCGTCGCGCCACCAGCGGCGCGGCCCGGTGTTCTCCTCGACGCCGCGCCGAAGTCCCCAGCCCGCCAGGGCCGGCACGATCGTCAACGAGAGGACCAACGAACACACCAACGCGTAGAAAACCGTCCAGCCAAGGCTCCCGACGAAGTCCCCCGTCGCACCGCCCATGAGCAGGAGGGGCACGAACGCGAGCACGGTCGATACCGTCGACGCGAAGAGCGGCATCGCCAGGACTCGGCACGCGTCGTCCATCGCATCGAGAACCCTCAACCCGCGATCCAGCCGGATTCGGATCTCGTCCACGACGATAATCGCGTTGTCGATCAACAAACCGATCGCGATGACGATCCCCATCATCGAGATTTGGTGGATGGTAATCCCATGCAGGTTCATGCACCCGAGGACCATCAACGTGGTCAGGGGCGGACTGAGGCCTATCAACAACGACGAGCGCCAGCCCATCATGAACCAACACACGAGGAACACGCTGAAGACGCCCATGAGCAGGTTGCGCTCGAGATTACGGATCGAGGCGTCCACATAGTCGGACTGGTCGAATATCAACTCCGCCTTGACGTTCGGCGACAGCGTGGTCCCAAACGCATCGAAGGCCGCGCGCGCCCGTCGTGCCCAGCCGTCGATGCGCTGCTTGTTTTCCATGCGGACCGCCACCGCGATTCCCGACTTGCCGTCGAAGATCGCCAGCTCCGATGGAGGATCCGCCACTGTGCGGCGCACCTCCGCGATGTCGCCCAGGCGAAGCAGTTGAGCTTGTTCGCCGGCGCGAATCGGGGTGTCGTTCAAGCGCGCCACGGTGTCGAGTTCGCCCGATACCTCGATCGAGAGCTGATTTGACGGTCCCAGGAAACGGCCCGCGGTCATCTTCGGATCGTTGCGGGCGATCTGCCCCGCGAGCGCGTCCATCGTCAGCCCGAGGTTCGCCATGACATCCGGTTTTACCTCGACGAGGACTTCCTCGCGCGGCGCGCCGAACAACCGCGTGTACTCGGTGCCGGGGACCATCCGGAATTTCTTCTCGAGGCCCTCGGCCAGGCGATTGATCACGCCATACGGCACCGGGCCTTTGCCATCCCAAGAGAGCGCCACGATCATCGTGTACGCATCGGCTTCCTCGTTGTCCGCCAAGTAAGGCGCATTGCACCCTGCTGGCAAACTCGGCGATAGCGCCGTGAGACGGTCCCGGACCCGCGACCACGCGCTGTCCACGTCCGTCACGTTCCCCTTGAGCTCGAGCTGGATCACCGAGACGCCGGAGACCGTCGTCGAACGAAAACGCCGGACCTCCTTCAATTCGAGCAACTGCTGCTCGATCTTCTCGGTGACCTGCGACTCGACGCGTTCCGCGCCGGCCCCGCCCCATTCCGTGATGATGAAGGAATAGCGATTGGCAATGCGCGGGTCTTCCGAGCGGGGGATCACCGAGTACGAAACGATGCCGAACCCGGCGATCAACGCGAGGGTCAACAGCAAGGCCCTGGGATGGCGGTAAAAAACGGTCCACATACGATGGTTGCCCTCAAGCCCCTGGGGCGGTGTCGCCCAGATCGCGCACGATTTGTCCCACCGCGACCCGGTGGGTCCCCTCGCGGATGATGCGGTCCCCGTCCTCGAGGGTGCCCCGCACAAACACCCGGTCATTCTCGGTGTGTATCAGCTCAATCTGGCGCGCCGCCACGCGGTCCGCGCCTCCCTCGGCCATGAGCGCATAACACGTCCACAAGCCGCGTTCGCCGCGGGTCAGCGCCGTGGTGGGAAGCCAGTACCCGGTCTCCTCGCGCCGTATCTCGACCGCCATCTGCGCGACTTGGCCGGGCAGCGCCCCAGCCGCATCGACCGGCAACGCCAACACCACCATGATCGTCTGCGTCACCGGATCGACCTCGGGAACGATCGCCTTGACCGTCGCGCGGACACGCGCACCCTCGATTTCGACCGCGCGTTCCGCCCCCAGTTCCAGCCCGCCGATAAGGTCCGCGGGGACCCCCACGCGCGCCTCGAGCGAGCCCGTCTCCACGATCCGGAACAACGATTGTCCCGGCGCGGAGATCATTCCCTCGTCCATTTCGCGTGCGGCGACCGTCCCGTCGAAAGGCGCCTTGAGCAGGCTGTCCTCGAGATCGACGTCTATCAAGGCCAGTGCCGCGTCCAACTGGTCGACGGCCCCTTTCTGCGCGCGAAGCTGCTCGTCGCGCGTGCCGGAGACCAGCTCGTCCAACTGTTGATCCGCCGCATCGAGGCGGGCCTGAATTTGCTTCTCGCCCGACGAGGCCTCGTCGAATGTGTCCTGTGGTACCGCCTGCTCCTTGAGGAGACGCTGCGCCCGATCGCGCTTGAGTTCCACGAGCGCCAACTGTTCCTTGAGGTCTTCCACGTTGGCGCGGGCCACGCGAATCGTTTCTTGGCGAGGGCCCGCGAGCATCTCGTCCAATTGCGCCACGGCCTGCGTGCGCCGCGCCTCGACTTCCTTGCGCGATGCCTGGAGCCGGCGAACGTCAAGTCGCGCCAGGACCTGCCCGGCGGAAACGCGGTCGCCCTCGTCCACCTCGATGATCTCGATTTTCCCGCCCCGCTCGAACCCCGCCTCGCTCGTCCGCCGCGCCGCGACCTTCCCGGAAAAATGGCCCGAGACCATATAGTGGTTTGCCGGCACCACGGTCACGGTGCTCACGGGAAGCGACGTCTTTCCCCCCGCAGTCGAAGCCCCCTCGGCTTTCTGCGATGTTCCCCGGAAACCCAGTCCCACGGCAAGCAATATCGCCCCCAAGACCACACCAGCACCCAAAATACGAGCAGATCGACTCATGGAAAGAGTGTTCCCACGGCCCAAAGGCCTTTTTTCACCGTTGATAGTTTACGCATTTATGGTGAAAACTGTCAAGTTTCTTTTATCCTTGCGAAATCCCGGCGATTTCTCCAGAATCTCCTTCCTGCGATAGTCCCCCGGCACCAACCGATTCACCATAATCAGGAGCCATACCATGAGCAGCCATCGAATCGTCGTGCTCGACGGCCATACCCTAAACCCCGGCGACTTGTCGTGGGAGGCCCTCGAAGAACTGGGCGATGTGGTGGTCCACGACCGCACCCCGGTCGACGCAATCCTCGAGCGCACCGCCGGTGCAGAAATTGTCCTCACCAACAAATGCCCGCTTCGACGCGACACGATCCTCGCCATGCGCGACGCTTGTTATATCGGAGTCATGGCGACCGGGCATAACGTCGTTGATGCCGAGGCCGCCTGTGAACGCGCCATCCCGGTGACCAATGTTCCCATCTACGGAACGCGATCTGTCGCGCAGATGACCTTCGCCCACATCCTCAATCTCACCCAAGCCGTCGGCCACCATGCGCAGACGGTCCGTGATGGCAAATGGATATCGAACCCCGATTGGTGCTACTGGGACTCCCCGCTAGTCGAGCTCGAGGGCCTGACGATGGGGATCGTCGGCCTCGGCCGGATCGGCGAAGCCACGGCCCGCCTCGCGCTCGCCTTCGGGATGAAGGTGCTCGCCTATACGCCGCGACCCCGGGCATCGGCCATCCCCGGAATCGAGGCTGCGACACTGGATACGCTCTTCCGCGAATCGGACTTCATCAGTCTTCATTGCCCGCTGACCCCGGACACCCAACATCTCGTCAATGCGCAGCGCCTCGCGATGATGAAGCCCACGGCCTTCCTCATCAACACCAGCCGCGGCCCGTTGATCGACGAGGCCGCCCTCGCGGAGGCGCTCAACGCGGGCCGCATCGCCGGCGCCGGGCTCGATGTGCTCTCCGTCGAGCCGATGACCCCGGACAATCCCCTGCGCACCGCCCGCAATGGCCACATCACCCCCCACAACGCCTGGGCCACCCGCGCCGCCCGCGAGCGCCTCATGGACACGGTCGTCTCCAACGTCCGCGCCTTTCTCTCCGGGCACCCGGTCAACGTCGTGAATCGCGGCTGACAGCCTTCATCCATCGTGTCCATATTGTCCATCGCGTCCATGCCCCCTTCGTGACAAACCCCGCAAGGCCATTGTATGATGCGGACAAGAACCGGATACGGAAAAGCCCCAAGCGAAGCGATAACGGCGGAAAGCGACCCCAATGAACGCGAGCGAACCCGGCCCGAATGGATTAAGCCTGGCCTTTCTCGAGGGCCTGTACGAGGATTATCTTCACGACCCCGCATCGGTGCCGGGCGAGTGGGGGGCCTACTTCGAATCGATCAATGGGACCGCCGCGAAAGGCGTCATTCCCCAGCTCGGCCCGTCGTTCGCAACCTCAAGCATCTTCAATCCCCCCTCGGAAAACACGCACCTCCTCGCCGAGACAAAGGCCGCGCGCTCGCGCATGCTCCGAATGACCCGCGCCCAGCACAAGGTCGACAACCTCATCCGGAATTTCCGCATCCGCGGCCATCTCATGGCGCGTCTCGATCCGCTCGGCTCGACCGTGCCCGAGTTGCCCGAACTGCAACCGGCCTATTACGGCTTCCGCCAGCGCGACTTCGACCTCGAGTTCACGACGAGTAACTTCGGCACCTCGGAACCGTTGACGCTGCGAGACATTTTTTCGCGCCTCCGCAACACCTACTGCCGCTCGATTGGCGCGCAGGTCATGCACATCGATGATATCGAGGTGCGCGATTGGGTCTTGAACCGGATGGAGACCACCGAGAACCGTTTGCCGCTCAATCGCGCCGAACAGGTGAAAATCCTCACGCGCCTGAGCGACGCCGTCGTCTTCGAGGAATTCATCCAGAAAAAATTCCCCGGCGCGAAAAGTTTCTCGCTCGAGGGCGCCGAGAGCCTGATCCCGCTGCTCGGCCTTGCCATCGAGAAGTCCGCCGAGCAGGGCGTCGAGGAAATCGTCATGGCGATGGCCCACCGGGGCCGGCTCAACGTCCTCGCGAACATCATGGGCAAGAACCCCGCCGAGATTTTCCGCGAGTACGAGGACAAGAATCCCGAGGCCTACGCCCACCGCGGCGACGTGAAGTATCACCTCGGCTATCACAGCGACTGGCAGACGGAGACGGGCCGCAAGGTACACCTCGCGTTGTGTTTCAACCCGAGCCACCTCGAGTTCGTCAATCCCGTCGCGGTGGGGCGCCTTCGCGCGTGGATGGACCGCTCGGGCGACGCGGACCACACCCGGGGCATGGCCATCCAGATTCACGGCGACGCGGCCTTCGCCGGCGAGGGCGTCATCCAGGAAACCCTCAACATGAGCAACCTCGACGGGTACTCCGCGGGCGGCTCGTTGCACATCATCGTGAACAACCAAATCGGCTTCACGACCGAGCCCCACGACAGCCGCTCCAGCCGCTACTGCACCGACGTGGCAAGAATGCTCCAAGGGCCCATCTTTCACGTCAACGGCGAGGACCCCGAGGCCGTCGCCCAGGTCGTCGACCTCGCGCTCGATTTCCGGAAACGCTTCCAGCGGGACGTGGTGATCGACATGTATTGTTACCGCAAGCGCGGCCACAACGAGGGCGACGAGCCCTCGTTCACGCAGCCGCTCATGTACAGGGAAATCGCCAAGCGCGCCTCCGTCCGCGAGAACTACCTCGAGCACCTCCAAAAGCTCGGCGGCGTCACCGTCGAGGACGCGGACAAAATCGTCGCCGACCGCCGCGACCGTCTCGAGGAGGCATTGTCCGAGGCGCGCCAACAGCCTCAGGTTCGTCCGCCGTCGGTGTTGCGCGGGTTGTGGAGCAACTATCGCGGCGGACCCGACGTCGATGTCCCCGATCTCGACACGGGCGTCGACAAGGCCCGCCTCCAACGCCTGATCGAGCGGCTCACGACCGTGCCGGAGGGCTTCACGATGCATCCGAAATTGGAGAAGATCGTCGAGACGCGGCGGCAAATGGGCAGCGGACAGGCCCCGATCGATTGGGCGATGGGGGAGACCCTCGCGCTGGCGACCTTGGCCACCGAGGGCGCGCGCATTCGCGTCAGCGGACAGGACTCCAAACGCGGCACCTTCAGCCATCGCCACGCGGTATTCTATGACTACGAGAACGGGCGTCAATACACCCCGCTGAAAAACCTCGCCGATGGACAGGCCCGGGTCGACATATTCAACAGCCCCCTTTGCGAGACCGGCGTCCTCGGCTTCGAGTACGGCTACAGCGTCGCCTATCCCGACGGGCTGATTGTCTGGGAGGCGCAGTTCGGCGACTTCGTCAACGTGGCCCAAGTCATCTTTGATCAATTCATCGGCAGTGCCGAGGACAAATGGCGCAGCCTCACCGGGCTCGTCATGCTCCTGCCGCACGGTTTCGAGGGCATGGGACCCGAGCACTCAAGCGCGCGCATTGAGCGCTTTCTCGGCGGCGCGGCCGAGGACAATTACCAAGTCTGCGTCCCCAGCACCCCGGCCCAAATGTTTCACCTCTTGCGACGGCAGGTCGTTCGCCCATGGCGAAAACCCCTCGTCGTCATGACCCCAAAGAGCATGCTGCGCAATCCCAAGGTCGTCTCCTCGATCGATGATCTCGCCACCGGGCGATTCCGCCGGATCCTGCCCGATGCCGGCAACCGGGTCGACGGCGTGAAGCGCATCCTCATGTGTTCCGGGAAGATTTATTGGGACCTCGAGGCCGAGCGCGAGAAACTCGGAATCCAACATGTGGCCGTCATGCGCGTCGAGCAGTTGTATCCGCTGCAGCCCGCCGACCTTCAGGTCGTCCTCGCGCCCTACGCCACGGGCACGCCCGTCTACTGGGTCCAAGAAGAACCGGAGAACATGGGCGCATGGCGCCGCATGAAGGGCAAATTCGGCGAGAGCCTGTTGGGCCGTTTCCCTTTCACCGTGGTGTCGCGCCCGGCCTCGGCGAGCCCCGCCACCGGCTCCGCCCACAGCCACCGCCTCGAGCAACAACACCTCATGACAATGGCCTTCGGCGACGAGGCCACGTCGTGGTATTAATGCGATCAATAACAGTCTTGGGCATGGGACTTATGGGACTTATGGGACGAATGGGACGAATGGGACGAATGGGGGCGCGATCGAGAGTTTGCGGCGGTATCCGCCGAGGGAGGCACCCGGGGAAACTGGGGGCGGCCTTCAGCGTCCCTCATGGTTCCCATATGTCCCATATGTCCCATAAGTCCCACGATCGCCCGCCGTCCTACACCCCCACAGCCCCCTAACACACCAAGGAACCTAAACCTCATGGCCATCCAATTGGTTGTCCCGCCGGTGGGCGAATCCATCACCGAAGTCCAGATCGGCACTTGGCATAAAAAGCCCGGCGATTATGTCCGCGCCGACGAAGTCATCGTCGAGATCGAGTCGGACAAGGCGACCGTCGAGGTCTCGGCACCCGTGGCGGGCCGGATAACCGAGATACTCAAGCCCGCCGGACAACCCGCCGTCATCGGAGAGGTCATCGGCTTCATGGAAGCGGTCGAGATCCCCACGGGTGCCCCCGCGCCCGTCTCGGCGCCCGCCGTGGCCGAACAGTCCCGGCACGTCATGCCCGCCGCGCAACGGGTCTTGTCCCAAGCGGGGGTGGACGTCACGGCCGTGGTCGGTACCGGGCCCGGGGGCCGTATCCTCAAGGAAGACGCCCTGCGCCATGTCGATGCGCCGGTGGCCCCCGCGCCCCCTGCACCGGCCCCGCCGCCCGCGAAGCCGGCCCCCGTGGCGCCCGCAACGTCCACCGCCGGCGCGCGCGAGGAAGAGACCGTGCCGATGTCGCCCCTTCGGAAGCGCGTGGCCCAGCAACTCGTCAGCGCCCAACAGACCGCCGCGCTCCTCACCACGTTCAACGAAATCGACATGTCCGGCGTGATGGCCCTGCGCAACGCCCACAAGGACGCCTACGACAAGAAGTACGGCATCAAGCTCGGCTTCATGTCCTTCTTCGTCAAGGCCGCCGT
>CANKTP010000038.1 GCA_947486375.1 Candidatus Hydrogenedentota bacterium | reverse complement strand
CGCCCCCGTTTCCGCGTTCCACAACTTGGCGGTACCGTCCCATGACCCGGTCAGCGTTCGGGCACCGTCCGGAGAGAATGCCACCGAGGAAATATCGCCGCTAAATGCCGTGGTCACCAGCGGACGCGTGATGGTGTCTGCATGGGCGGCGCGCAGCGCGAGCGTCGCACACGCGGAGAGCGCCAAGAACCGCGACGCAATCGAAAAAACGCGGGAAACGGCGTTCATGAGAGAACCCTCCTGCCTTCACCGGGCGGCCCCACGCCACCCTTTGCAGCCATTCTGGACCCGGTTGGGGCGGGAGTCAAGTAGGAGTATTGAACCGCCAACATCCCCCTTGATTCCACGCTTTCGCGGGAATGACGGCCCCGACACGGGGTTCCTCCTACGCCAACGCCGTGGTAACGAGAGGTGGGCGCGGTCAAGCCGGGACATACCGCTTAATGGCGATATCGCGGGAGCGTCGGCGGGTCTTCGCCACGTCGTAGGCGAGCTGCATGCGCAGTAGGTGGTCCATGCCGGGACCGAATGCCTTTTCAAGGCGCAGGGCCATTTCTGCCGTGAGACTGGACTTGCCGTGGAGCAGGTCGGAGAGGGTGGCGCGGCGCACCTGTAAAATCTCGGCTGCCTTGGTTACGCTGAGACCGAGGGCCTCGATGATCTCCGTCCGGATCACGTTGCCCGGGTGGGGCGGGTTTTTCATGGTCATGTTCTGGTATACTAGCGTAATGTTATTATTGTTTTTAGTAGTTCTATATTAACCCAACATCCCCCTCGATCCCCCTTCAAAGGGGGACTTGATCGGCCGATCCGTGTTATCCGTGGTCAAGAGAAAGACCGCTTTTAACCACGGATAACACGGGTATCGCGGATGGAACGGGACGCGTGAAATACCGTGGTCGAGCGGATAACGGGCCCGGAGTCATCGTGAATCAGGGCCGCGAGAATTTGACAGGCCCCGGCGATCAGCCATAGGATATAGGCATGCCACCCCATTCCTACACGGTACTACTGGAATACTTCAAGGACGAAGATGCCGAGGGATACAGCGTCGTTGTGCCGGCATTTCCCGGAATTGTAACGTGGGGGCGCACGGTGGATGAGGCCGAGGCGAATGCGCGCGAGGCGCTTGAGTGTCATGTCCGGGGCATGATCAAGGACGGCGATCCGCTACCGGAAGACATCACGGTTGATGAACCGTTTCGGGTCAGCAAGATAGAGGTATGAGTCCTCGAATTCCTTCCCTCACGGCGAGGGAAGTCGTCAGGACGATCTACCCCGCCGAATCGTGTACCGCATCCTCGCGCAGGCCGAGATGGGTCAGCAGGAGTTTCTCGAATTGCTATAGGGGAGCGGCCCCCTTTCGCTGAAGTTACGGCGAGCGATTGGGCGAACCGAACAGACAGGAGTGTCTGTCCTACCCTGAGGGCGGCGCGAAAAGTGGAAGCGTCACGCCAGGGCGTGATGCGGAAGGCGCGGCGACCTTGGGAAATGTACTACATTCCGATGAGACGTGACGATCGGGTAATGGGTCAATTTGGTGCGTGACTGCCTCGGAATTCATAGATTGGGCGGACACATAGGTCCGCCCCTACAAACCACTGGCCATTGCACACTCGAGCTGGAGTGGACCGATCGATGTAGGGGCTGACCTATGTGTCCGCCCAACCCGTGGACGAAATCCTCGGTCGAATTCTCACGGTCGCCCTCACCATGCTTTTAGGACAACCACGAATCGCACCACATTCAGGCGATTTCAAAGTCCGGCGATCGTGCTTCCGCAAAGGGACGAGACGTCGCTTCCACTTTGGCGGTCTTGCCCGTCGCGGCATAGTGCAGTTTGTTCTGTACCCCTTGGAAGAAGCCCAGGGTCTCGGGCTCCGAGGGCGTGTAGTCCGCCGCAAGCGCGAGGATCTCCCGCAGGCGCAGGTACATCCGACGTTCGCTGGCGCGGATGTCCCGGATGCGCTCGAGCAATTCGTCGAAATAGTCGGGCAGGCCGCTCCCGGGGACGGGCGGGTTCTTGAGCCGCTCGTCGTCCATGGCGAAGCCCTTCACCAGGTATTCGGTCAGCCGGGCGGTCGCCCATTGCCGGAACTGGGTGCCCCGTTGGCTGCGGACGCGGTAGCCAACGGCGAGAATGGCCTCGAGCCGGTAATGGCGGAGGCTGCGGGACACCGCACGCACGCCCTCTTGGCGAACTTGTAAGTAATCCTTACAGGTTGCCGTCTCGGACAACTCGCCCTCGGCGAAGATCGCCTTCAGGTGCAGGGTCACATTCTGCGGCGTGGTCTGGAAAAGTTCCCCGATTTGTGCCTGCGTCAGCCAAATCGTCTCGTCCTCGAAGCGACACTGGATGCGCGTGCGGCCGTCTTCGGTTTGATAGAGGACGATGCTGGACTGGGGCGAAGCGTCTCCGGACATTCTGTATTTCCTACGGTTGGCCGGTGAAGGCTCGGGAAGACGGCAACACGGCCAATTCATTCGGCGTCGATTTCAACCCACTCTCCCGGCGCCACCCAAGCAGGCGGCTTGGCGCCCAATTTCTTCATCACGCGCCAGCGCAATCGTACCCCGCACCGATGACGATGGCAACTTCGGAAATCGGCCCGAAGAACGATCGCGCGCGTTGATTTGCCCCCATTGTTGCCGCCGCCGCACTCCCACGCTACAATGCCCCCATGTCACGTTCGCCGCGAGTCGAGATTGTCTATTGCACGCAGTGCCGGTGGTTGTTGCGCGCGGCGTGGCTGGCGCAGGAACTGCTCGTGACCTTCGACACGGCGCTGGGCGAAGTAGCCCTCGCGCCAGGGACGGGCGGAATATTCGAGGTGCGGGTGGACGATACACTGGTGTGGTCGCGGCGGGACGAGGGGCGTTTCCCCGAGGCGAAGGAACTGAAGCAGCGCGTGCGGGACATCGTCGCGCCGGAGTTGGACTTGGGCCATTCGGAAACAGCAAAGGCGGAGCGATGAATCGCGCGGCGCACGGACTGAACATATCGGATACCGTGACGGACGGGATTCGCGTGCAAACGAAGAGCATGTATGTCGCGGAGCGTTCGGACCCGTCGCAGCGGAATTATTTTTTCGCGTACACGATTCGCATCTCGAACGAGGGGAAGAGTCCCGCGCAACTGCTCAGCCGGCATTGGGTGATCACGGATGGCGTCGGGCGGATCGAGGAGGTGCGGGGCCCCGGGGTGGTGGGCGAGACGCCGCGGCTGCATCCCGGCGAGGAATTCGAGTACACCAGCTACTGCCCCCTGTCGACGCCCTCGGGGACCATGCACGGCGAATACCGGATGTTGCGGGACGACGGCGCGGAGTTCGACGCGCGGATTGGCGCGTTCAAATTGTTGGTGAAGTTTATCTTGAACTGAGTGTGCGCGCGGGGCGCCGTGGCATGGGCATCTTGCCCATGCCACGATACGCGGGCTTTACGCCTGAGTTCCTACTTTTCCGGCGCACAACCCGGCCGCCGCAAAATCTTTGCACGCCGCGAATCACGCGTGTAAACTCAGGGTTTGTTGCCAACTGTAAAACCCACGCCATCCTTTTTTGCCACTTCCGGCGCGGGTCCTCGAATCCACGGGAAGCGTATGTTTGCATTCGGTAAAGAGATTCCAACGAACGCCATTAGAATCCTTGGGGACGAATCGAGCAAATTCGACGCGCTCGAGCGGATGATCGACACGGTCATGACGACGAACATGGTCACGGACAGGGCGGCGTTCCGCAAGGCGCTGTTCGACCGCGAGGCCATCCGCAGCACGGGGTTCCGGGGCGTGGCCATCCCGCACGTGCGGATCGACGAAATCAAGGAGCCGACGCTGGGCGTGGGCGTCAGCAAGCGCGGCATCGATTTCGAGGCGCTCGACGGCGAACCGGTGAACGTGATCGTGTTGTTCGCAATGCCCTCGGGGTCGGACAAGGAATACCTCGGCCTGCTGGCCCAGGTGATGATGTCGTTGCGCACGGAGGGGTTCTGCGAGCAGCTTGTCGCCTGCGACTCCCCGGCCGATATTGCCGCCGTGCTTAACCAGCCGTAGGGCCGTCCTTAACCCGAAGGAGGTTTCGCCATGCGCTGCGTGCGCCTGCATGCCCCGCGCGATCTCCGGCTCGAGTCCGCCCCCGATCCGAAGCCGGGGCCGCGCCAGGCCCTTGTCCGTGTGCATTCGGTGGGGATATGCGGTTCCGATTTGCATTACTACGAGGAAGGACGGATCGGCTCGAACAAGATGACCGTGCCGTTCGTCCTCGGCCACGAATTCGCGGGGACCATCGAGGGAGTGGGGGAGGGGATCGACCCTGCACGTATCGGGCAGCGCGTTGCCGTCGAGCCGGGCACGCCGTGTTTCGTGTGCGAGCATTGCACGCGCGGCGAATACAACGTCTGCCCGAAGATGGCCTTTCCGGGCGGACCGGGCCACGACGGCGCGCTCTGCGACTTCATGGCCGTGCCGGCGGAATTTTGTTTTCCCGTGCCTGAATCGATGGGCCACGACGAGGCTGCGGCGATCGAACCCCTCGCGGTCGCGCTGCACTCGGTCGAGCTCGCGGGGATGCGTCCGGGCGACACGGTGGCGGTGTTGGGTACCGGCCCGATCGGGTTACTCATTGCGATGGCCGCGCGCGTATCGGGCGCGGTCACGATATATGGCGCCGACCTGTTGCCCTATCGCGTTGCGGCCGCGGCTGCCTGCGGCGTCGATCATGCCTGCGATGCATCAAAGGAAGACACGGTCGAGGCGATCTTTCGCGCCACGGGCGGACGCGGGGTCGACGTGGCGTTCGACGCGGCGCGATCCTCCGAGACGGCCGCGCTCGCGTGCCGCGTGGCCCGGCCCGGCGGTACCTGCGTGTTGACGGGAATCTCGGGCGCGGTCGAGGACCCGATACCCGTCGAGGTGGCCCGGCGCAAGGGCCTCACCGTGCGGTGGTGCCGCCGGTTTCGTCATAATTACCCGCGCGCGATTGCGCTGGTTTCCGCGGGATTGATCGACGTCAAGAAGATCGTCTCGCACTCCTTCCCGCTCGAGCGGACCCCGGAGGCCTTCGCGTTGGTCTCTCGCGCGGGCGACCGCGTGCTCAAGGCGTCCATTGATTTCTAGGCGCGGCCTCCAGTAGATTCCGCCACTCAACGTGTTCACGGAGTACCCTCTTCCCTCGTGTCCGCCTCGCATTCGGATAGTCCCCCGGTCCAACGTCACGGTCTCTTCACCGATCCCGCGCTCGGGTTTGTCCTGCTCGCGGCGGGAGTCGCCCTCATGGCCTTTATCACGCAGGCCGAGCGCAATGCCGTGGCGGATGCCCCGTGGCTCGGGGCCGCGTTCTCGACGAATGGCGCCGCCGCATGGGAGGGGGCCGTGCGGCTCCGGGCGCAGCGGCTCTCGATGCGGAATTTTCCGGCGGAGGAGGCGCTCATGAAAGGGCTCGCGAGACGGTTCGGCGAACCACGCGCAAACGAGACGCGCCTGGGCGAGACGGAATGGATATTGATGGTGGATGCCCCGCCCGAGTATTTTGCGCCCGCGCTCGCGTCGGGCCGCTTGCCCGTGCCGGGGAAGAACGAAGTGTTGGCGGGCGAACTGGCGCGTGTAAACGAATTCCGCGTGAAGAACCGGACGTTCACCGTGGTGGGCCGGCTCAGGCGCGAGACGGGGGCGCTATGTTTTGCCTACGTGTTGCCGAGGCACGACCGGTTCCTCGGTATATTCGGCGACGCGGACACCGTCACGGACGGCTGGTTCGATCCGGACTTTCTCGATCGGATCGACAATGAGACCGTCGGTCCGGAATCCTTGCGGGACCAGCCGATTCACGCCCAACCCGGTCTCGCCCTGCCGCTTCACGTTTGGGGGATAATCGCCGGATTGTTCTTGGTGGCCTTGGGCGGCGCCATTGTCCAAGTCCGACTTTTCCAAGGATTGGGGCAACGGATTGGCGGCCCGCTTGGCCCGGTGCTGCGCGCCATGATCGACAGCCCCTTCCTGCTGGCGGCGATGCACGTCCTTCTCTACGGGACCATGTTCATCGGCATGACCGCCGCAGCCAGTTCCCCGGTCGACAATCTTCGCATGATTACGATCATCCAGGGCGTGTTCAGCGAGGGCTCGCTCGATTATATCGGCGATGCGTTCAAGACCGGGAATATCCCGCTGACCGCAGCCGCGATTTGGGTGAACAATTATCTTCTTCAAACGCTTGGGCTGACCTTCGCGATTTCGCTGGCCGTCCCCTTTCTCGGGGTGCTCAAGAATCTGATTTCCTTTGGGGTCGCCGGCTTCGGGTTGTCGCCCTTGTGGATCGATTCCTCCGGTATGTTCGTGTACCACAGCATCACAATGACCCTTGAGCTGGAGGCCTACATCGTCGCGTGTTTTGCCGTTTCCCTGGTCCCCGTCCGCTTCATCGGGGGTATACGCAACAGGGCGATGGGCAGCGGATTGGTGGACGGGCTCAAAATCGCGGGCGCCGGCGCCTTGCTCACGGCGATTATGTTGGCAATCGCGGCCTTGTACGAAGCGGCCACCTTGATTACCCTCCAATAGGCCGTCCATCCCCGGCCGATAGAAAGGATCTTTCCGTCCATGCAGCTCGACGACCTGCTCGATTCGCTCGACGCCACGGACCTTGCCGCGCTCGTCCGTTCGCGCCAGATAACCGCCGGGGAATTGACGGAAGCGGCCATTGCGCGCATCGAGCGCCTCAATCCCGCGATCAACGCCGTCGTCACGCCGATGCTCGACCTCGCGCGCGCCGCCGTCGCGGCGGGACTCCCCGAGGGTCCCTTTACGGGCGTGCCCTTTCTGCTGAAGGACCTCCTGGCGCAGTGCGAGGGCGTGCCGATGAAGGCTGGCTCGCGGCTGCTCGAACACTTCGTTCCCCGGCGAGACAGCGAGATCGTTTCCCGATACCGTCGCGCGGGACTCGTTATCCTGGGCAAGACGAACCTCCCGGAGTTCGGATACACCCCGTCGACCGAGTCTGTCCTGCATGGTCCGTGCCGCAATCCGTGGAACACGGCGCATAGCGCGGGCGGGTCGAGCGGGGGCGCGGCCGCCGCCGTCGCGGCGCGCATGGTCCCGATGGCGCACGCCGGGGATGGCGGCGGGTCGATTCGTATCCCGGCGGCCTGTTGCGGGGTGTTTGGCATGAAGCCCACGCGCGGGCGCATCACCCTGGCGCCCACCTTTGGCGACGTGCAAAATGGCCTTGCGTCGGAGCATGCGATTACGCGCTCGGTGCGCGACAGCGCCGCCCTGCTCGATGCGACCGAGGGGCCGGCGCCCGGCGATCCCTATGTTGCCCCGCCGAAGTCGCGGCCCTATCTCGACGAGGCCGGCACGAACCCGGGTCGACTGCGCATCGCATTGCAGACCCATTCGCCCATCGGCTCACCGGTCCACGCCGACTGCATCGCCGCTGCAAAGGATGCCGCGGCCCTGTGCGAACGCTTGGGGCACACCGTCGAGGAGGCCGCGCCGGACATCGACGGGCACGCGGTCAGCGAGGCCTTCGGGGTCCTATGGGCCGGAGGGGCGGCGCAGACGCTCGATACCATCGCGCGAATGCGACAGCGTCCGATCGGCCTCGATGAGGTCGAACCGCTCACGTGGGCGCTCTACGAGTTGGGCAAGCAGACCTCGGCGTCGGCGTACTTGATCGCCGTCGCCGCCATTCAACGCATCGCGCGCCGCGTCGCCCGGTTCATGGAGTCGTACGACGTTTGGCTGACGCCCACGCTCGCGCGGCCGCCCGTGCGCTTGGGCGAGTTCGCCCCCGATCCGGCGAACCCGATCGAGGCATTTCATCGTGCGGGCGAATACATTCCGTTTACGCCCATCGTGAACGCCACCGGTCAACCCGCGATGAGTGTCCCGCTTTATTGGAATGCGGAGGGATTGCCGATCGGCGTGCATTTCATCGGGCGGTTTGGCGACGAAGCCCTTCTGTTTCGGCTCGCGGGCCAGCTCGAGATTGCGCAACCCTGGGCAGACAGGCATTTTTAGCAAGCGCGCTTGTGACAATCCGAAGATTTGATGTATGCTGCGCGGTAGGTTTTTGCGGGATATCCGGGCGGACGAATTGGAAGCCGTCCTAAGTTTCGGGGATGGGTTTCCGGCGGAGTTTATCCCAGGTATGGTGGGCCAACGATTCCGTCACGATTTGTCTCCGTTTCGACGAGGCATGGCGCAGCGGGTAGTCGCCCCGGCAGCCGGAAATTAACGTAACGCGGGCCACGACGTGGCATCTCGGGAGTATCATGGAAAAAGTTGTGGCCACCATCGCGTATGCGTTCTTGGTGGCGGGTGTGTTTAAGCGCAAGGATCGCCGCATTCACCCGTGGCTAATGGGCGCCGGAATCGGAATCGACACCGCGTTGGTGCTCGTGCTTCAAGTACAGCGGAGCGTCATCCAGGAGGCGATGACGAATACGTATACGTTCTGGCAGAGCGGCCACATCCTGAGTTCGACGCTGGCCTTCGCCCTGTACTTTCCCGTGGTGTGGTTGGGAATTCGCCAATTGCGCGGACAGGGCGGCGCCAGCGGAAGACTGTGGCACATGCGCGTGGCGATAACGGCGTTCGTCTTCCGGACCGTGGGCTTCGGGTTAATGTTCACCATCGACTAATTGCGGACGGCGCTGTCCGACCGTACGCGCGGCGCGGGCTCAGATTCCCGCGCCCCCCGAGATTCGGTGATCCATCTCCAGCGCCGGATGGAGGTGACTCGTTCCACCGACTACCTTCGCAGGGACACCCACCACGGTCGTGTGCGCGGGGACATCGTCCAACACGACGGCGCCGCTTCCCACCTTGGCGCCCTCGCCAACTTCCACGTTCCCCAATATCTTCGCGCCGGCGGAGATTAAGACCCCTTTGCGCACCTTCGGATGCCGGTCCCCGGACTGCTTGCCGGTCCCGCCCAGGGTAACCTCGTGCAGCATCGAGACATTGTCCTCGACCACCGCCGTTTCGCCGATGACGACGCCGGTCGCGTGGTCAATAAGGATACCCTTGCCGATGCGCGCGGCCGGATGGATGTCGACCCCGAATACCTCGGAGACGCGGCTCTGCAGATAGGAGGCCAGGGAGCGGCGATCCTGTTTCCAAAAGTAATGGGCCACGCGGTAGGACTGCAGGGCGTGGAAACCCTTGTAATAGAGAAGAATGTGCGAGAAACCGCGGCACGCTGGGTCCCGGCTGCATACGGCCCCGATGTCCTCTCGCAACGAATCCCGAATGGATGGATCGGATCGGAACGCCTCGTCGATCAGGCCGCGAAGGCTGATTGCGCTGATAATCGGGCTCTCGAGCTTGCTCGCGAGATGAAAGCTAAGCGCATCCTCGAGGCTGTGATGATTGAGAACGACCTCGTAAAAGAAGCTCGTGAGCATGAGCTCCTTCTTCGCGTCGTTCTCGACTTCCTTCCGGATGGTGTCCCAAATCGGGTCTGGGGAAACGCCGGTCATGAATTTCTCGGCTCCGTGGTGAAAGGGTCGAATTCGGCAACTATTCTGTTCAATCGGGGCATTGGCGGCATGACACGGGTGCATTGTGGCGGAGCGGCGGACCTGTTTCAAGGACTGGGAAGCGGCGATGCCGGCGGGACCATGGCCTTGGACACTATGATCGCCCCGCGCCTGTCCATTGCCACTGCGGCCCGCTGCTGCAATTACGCGATGGTCCGTCCCGTTGCCGGATCGAAGAAATACGCCCGCGCCGGGTTGATATCGAGCACGATCCGTTCCCCGACTCGCGGTAGGGTGTCGCCGCGAAGGCGCGCGGCGAGGGTGGCGGAACCCGCACGGAGATACACGATGGTTTCGGCGCCCATTGGCTCGACGATCTCGACTTGGCCGGCGATGCATTGGCCCAGTTGTCGAGGCTGGTCTTTGTTCTCGGTGAGTTGCTCGGGGCGGACGCCGAAGGCGATCGGCTTTCCCGCGTAAGTGCCCAGTGACCCGGTGCGCGACGGGTCCACCGCGATCTCGAAGCCGCCTCCCGCCTCGCGGAACCGCAAGGCGCCGTTCTCCGCGACGAGCGCTCCCTCCGCGAAATTCATCGGGGGACTGCCGATGAAGCCGGCGACGAATCGATTCACGGGGCGGTGATACAGGTCCGTTGGCGTCGCGGTTTGCTGGATCGCCCCGTCGAGCATGACGGTGATTCGGTCGCCCATCGTCATCGCCTCGACCTGGTCGTGGGTGACGTAGATCATGGTGGTTTGCAGGCGGTCGTGCAGCTTCCCGATCTCGGCGCGCATCTGGACCCGCAACTTCGCGTCGAGGTTCGAGAGGGGCTCGTCGAACAGGAAGACCGCCGGTTGGCGGACGATGGCCCGGCCCACGGCGACGCGCTGGCGTTGTCCGCCCGAGAGTTCCTTGGGCTTGCGGTCGAGGAGGTCCTCAATCCCGAGGATTCCAGCCGCTTCCATCACGCGCTTGCGGATGTCGTCCTTCTTGTATTTCCGCATCATCAGGCCGAAGGCCATGTTCTTGTAGACGGTCATGTGCGGGTATAGCGCGTAGTTCTGGAAGACCATCGCGATGTCGCGGTCCTTCGGGGCGACGTCGTTGACCACGCGATCGCCGATCTCGACCCGTCCGCCCGACAGATCCTCGAGCCCGGCGATGAGGCGCAGCACGGTCGATTTGCCGCACCCCGAGGGCCCGACGAGGACCATGAATTCCTTGTCCTCGATGACGAGGTCCGCGCCCTTGACGGCCTCAATGCCGCCAGGGTAGACCTTGCGCGCGCTGGAAAGCGCCACCCGTGCCATGATCCGGTTTCCTCCGATGAATGCGCGATGATACCCCACGGGCCGGGGCGAGAAAACTTTCGCAAGGGCGGCGATTCGAATTATGATGCCCGCCAGATGATCGAAACCAAACCAAGACTTATCGCGGCGGAAGAGATTTCGCGCGCCTTGCCCCATGTCGACGTGGTGGCGGCGATGGAGCGGGCCTTCGTGGCGTACTCGGAGGGCAGGGCGGTCGTGCCGCCGGTGGGTGAGCTCGTGTTTGTTCATCCGCCGGGAGAGGTCCACATCAAGTACGGATACATCCGGGGCGAGGAGTTTTACGTCATCAAGGTGGCGTCGGGGTTTTACGAAAACCCCGCGCTCGGCTTTTCCTCGAGCAACGGGTTGATGCTGTTGTTTCGCCAGCGAACCGGGGAACTGGCGGCGGTACTGCTCGACGAGGGCCGATTGACGGACGTGCGCACGGCGGCCGCCGGGGCGGTCTGCGCGAAATATCTTGCGCCAACGGAGGTTCATTGCATCGGCATTGTGGGCGCGGGAATCCAGGCGCGTCTCCAGCTCGAATGGCTCAAGGGCGTTGTGACGTGCCGCGAGGTCATGGCGTGGGGACGCGACGAGGATCGACTTGCGGCGTGTGCGGCGGACATGACCGCGCTGGGCTTCAATATCGTATTGACCCGCGATATCCGGCGGCTCGCGGAATGTTGTAACCTGATTGTGACGACAACGCCGTCGCGCGAGGCGCTGCTCGATGCCTCGATGATCGAGCCCGGCACGCACATTACCGCCGTGGGCGCGGACGCGCCGTCGAAGCGCGAGTTGGCGGGAGACGTGCTGCGACGGGCGGACGTGGTCGTGGCCGACAGCCTTGCGCAGTGCCGCGAGCGCGGCGAGATCGCCCGGGCGGCGGGGGACGGCGTCTTCGACTTAGGGCGGGCTGTCGAGCTGGGTGCGGTAATCGCGGGGCGCGCACCGGGCCGCACGAATGAAGAACAGGTCACCGTCTCCGACTTGACGGGTGTCGCGGTGCAAGACATCGCGATTGCGGAAGGGATATACCGACAAGTAGTGGGCCAACAACTATGAGGAAGACGAATGCCATTCCATGTCTTTGAACTCGAACGCGGGCAGTCGATCTGGGAGAACCTTGTCGATATCAACCTGACCGAGAGCGGTGTCCACCCGTTGTCCTTGGCGGAACTGGGCGGGATGGGGCTGGACCTCTCGGAACTCGAGCGGCTTCCGCTCGTGTATGTCCAGACCAATGGCACGGTGGCGCTGCGAGAGGCGATCGCCGCGCACTATCCGGGAACAAACGCGGACCACATCGAGGTGACGAACGGGACGAGCGAGGCGAATTATGTCCTTTGCCATGCGTTGTTCGAGAAGCCGGGCGAACTTCTGATCCAAACGCCCAACTATTTGCAGGTGGGCGGGTTGGTGGCGAACTTGGGCATGCCGGTCCGGACGTTTAGCTTTCGGTCGGAACGCGGGTGGGAGACGAACTGGGACGAATTCGAGGACGGCCTGAACGGCAACACGCGGGCGATCTACATCAGCAACCCGAACAACCCGACGGGCGCGGTGCTTACCGAGGAAGCCATGGATCGGATTGTCCGCTCGGCGGCGAAGGTCGGGGCGTACGTCATTGCGGACGAGATTTACCAGGGGGCCGAATGGGGCGACACGATCACGCCGAGTTTCTGGGGCCGGGGCGAGAATGTCATCGTGACCTCGGGACTCTCGAAGGCCTATGGGCTTCCGGGACTTCGGATCGGCTGGGTCGTTGGGCCACGGGAAATCGTGGATCGGTGCTGGGCGCACCATGACTACACGTCGATTGGGCCGGGGACGTTGAGCGACTACATTGCCCGGTTTGCGGTGGAGCCGGCGAATCGGCGGAAGCTCTTCGAGCACGGTCGCGCACACATAGGCGCGAACCGGGAAGGATTCGAGAAATGGATCGCGGGCTTCGGGGGATTCCTCGAGTTCACTCCGCCGGCCGCCGGAGCCTTTGCCTTCGTCAAGTACAACTCGGCGGCCCCATCCATCCCGATCACGACGCGGTGGCGCGAGCAGCACGGCGTGTTCGTGGTGCCGGGCGCGTGGATGGGCATGGAGGGATTTCTTCGTTTCGGTTTGGGCGGACTGAAGGGACCCTTCGAGAGGGGGCTAGCGCTCATTACGCCGGACATCCGGGCGCTGCGCGCGGGCACGCGATAAAACGGTCACGAAACTTTCGGACTTGGTATGAAGGCATCGGCGAATATTTCTTTCATCGACGCGCCCGCCAGGAAGGTCTTCTTGCGCATCATGGTCACCATGTCCGGATGCCCGCAGAGATATACGCGCCACCCCTTTAGGTTCGGAACGATGCGCTGCGCCACCTCGTCGATGGCGCCGTGTAGCGGGTCGGCGGGATCGGCGTCGCGCACGCAGGGATGGTACGCGACGTTGGCATGGGCAGGGGCGATCTCGCGGAGTTCATCGACAAGATAGAGGCCGTCCCGCGTGAGGCCCCCCTGAAACAGATGGATCGGCCCGCGGTGCCCCTGGTGGATCGCGTCGCGCAGGATGCCGTAGAGCGGCGCCAACCCCGTGCCCGTTCCCAGCAAGAACAAGGGCTGGTCCGGGTTTCCGGGGACGTAGAAACAGTCGCCCCTTGGCCCGAGCAATTCGATGCGCATGCCCGGGACCGCGTCGCGATGCAACCATTCGCTCATCGCGCCGCCCGGGACGCGCGCGACGTGGAACTCCAGTTCGGGGTCGATGCCGGGAACGCTCGCGAGGGAGTAGGTCCGCGCCAGCCCGTCGTGCCGCAACAGGCTTGCGAATTGGCCGGCGCGGTAATCGAAGGGTTTTTCCGCTCGGGCGCGAACGCGGACAACGGTTGGGTTCAACGGTTCGATCGCGGTCAGTACCGCCGGGACGCGGGCCCCCACGCCGTCGCCCAGCGCCACCTCCATGTCCGAGGTTGGCCGGCATGAGCATGAGAGAAAGTATCCTTGGGCGCGGAGCGTGTCCTTGAGGCTGGCCTGCGAGGTACTTGGCGGGATCCCCTCGATGGCTCGGAGGATACAGGTCCCGCAGACGCCGCTGAGGCAGGAGAACGGAATCTCGCGCCCGTTGCGGCGCAGACACTCGAGGACGCTCTCCCCGTCATTGCATACGAAGGAATCTCCCTCGAAACGGATGACCGGCACGGCGACCCGGCGGCCTACGCGGATCGTCCCATGACATCCTCGCGGGTGCTGCCCGCGATCGCGAGCACCTGGTCGACGAGCGGCTGCCCGACCCCCAGTTCCGTTAGCGTCTTCGCGAGGTCCTCGGCGACGGCGTCGAAATGCGAGTCGTTCATCCCGAGTTTAAGTAGGTGGGCATGGCCTTCGCGCATGCTCTTTCCGGTATAGTTGTGGGGCCCGCCGAAGGCCATCGTCAGGAAGGCTTTTTGCTTGGCGGCCTGACGATCCATGTCGACCCCCTCGAAGAAGCGGTTGATTCGATCATCGTTCAATACATGGCGATAGAATATATCGACCGCCGCCTCGACGGCGGCTTGTCCACCCAGTTGCTCATACACGCTGCTCATGAGAACCTCCCCGTTTCGATTAAAGGTGTATTTAGAATATATAATATAATGCGGCTTGTCAAGCACAAATAATCCCCGCATAATACCAGCGATTTTTGGGAGTTTAGAATGCAACTCACCCTCTACAGCGATTATTCCCTGCGTACCTTGATCTATCTGGCCCTGTCTCCCGATGGGGCGACCGTTGCGGAGATAGCCGAGCGATTCCGGATATCCCATAACCATCTGACCAAGGTGGTCCACAACCTCGGGAAACTTGGCTACGTTCGGACGACGCGGGGGCGATCCGGGGGGCTAGTCTTGGCGCGATCGCCGGGGGAGATAAACGTCGGTGAAGTCGTGCGGCAAGTGGAGCCGCATTTCAACCTGGTGGAATGTTTCGATCCGGCGAAGAACACTTGCCCGATTCTTCCCGCGTGCGCGCTTCGGGGCGTGTTGGGCGAGGCCCAGGAGGCGTTCCTGAAGGTGTTGGATGGGTACTGGCTGAGCGATTTCCGGGCCAGCGCGCCCGAGGTCGCGCGGCTGTTGGGGTTGGCTGCGGTCTCCGCGGCGACGCCGGAGACATGAGTGCTGGGGATTGCCTCCGCCCGTTGCGCGGCGGCTTGGGCAGCACGCGGAGGCAGTCCCCTTTGGCGATCGAATTTAGGTCAGAGGAAAATGCGTTCGAGGTAGGGGTTCAGGAAGACGCCGTTGGGGTCGAGTCGCTTTCGGATGGACTGGAACGCTTCCCACTTCGGATACATTTTCTCGAAGTCGGCGCGGGTGAGCGAGTGCAGCTTTCCCCAATGGGGCCGCCCGTCGTGGGTGCGGAAGATTTTCTCGCAACCGTCGAAGTACGGACCGTGGGGCATCCCCTTGTACATGTGGACCGAGATCGCGGCGGAGTCGCGCCCATGGAATGGGCTGATGAGGATATCGTCTCCCTTGACGAAGCGGAACTCAATCGGGAAATGGACCTCGGGCCGGTCCTTCTCGATCCAATCCTTGAGTTCGCGTAAACATTCGACGCCCTCTGCGACCGGGATTTCGTACTCCATCTCGTTGAAGCGGACGAATCGGACGGTGGACAGGACCTTGTGGCCGGCGTCGATCTCGGTGCTTTCGCCGATGAATCCCGCCGCGAATTTCGATACCCCCGCGCAGCGCGAGGGCTTCGCCCGGCATAGGCGGCTCAAGAGTTCGAAGGACACGTTCTCCATGATGACGTCGTTGAACCACTTCGCGGCTTTGCGCCCCGTCGGCGGTTCTTCCGTGATGTTGAGGAACTTGAGCTGCACGGTCTCGGTGTAGGGGAAGAAGTAGGCCTCGAACTGGCGGTTCTCGTCGCGCCAGCGCATGGCGTTGTCGGCGAACTCGGCGAAGGTGGCGCGCTGGCGGACATACTTGAGCCGGTAGGACGGCATGAGCCGCAGGGATATCCGCGCCATCACGCCAAGCGTTCCCATCGAGACCTGGGCTGCCTTGAAAATTTCGGCGTTCTCCGTCTCGGAACATTCGATGATGTCGCCGGACGCGGTCACGAGCGAGAACCCGGTGGCCTGGGTCGGGATGCATCCGAAGTCCCTGCCCGTGCCGTGGGTGCCGGTGCCGATGGCCCCTGCGATGGACTGGACGTTGATGTCGCCGAGGTTCTCCATGGCGAGTCCGCGCTCGTCGAGTAATTCGTTGAGGCGCTTTAGTTTTGTCCCTGCCCAGACGGTGGCCGTGGCGGCATCGGCCTCCAGCAGGCCGCTCAGATTATCGAGCGACACGATGGTGTCCGATGTATTCACCAAATCGGTGAAGGAATGGCCCGAGCCCACGACGCGCAGATGGCCACCCGATTCCGCGGTCTTACGAACGATGCCTGCGAGCGCGTCCAGGTCGGCGGGCGTCTCGAAATGCGCGGGGGTGCATTGCGCCAGGCCGGACCAGTTTGACCACGTGCGGCTGCTCATGATGTTCTCCTTCGGATCGGACAGGGCGGCATGGTAGGCCGCTGTCCGGGCGACATGCAAGATTTCGGGCCTCGAGGGCCACGGCGATCGGTCCTCATCGAAGCCGCATCGAGGCGAGGAGCTCGACGTGGGGTGTGTGGGGGAACAGATCGATCGCGCGGAGATCGGTCAAGGTGTAGGCACGGAGAAACTCGGGGAGTTCCCTGGCGAAGAGGGTTGGGTTGCAGGAAACGTACAACAGGTCGGGGGGTCGGCAGGCGACCAGGCGCTTGATGGCCTTGGGGTGCATGCCGGCGCGGGGTGGATCAAGGATGGCCGCGCTGCCCCGCTCCATGCCGCCCTGATCGGAGATGCCGCTGACGTAGTCCTTGATGTCGGCGGTGGCGAAGAACACATTGCCGATGCCATTGGCGGCAATATTGTATTCGCCATCGAGCGACGCGGACTCGACATTTTCGACCGAACGCGCGACGCCGACGAGATCGGACACCGTCATGGCGATGCCCCCCGCGCCGCCGTAGAGATCGTACAAGACCGTGGGCGCAATGTCCTTCACCCATCGCCGGATTTCGCCGTAGAGTACCTCGGTGGCGAGGGTGTTGGTCTGGAAGAAACTGAGCGGGGAAATCCGGAACCTCAACGGCTGGGGCGCGCCGGGCACACGAAGTTCCTCATGGATATAAGGCGCGCCGTGGAGGACCTCGATGGACTCCGCGAAGACGCCTTGGGAGGGGCCATTGTGGATGGCGCGCTGGACGCTCGTGACGTTCGCGGCCCCGAGCACGCAGTCGACGAAGGAGCGCGAGGGAAAGTCTCCGCCCCGGGTGACGATCGCCACCATGCGCTCGCCGGTGCGCTTGCCCTCGCGGACGAGGAGCCCGCGCAATATTCCCTCGCCGGTCTTCTCGTCCCATGCGTGGAGACCCTCGCGGCGATACCAGGCGCGGACGGCCCCGAGCAGGCGATCCATGCCCTCGGGCCCAATCAGGCACTCCTCGATATCGAGGATCGAGTACCAGCGTCCCTTCTGGTTGAAGCCGAGGACCGTCTCGCGGACGAAATCGGGCGGGGGCTTCTCTTCGTAGCGCCTGCGGCCGAAATTGAAGTCGACTTTGTTCCGGTAGTGCCAAGCGATCGGCGACGGCGTCACAGGGATGGGAGCGGGCCAATGCGCCGCGAAAAGTTCCTCGAGCATGGCCGCCTTTGCGCTGACCTGTCCGGCATAGGGGACGGTTTGCGACGCGCAGCCGCCGCAAGTCCCGAAATGGGAACAGGCACGGGGACTTGGCTCGGAACTGGGCACGGCGGCGAATCCTGACCGGGTATGGCTAAGGGAAAACTCGATTGCGCGGAGGGGAAACTGCGGGGCGCGGGCGAATCGGCGTAGGGAAGCATACTGCACGGCGCGGCCTCCCGTCGAACTGCGCGGACGGGCCTGCTATGCTCCGGCTCGATTTTCCGAATAGAATCTTCCGCCCCGGATAACCAATGCCGCTTCCCCTCATAGCCGCGATTGTCGCAGTGGCCAGCGCAGCCCTAATCTTGGCGTATCTTCGCCGGTCGCGCGGGGGAGAAGCCACCCCACCCGGCGAGACTGGGGATGGACCCTGGCCCCAACTGCCGAACGGGGCGGAAAAGGCGGAGCCCGACGCGGTCGAGCGGAGCAAGCAGGCGATCCATGGAATCCTCCGGGACATTTCCGCGCATATTCGCTCGTTGGCGGGCGAGAACGTGATGTACGGGGCCAGCCTCGACAAGCACAAGGCGAGTCTCAAGGAAACCGCGCGGATCGAAAGTCTCCAGGAGCTGGGGCAGGCGCTCGCGGCCGAGCTCGAGTCGATGCAGCGGTCGAATACCGAGTACCGCCAGCGGCTCGCGGAGGCCAACGAGGTTGTCGTGCGCCAGCAAGACGACCTTGACAAGCTCCAGTCGACCCTTGGAACGGATTTCCTGACCGACGTTCCCAATCGCCGCTCGTTCGACGAGCAGCTTGCCGGGGCCATCGAGTTGGCGAAACGCCACGGAGACCCCGTCTCCTTGCTTGTGATCGACATCGATCATTTCAAGAGCGTGAACGACATGCATGGGCACGCGGCGGGAGACCGCGTCCTCAAGGCCGTGGCCAAGATATTGAACGATACGCGGCGGGCGAGCGACTTCCTGGCGCGGTACGGCGGGGAGGAGTTCGTGATGATCTTGCCGCAAACGAGCGCCGATCAGGCCCTTGCGGTGGCAGACCGCCTGCGCGAGAAGGTCGCGTCGACTCGGCTGCGGCTCGAGAACACGGGCCTGAACGTCACGGTGAGCATGGGGGCCGGGGAAGTCTTTCCCGAATCGGACACGAAGGAGTCGCTTTTTGCGCGGGTCGACGGGGCGCTCTACCGCGCGAAGCACGAGGGCCGCAATTGCGTGCGCTTGGCGGAGGTCTCCACGGGGCAATAGAAAAATCGCGGGCAATCTTGCTCGCCCGCGCTGCCTTTGTTAGAGTTAGACATTCGGTCCACTGGGAGGAATATTATGCGCGCCTGCGCCGCCGTTGCCGTTGCCTGTAGCCTCTGCTCGTTCGCTTTCGCACAAGACTTGGCGGGCAGCGCGATCGCCGTCAAGACGGGGGATGAGGGTACCCGATACGCCCCGATCGAGCTCCCTTACAAGGGGGCCGCGCCCGAGACTAATGTACACGCCATTGATCGCGCCAGCGGGACGAAATATGCGGCGACGGTGGCGAACGGGTTGTTCGTCTTTGTTCCGGCGGAACTCAAGGCGAACACGGCGTATACCTTTGACGTCGACGTCACGAAGGACTATACGCAGTACGCAGCGCGCATCGAGCCGCGCGAAATCGGCAACGCCATCGAGGTGATCGTCAACGGCAAGCTGCTGACGGTCTATTATCACGAGGACGACGCGAAGAAACCGTATCTCTGGCCGTTGAACGCGGAAGGGGGCATGTCCGTCACCCGCGGGTGGCCGATGGGCGACCAAGACCAGACTACGGACCACCCGCACCACAAATCGTTTTGGTCGGCGTACGGAAACTTGAACGAGGCCGATTGCTGGACCGAGGGGGAAAACTCGGGGAAACAAAAATCGGGCGAAGTGGACTGGGGCGCGGGAGATGCGATGGCCTGGATTCGCGCGAAGAACATATGGGAGAGCCACGAGGGCAAACCCGTGCTATCGGAAGAACGCGAGTATCGCTTTTATTCCGCCGCACCGGAGTCGATTCGCCTGATCGACGTGCGGGTGACATTCACGGCGGACCGCGGGGGGGTGCATTTCAAAGACACCAAGGAGGGCGGGATCGTCTCGCTCCGGATTGCCGACGCGCTCCGGGAAAAAGGCGGCAACGGGACGATTACCCAATCGACGGGCGCCGTCGGATCGGCCCAGTGCTGGGGTAAGGCCGCGGCTTGGTGCGACTATTCGGGGACCCTCGAAGGCCTCGGTAAACGCGGCGTGGCGGTCTTCGATCATCCCAAGAACCTCCGCCATCCGACGAATTGGCACGTGCGCGACTATGGCCTCATGGGCGCGAATTGTTTCGGATACAACGACTTCACCGGCGGCAAGGAAAATGGCGACTACGACATGAAAGCGGGGGACGTCTTGACCTTCCGCTATAGGGTGTACGTGCATTCGGGGGATGTCAAGGAAGCCGCGGTTGCGGAACAATACGCGGGCTTCTCGGATCCTCCCAAGGCCGAGTGGGTGACGAAGTAGCCGCGTTCCCGTGAGGCTCCTGTAGATGCGCATGTGGCTGGGCGAGTTTGTGTGGGGCGCGACCAAGCCGTCTCTTCCCGCGCTCGCCGGCTCAATCCTGGTGGCCGTCGCCCTCTTCGCCGGGTGCATCTTCTCGATCACTCCCGAGTTGGTTGGGGGTGCCGGACGCGGATACTTCGTGCGAAACGACGAAGATCACTACGCCGGCCTGACCGCCGAGGCGCTCCATCTCGGCCGCACCGTCCCAAACGCGCCCAGTGTCGTCCTCATCGGCGCCTCGTCGACCCGCGAAGCGTTCTCCACGAAGGCCGAGTTGGAGCGGCTCCTCCTCGAGGAAACGGGCGAGTCCTTTGCCGTCTACAACCTGACATCGGACGGTATCACCCACTGGGAGGTCGGGGCGCTGTGGGACATCATCGGGGGGAAATTCCCGGGGATGATCGTCGTGGAAGTCTCGCCCCTCAACCTTTCGAGGAACCCCGCGGACCTCGAGGACATGGGCCGGGACTGGCGCTTCGCGCTTGATTCCCCGAGTTTTACCGAGGAATTGCGCATCGCGGGAGTCGACATCCCGGAGCGCACGGGCAATTATTTCCTGGATCATCGCCGTTTCTTCCTCGCGCGTCCCGTCGTGTTGTTGAACCTCCTTCGCGGCCCGATCGCGATCAAGCCGCACCGCGCCGAGGAATGGCGCACCGTCAGCGGCGCCGAATTCGAGCGCGCCGCCGCAAGGACGGGACGCTGGCGCGAGACCTACCGCGCGAACCGGGAAGCGAACGTGGCCGTCTACGACCGGCTCACCGCCCGGATGACGGCCGGGGCGGAGGTCAAGGTACTGTTGGTTAATTCGACCCGCAATCCGGCGGCCGACGCCTTGAATTTCGCGACGGACGAACACCGGGCCCTGCTGGATGCCTACGAGGCCGATGCCGAACGCCTCGCGCGCGGTCCCGGGATCGACTATGCCGACCTCCGCGATGAGGCGGCGCTGACGCCCTCGGACTTCGTGGATGCCTCGCACATTAAGAGCCCGGAGGCACGTTCCCGCTACACGCGCGCCCTGGCGAAACACCTGGCGGCATTGTGGCGCGGCGACTCCGAACCGGGGCGCGCCCGATCATGAGGGCCGCGCGTTGGGCAGGGATCGCCGTGCAGGCAATCGTCATTGGAACGCTCCTCTTCCTTGCGGTGGGAAACCTTGTCGCCATCGAGTCGGGTGCGCGCATCTTCCGGTACCAGGCCTTTTAGGAACTCGACGCCCGTGGCCTATTCGTCCCCGTGATTCAATCTCCCCTCTATTGGGCCGTGGTATTCGGATCGGCCCTTGTCTTCTGGCTGCTACCGGCAGGCATTCGGTTCGGCTTCCTTGCCGCAGTGTCGACGGCGTACATGGCCAGTATCGCACCCTGGTGGAACGTGGCCGCGCTGGCGGCGTGGACGCTCGCCTTTCACCGTCTCGCCCCCTTGACCGCGGAATCCAAGCCGATGGCGGCGAGAATCCTGGCCGCGATGATCCTCGGGATCGCCTCCTATCTCGCCTACTTCAAATACCTTCCGCCGATCTTGTCGGGATTGACCTCGGATCGCTTCGAGCTCCAAGTCGTCATTCCCCTTGGCATCAGCTACTTCACCTTCAAACTCATCCACTACGCCGTCGAAGTGTCGCGCGGGACGATCCGCGACCGCTCCCTGCAACAGTTCTTCTGCTACATATTCCTCTTCCCAATTTTCACCGCCGGCCCCATCGAGCGATACGATCATTTCCTGGCCCAACAATCCGCGCGCTTCACCATCGACGACCTCGTCGAGGGCGGGACCCGCATCGTCCACGGGCTCATCAAGAAGTTCGTCTTCGCCGGCCTCATCCTCAAGCCGATCCTCGGCGAGCGAGACACCGGGGCCGAACTCTTGTCGGTCCTCGAAGTCTGGCCGTCGTACAAGGTTTGGGGATTCATGATCCTCTCGTACGCGATCATGTACCTCGATTTCAGTGCCTACTCCGACATCGCCATCGGCACCTCGCGCCTCTTCGGCATTCGCATCATGGAGAACTTCAACTTTCCCATCTTCGCGAACAACCTGGGCAATTACTGGAAGCGCTGGCACATTTCCTTGTCGTCGTGGTGCCAGACCTACGTATATCTCCCCGTGCTGGGTCTCAGCCGCAATCCGTACCTGGCGACCTGCGCGTCCTTCCTGGTCATGGGACTGTGGCATTCCGGTTCGTGGATGCGAGTGTGCTGGGGGCTTTACCAAGCCCTCGGCGTCGCCGCGTACGTCACATGGTCGCAATACAAGCGAAAGAAAAAAATACGTTTCCTCGACAAGGGCCTATGGCGATTCGCGGGTATACCCCTCACCCTCGCCTACGTCATCCCTAGCCTGGCCTTCCTCGTCGTAGAGTTCGACGGGCGCGTCTACGATGCGTTTCGGATTCTCGCCCGCCTCGCGTTTTTCCATTTACCCGCATAGTTTCTCCTTGGATATACTAGGCGCATGTTCTCATTTACGCTTCCCGATCTGATCGACAAACACCGTGCCTCCGGGTTAACGAACCCGGCGCTTCAGTTGGGTCCCAATGAGTTGACCTACGGAGAACTGGCACGACGGGTCGACTCGACGGCCGCATGGCTAAATGAGCAGGGGGTCCGCCGCGGCCACCGGGTCGCCATTCACCTTCACAAGAGCTTCGAGGAAGCCATTGCCGTATTTGCGGTGGCCCGGCTTGGGGCGATCTTCGTCGACGTGAGTTACAAGTGGACGCTGCGGCAGTTGGCCTACGTCATCGACGATTGCGGCGTGAAAGTGTTGATCACCGACCGGCGCAAGGCGCTGGCGCTCGAACTCGAGGGTGTTTTTGGCCGGGTCGATCATGTATTGACCGCCAACGGCGCGGTCGACCATCCGAAATGCACGGCTTGGAGCGACATCCCGGACGGCGCGCCGCCGGAGGATTGCCGACCCATAGACGCCGACGTGGCGGCGCTGCAATACACCTCGGGTTCGACCGGGCGGCCCAAGGGCGTGATGGTGACGCACCTGAACTTTATCGACGGCACGCGGCGCGTCGGGCGCTACCTGAAGAACCGCGCGGGCGACCGCATCCTCGGGCTGGTCCCGATGAGCGCGCCGTGGGGTGTCTTGCAAGTGACCACGATGTTCATGCTGGGCGGCACGGTGGTGCTTCAACCCGTCGTGTTCGCGGCGGACATCGTGAAGACGCTTGCGACACACTCGGTGACCGGCATGGCGGCGTTTCCAGAGACCTGGATCGACATGGTTCGCTACCTCGAGGAAACCCCCACGCCCCTGCCGAGCCTCCGATACATCACCAGTTCCGGTGGGAAGATTCCGCAACCGATCCTCGACGCCTTGCCGCGCGTGTTTCCGGGCGTGGAGATCAACCTCACCTACGGCCTCACCGAGGCATTCCGCTCGATGCTGCTACCGCCGGATCGCTATCACGACAAAATGGGATCCTTCGGCAAACCAGTGGCCAACGTGGACGTGTTCGTCGTAGACCCGGTCAAGGGGCTATGCGGACCGGGCGAGACGGGCGAACTGATTCACCGTGGCACGCTGCTGACCAAGGGGTACTGGGAAAACCCGGAGGCCACTGCGGAGCGCATGCGTCCCTGCGAAGCGCTGCGTCCGCTCATCGGCGACGAACTCGTCCACTACAGCGGCGACTTGGTGCGCATTGACGAAGAGGGCTTCTATTGGTTCGTGGGCCGCGAGGACGCGATGATCAAGACGAGCGGATACCGGATGAGCCCCACCGAAATCGAGGAGATCGTCTACGAAAGCGGCCTCGTCACCAACGCGGTCGCCTTCGGCGCGACCGACGACGAGATGCTCGGGCAGGGCGTGTATCTCGCCGTGGCCCGCGACAGCGGCCCGGTGGACCTCGCCGCGCTCGAGGCGCATTGCCGACGCGAGATGCCGCACTACATGGTCCCCCGCCGCATCCACGCGTGGGATGGCGCCATGCCGCGGACCGCGAATGGGAAGATCGACCGGCAGGCGGTGATCGCGGGGAGTGGGCCGACGGTAGGGTGAAGGTGGTGGATCGAAGTGGAGGCGGCAGATATTGGGTCGGATCGCGGCTTTCCCCATCCGTGGGATTCATGGTAGCGTACGGACTGCGGCACGACATGGCACTGGCTTGGGAAGACGATGGGGGGCACCTCTTATAGTTGAGCGAAACACGAGTCGCCTGTATGAGAATCGTTAGGCTCGATTTGGTAGGATAGGGCTGGAGAACAGCAATGGCAATCCAGCGGTTGGAAATGCCGATCGGGCAAATCGCGAGTCTTTGCGGTGAATTGGACGTCGCGGAATTGTCCGTTTTTGGCTCGGCATTGCGGGACGACTTTGGGGCCGATAGCGACGTGGATTTTCTTGTCTCATTCAAGAACGACGACTATGGCCCTTGGCTGTCCAAGCTAAATCGATTGGAAGATGGGCTTTCCCGGATTCTGGGCCGCCGGGCCGAAGTCGTGCCCAAGGACAGCCTTAAATGGGTCATCCGCGATAGTGTCCTTGGGTCCGCCGAGACGATCTATGACGCAACGGACTGACGATCTCTATCTCGTCGACGTTTTGGAAACGGCGGAGGCATTGGGGCCATCCTTTCCGATGCCAGCTTGGATGTATTCCGGCGGTTGCTTGTACGCCGATCCGCACTCGATTGATGCGTGGCGGTACCAAACGCCATGCGGGTCTCGTAATTCCTCCACCCAACATGACTGCGTGCTTTGCGATCAGGCAATCCCCGGGCCCGCGCGGGCTCAACCCGGCTCCCTTGTGGTGCGGGCTTCCAGCCTGCAACGGTTTTGAAGTATGCCTGTGCAGGCTGGAAGCCCGCACCACAAATTCCGGTTTTGACCGTCCGGCGGAATCGTGATAGCGTACACGTTTGGGCGTAGGTGGGAAAATAGGGACAGTCACCTATTATCCTAGATGACGCGATAACTATTGACTTCGTTATTTTGGATAATAGGTGACTGTCCCTATTTTCCCCTGGAAGGAAGAATCATGAATGGCTTGATGATGGATTATCCGCTGACGATTGACACGGTGATGCGGCGGGCGGAGACGTTTTTTGGCGGGAAGGAAATTGTCACGCGGATGCCGGACAAGAGTTTTCACCGGTACAATTATCGGGCGTGCATGGCGCGGGCGAAGAAATTGGCGGTGGCGCTGCAGAAGCTCGGGATCAAACCGGGCGACGCGGTGGGTACGTTGTGCTGGAACCATTACCGGCATTTCGAGGCGTATTTCGCGATCCCGGTGTTCGGGGCCGTCTTGCACACGCTGAACCTCCGGCTGCACGCGGAGGACTTGATCTACATCGCGAATGACGCGGATGACAAGGCAGTCATCGTGGACGAATCGTTGTTGCCGTTGCTGGAGACCTTTCGCGGACATATCGGCGCGAAGGACTTCATCGTGATCACGAGTAGCGGTAAGGCCCCCGCGGGGATGCACGACTACGAGACCTTGTTGTCGCAGGCGAACGAGGCGGATTTCGAGTACTTGGCCTTCGACGAAAACACGGCGGCGGCGACGTGTTATACCTCGGGCACGACGGGCAAGCCGAAGGGCGTGTTGTATTCGCACCGGTCGATGGTGCTGCATTCGCTGGCGGCATCGCTGGGTGATGTGCTCGACGTGCGCGAGGCGGATTGCGTGTTGCCGGTGGTGCCGATGTTCCACGCGAATGCGTGGGGCCTGCCGTATGCGGCGGCGATGGCGGGACCGAAGCTGGTGTTTCCGGGGCCGCACCTCGACGCGGCAAGCCTGTTGGAGGACTTCGAACAGGAAGGCGTGACGGTGACGGCGGGCGTGCCGACGATCTGGCTGGGCCTGTTGCAGACGCTGGACAAGGACCCGAAGAAATACAATGTGTCGAAGTTGCGCAAGCTGGTCGTGGGCGGATCGGCGGTGCCGAAGAGCATGATCCAATCTTTCCAGGAACGGCACGGATTGAGCATCCTCCAGGCCTGGGGGATGACCGAACTGTCGCCGTTGGGGACCATCGCCGGGCTGCCGAGCGACTTGGCCCATGCGAGCGCGGACGAACAGTACGAGTACCGGGCGAAGCAGGGGCGTCCGGCGCCGTTGGTGGAGATTCGGTCGCGCGGCGACAATGGGCTGGTGCCTTGGGACGGGCAGTCGATGGGCGAGCTCGAGGTGCGGGGCCCGTGGATTGCCAGCGCGTACTTCAATCGTCCCGATGCCGCGGACCGGTTTACCGATGACGGTTGGTTCAAGACGGGCGACATCGTGACGATTGACGCGATCGGCTGCGTGAAGATTCAGGATCGCTCGAAGGACTTGGTGAAATCGGGCGGCGAATGGATCAGTTCCGTGGACTTGGAGAACCTGCTGATGGGCCACCCGGACATCGCCGAGGCGGCGGTGATCGCCGTGCCGCACCCGCGCTGGGACGAACGCCCGCTGGCCTGCGTGGTGCGGAAGGCGGGGAGCACCGTGACGGCGGCGGACCTGAAGGCGTACCTCGAGCCGCTGGTGGCGAAGTTTTGGATTCCGGATGGCTTCGAGTTTATCGACGAGGTGCCGAAGACCTCGGTTGGAAAGTTCAAGAAGATGGAGCTTCGGGAGCGGTTCGCGAACTATACGTTTAATTCGTGAGGGGGGGCGGGTTAGACATGGGACGTAGGGGACTTATGGGTTTCATTGGCCCCAGCGAAGGGTGATGCGTTGGGGTTTTCGGAATTCGT
>CANKTP010000037.1 GCA_947486375.1 Candidatus Hydrogenedentota bacterium | reverse complement strand
GGCGGCGGCCGCGAGACCGGCCAGGTGCAGCCGGCGGCATCCCGCTACGTAGAGCATCGCGACTGTAATCGGCCCGAGGGCCGCGGCCGTGCCGAGGTTGGGCTGCTTCAAGATCAAGAGGCCCGGAATCGCCGCGATGCCGAAGGTGAGGAGAAAGAAAAACGGGTTCGTGATCCGTTGTCCGACCAGGCTGAAATACCACGCCAGCATGAATATCAGCGCGAGCTTGCTTTGTTCCGAGGGTTGCAGGGTCAAGGGCCCGAGCACGAGCCACCGCGTGGCGCCCTTGCGTTCGTCGCCGACGAACAGCACGGCCACGAGCAGCCCGATGACAATCACGAACGCAACGGGGGCCATCGACACGAGGAAGCGGTGATCGACACACGCGATGAACAGCGCGATCGCCACGCCAATGGGAATGAACATCAGTTGGTTCAGGTGGTACGGCGTATTGCCCGAGGCGCTCCGGCCCGAGCTCATCAGCGTCATGATTCCCGCCGTGGCGAGGCACAACACGATGAGCATGAGGACCCAGTCGATCTTCCGGAGATGGCGATAGTTGAAGACGCCGATGTAGTTGTTCATGAAGTCGTCGTTGGCGAAGCTCATCGGGCGGCCTCGCCGTCGTTGCGCGCGGCCAACGCCCCGCCTTCCGGTTGGATTGGCGAAGGGGCCCGGCGCGCCGGATCGTAAAAATACTCGATGATCTTTTTCGCGAGGGGCGCGGCGACGCTGCTTCCGTGATGGCCGTGCTCGACCAGGATGCACATGGCGATCGGCGGATCGCGATCCATCACCCCGGCCACGAACCACGCATGATCGCGCAGGTGCTTGGGAATGTCTTCCTCCGTCTTGTACTCGTCGTGGTGCGCGAGGCCGACCATCTGCGCCGAGCCGGTTTTCCCGATGACGGTCATTCCCTCGACGCGCGCTTCCTTGCCCGTCCCCGTCGGCGCGGGCGGCCCCTTCTCGACGCATTTGAGCAGGCCCCGCCGGATGATTTCGATCGTCGCGTCGCTCCAAATCCGCGCCGGCGGGGCTTCCTCGGGACGGACAAGCAAATGCGGGCGGACGCGGTGTCCGCCGTTGACGATGCTCGCCATCAACACGGCATTTTGCAAGGGCGTGGCCACCATCGACCCCTGCCCTATCGAGAGGTTTACCGTGTCGCCCGGGTACCATTTGTACTCCCACGGCTCATTCGGGTATTTCGGTTTGAGGAGCGCTTCCTTCCACTGCTGGGAGGGGACCAACCCGGTGACTTCGCCCGGGAGATCGATCCCGGTTTTTCCGCCCATGCCGGCCTGGGTGGCCCACTTGTGAATGCCGTCCACGCCGAGGGCGAGTCCGACGTTGTAGAAAAACACATCGCAGGAGAATGCGAGCGCATCGACGACCGAGACGTTTCCATGACCCGAATGCCGCCAACAATGCCACGGGCGTCCCCCGGGCGTGAGCCGGAACTTGCCGGGACAATAAAACGTGGTGTGCTCGTCGATGACCCCCTCGTCGAGCGCGGCCGCGGCGAGGAGGACCTTGAACACGGATCCCGGCGCGTATCCCTCTCGAAACGCCCGGTGGAGCATCCGCTTGGCCTCGCCGTGCAATGCCTCCTGGCGTTTCTCCGCCGCCCCGTGCATGACAAAGATGTTCGGGTCGTAGTTCGGGGCGCTCGCCATCGCGAGCATTTCGCCGTTGACGGCATTGAGGACGACGATCGCGCCCTCCTCCCCTTGGAGCAACGATTCGCACGTGGCTTGGAGCCCGATATCGAGCGTGACGTGAAGGTTCTTTCCGGGCACCGGCTCCTGGATTTCTTCCTCCATGCGGATGCTATGGCCGAACTCGTCCACCTCGACGAACGGCCGGCCGTAGGCGTCGGTCCGGATTTGCGGCAACCCGGTGGCGTACTTCGTCACCAACATACGTCCGTCTTGCCCGTGCAGGAGGGACTCGTAAGTTTCCTCGAGCCCGGACCGCCCCATGAGGTCGCCCATGTTATAGGCCGCGTCCTGCTGTTCGAGTTCGTCGCGGCTTATCTCGTTGAGGTATCCCATGACCTGGCCGGCGGTCTCCCCATAAAGGTAACGGCGCTGCGGCCGGACGACAGTGAACACCCCCGGCAAGGCATAGGCGTATTCCTCGACCTGCGCCAGCACGCTCCGGGGCACATCCTTTTTTACGGTGATTTGGCGGTACGGTTGCCGGCCCTTGAGCGCCCGCGCAATCTCGGCATTCAATTTTTCCCCATCGATCCCCGCGATGCGTTCCATCAACTCGACCACCTCGGCGGGGTCCCGGTCACATTCGGCGGGCACGAACATCAGGTCGCGCGCGGCGCGGTTGTCCGCCAGTGCAACCTCCTCGTTTCCGTTGCGCCCGAGAATCATCCCGCGGGGGGACTCGAGCCGCTGGATGCGCAGGCGGTTGCTGTCGGACTTCGTGCGGTACTCGCCCCAGTGGACGACTTGCAAGTCCCACAGGCGGACGACCAGCGCGGAGAGGGCCACGAAGATCGCGAGGCCGATGACGGAGATGCGGCGTTCGGGGACCGCGTCGGGGGGGCTTTTTTTGTAGTCCTTGGGCATCAGGGGCGCTCCGCCGTCAGGCCTGCCACCCGGGCACCGGCTGGCCCTGGGGACGCGATCGCTGGAGGAGATAGAAGACGAATGGGGTCACCAGGGCGGTATAAAATGCCCGGGGCACGACCGACACCGCGACGGTGTTCAGCACGTTCATGCCGGGGTCTTGGAGGTACGACACCGCGACGAACAGGATGCCGTTGAGAAGTCCCGCCGCGAGGACAAGTCCCGACTTCACGGCCGGGGAGTCCGTCACCAATCGGAGCGAAATCGACCCGGCGAGATAGCCGACGATGACCAGGCTGAGTACGTGATGCCCGAGGCCGGTGTCTCCCGCCACGTCCTGCAAGAGGCCGCCGGCGAGCCCGGTGATCATCGCGCGTTCGCTTCCCCCGGCGATAGCGAAGTAGACCACCATCAGGAGAATCAGGTCGGGCGTCACCCCCTGGACGCGTAGGATCCCCGGCCACGACGCCTCGAGCAGCGTCGCGATCGTCACCATCAATGCCCAATACACGTTCTTGCGCACCGGGGTTTCCCGCCAATCTCGGTTACTCGCACCGGCTCACGGCGCGTATCGTTCCTGGATAGATTCGGGCTGCGGCAACGACGCCACGGCCACCGGTCCTTCCGTCGCCGGGCCGGCCATTTCCTCCCACGGGGTATCCGCGTTGATCAACACGAAGACCTCGTCGGCGCGGAATGGGTCCGCATGCGGCTCGACGTCCGCCGATTTCAAGAGCCCCTTTCCCTCGTGGACCGCCTTGACCGTTCCCAGCGGAAACCCGCTCGGGAACACGCTGTCTGGGCTGGCCACGATTTCATCGCCCTCGCGCACATCGTCCTTCTGGTCGATATACTCCATCGAGCACAGGCGGGTGAGATCGTTGGCCTTCCCGCGCACCATGCCGCGCACGCGGGTGCGCGAGACCATCGCGTCGATCCGGCTGTTGGCCGATTTGAGCGTGGCGACGTTCGCGCTCAGTGGCCCGGTCTGCGTGACCATGCCGATGATCCCGTCGGGCGTCATGACGCACATCGACGAGCGCACCCCGTGCCTCGAGCCGCAGTCGATCGTCAGGGTCCCCTCGAGGCTGCGCGAGATGATCTCCGCCGGAAGCAACTTCAATCGCGGCTCGGCGCGCTGGAACGCGAGGAGTTCGCGGAGGCGCTCGTTTTGGACGATGGCCTCCCGGCGGCCGACAACATGGCGGGTGAGCTCGGCGAAGGTGTGGCGATAGGCACGGTTTTCGTCCCACGCCGCATCGTAGTCCACGACGAGCCCGCTCGCGTAGGCCACCCCGTCCTGGGCGCCCTTGAACGCCTTTAGGATCGGGCGCGCCGAGGTCCCCGCGACGTCCCGCACGGCGTTGGCCACCGCGCCGCCGCGCGCGCCCGAGGCCAACGACACCACGGAAGAAAGCACGAGCGCCGCAAGCATCGCCTCGGGACGGCGCTCCCGAATGCGCCGCGCCAGGGACACCTAGAAAATCCCGTCCCGCTGGAATTGCTTCAGGTTCTCGACGTACTTTCCCGTGCCCCGCACGACGGCGGTCAAAGGGTCGTCGGACACGGTGACATGCAGTCCCGTCTCCTTCGAGAGGAGTTGATCCAAGCCGCGGAGCAATGCGCCCCCGCCCGCGAGCACCACGCCCCGGTCCACGATATCGGCGGAAAGCTCGGGCGGGGTCCGCTCGAGGGTGATGCGCACCGCGTCGACGATGGCGCTGACCGGCTCGCGCAAGGCCTCGCGGATTTCCTCGGAGGTGATCGTCAGGATCTTCGGAAGCCCCATGACTTGGTCGCGGCCCTTGACTTGGATCTCGAGTTCTTCCTTGATCGGGAAGGCCGAGCCCACCGCGATCTTGATTTCCTCGGCGGTGCGTTCGCCGACCATCATGTTGTAGGTGCGCTTGAGGTGCTGGATGATCGCCTGGTCCATCTCGTCGCCCGCGACACGCACCGACTTCGAGTACACCATCCCGCCCAGCGAGATCACCGCGACCTCGGTCGTGCCGCCGCCGATGTCGACGATCATGCAACCCTGCGGTTCGTGGACCGGGAGGCCCGCCCCGATCGCCGCGGCCATCGGTTCTTCCATGATGAAGACCTGCTTGGCGCCGGCGTTAAGCGCGCTTTCCTCGACGGCGCGGCGCTCGACGCCCGTGATGCCCGAGGGGACGCTGATGGCGACGCGCGGCGTGACGAGGCGCCGGCGATTGTGGACCTTCATGATAAAGTGCCGGAGCATTTTCTCGGTGATGTCGAAGTCGGCGATCACGCCGTCCTTCATCGGCCGGATGGCCACGATGTTGCCGGGCGTGCGGCCAATCATGTTCTTGGCCTCGATGCCGACCGCCCGGACTTCCTTGGACGGCTCCTTGATGGCGACCACCGAGGGCTCGCTGAGCACGATGCCCTGCCCTTTTACATAGACCAATGTATTGGCCGTGCCGAGATCGATCCCCATGTCGTGGGAGAAGAATCCCGGGAGCGCGCGTAGAAACGATCGCAAATTGCAGCCCTCACCCTGTCCTTGGGAGTGAATCGAGAAACGCATAAGTCAAAGTTTTTCAACGGCTTATGCGGACAGTATTTATCGCGTTCGCATTATAGCAGAACGCCCCAATGTTTCCAATGAGTATACGGTATTTCAGGGACGGGCCGCGAAAAGGGGGACGTGGGCGTCCTGCCCGCGTTTAATTGACCCGGCGGGCAAGATGCTCGCGCTCCCTTCGCCCGCGAGTTCCCCAGACAAATCGGACCTGGGTGACTTCCGGATGCACACTCGGCATGGCCGGACGTTTTGGATTCGCGCCGAGGGGAATGTAAACTTTACCGCGTTGGCGCGGTCTTATTATTGTATCTGGGGTTTAAGGGGCGGTTTTAGCGTCTACTCGTTGTCGAAGGATTGAGGGCTCATGATGTTGCGTCGCTATAAGTTGGTTTGGGTCCCGGTGGTCGCCGCAGTGGGCGCGGCCATATGGATCTTGTTCCTGCATGGACTCCCGCCTGCGGAAGCCCATACGCGCATCACGACGGACATCACGTGGAGCGAGGACATCCGGGCGATATTCCAGAAGAAATGCATGCCTTGCCACCACAAGGGCGGCCTCGCCCCGGAGTATGTGGATTTCACGGTCTACGGCACCGATGTCGTTCCCGGCGCGCGCGCGTGGGCGGTGGCGATCGAGGAGGAAATAGAGACCGGGCGCATGCCCCCGTGGCAAGGGGACCCGCGATTCGGCGCGTTCTCCAATTCGCGGATGCTCACGCCGGAGGAGAGGGAGTACATCATCGGGTGGGTCCAAGGCGGGGCGCCGCAAGGGCCGAGGCGCGACTTGCCGGTTCCCGAAGAGTTCTCCACGCCGGATTGGGCGTTCGGCGAGCCGGATTTCGTGGCGGAGCCCACGACGCCATTCTCGTTCGGGGCGGAAAATTCGGGAAGCGGAGGGTCGTTCGTTGTCCCCGGACCGGTAGATGAGGACAAATGGATCACCGGCTTCGAGTTCCGGCCCGAGCACCCTCAAGATACGTTTAGCTTGACGGCATGGATTATCGACGAAGCAATCGAGGATAGTCCGTCCATCGAAGTTGAGGTACAAGTGCCCTACGATCCCCTCGCGCCGGAGCTTGTCAAGGAACCGACCCGGCTCCGCCCCATGCCCAGGGGACGACACTTCCTCGGGCAATGGGTACGAGGTGACACTCCCGTACTGTTGCCTGACGCCGGCGGGCGCAAGTTGCGCAAGGGCGCAATCATTGAGGTGGAGGTCTACTACGAGCGCGCACCCTTTGCGGACAGTTCCATCGAGATTGTCGATTCGCCGCGACTCGGGCTTTTCTTCGCGGGGCCGCGGGAGGAGATAGACCTTCTCGTCGAGTCGCGGAGTTTTTCGGCGGAGTCCCAAGAAAAAGACTCGTCGCAAGCCGTCTTGGTCTTTGACGAAAATGTCCACCTGGTCGGGCTTCATCCCCAGTTTGTCGATACCGGCCGCAAGCTCGAGGCCCGTCTTCAATACCCCGACGGATTGTCAACCACGTTGCTGTGGGTTCCCAAGTTTGAACGCCGTTGGACTTCTTCGTACTTCTTTGAACGTCCGATCGCCGCGCCCGCCGGATCGCGTCTGGAAGTCGTGAGTACCCACGATGGCGATCCCGAGTCCGGGGCACTCGAGGCCATCGTCGATTACACGCTCGACGATCACCTGATCGTCCAGAGGCCCTTCGATCCGCTGAAGGCCGCCGCCGCGCAACCGGGCGGGGGAATGACCGCGGTGGGGCGCATGATCGCGTCCCAGCCGGGAATTACTCTGACGCCCGAGCCGGACGTGGCGGCTCCGGCCGTGGACACGGCGGTCGCGGATGCCTCGGCGGACAAGGACATTTATTGGTGCCCGATGCGCGGGAACCCCTGCGAGGTAAAGGACTTTCACGGCCCGGGGAAATGCGACGAATGCGAGATGGACCTTCGCCCGAGGGCGACGTTCTTCGAGGATCGCCAGATCGCGCCGCAGACGACAACGTGGGACATCACCGACACGGGATATGAGCGCGTCTATTGGTGTCCGAACCGGGGCGGCGAGGACCACATCCTACTCGACTACTCGGCGCCGGGTGCCTGTCCGGTGTGCGCGGAGCCCTTGCTCCACAAGGCCCAATTTTCCGTCAAGCACACGTGGACCTGCATCACGCAGACCTGTTCGCTCGCGAAGAGCCTGTTCTATGGACCGGGGTTGTGCCCCGAGTGCGGCCAGCCGGCCCAAGGGATGGGCCATATGGATCATACGCCCGTGCATGGCGGCTGGCAGTTTTTCATGGCGGACAACCTGTATCACCACATCGAGGGGACCATGCCCGCGAAGGGCGCGTTTCGCATGTATTTCTACGACGACTGGAAGACGCCGCTCGACCCGCGAAACTTTGCGGGTACCGTGATCATCGAGCACGAAGACGCCGCGACGGGAAATGTGACGGAAGAAGCAATTCCGCTCGCGCACGCGGAGGGAACGGAATACCTGAATGCGGCGCTTCCCAATACCCTGCCCCTGGCCTTTTACACCAAGGTCTGGCTGGCGGGTGTCGAGACGCGCTTCGATTTCGAGTTCGAGGAACTCACCGTCGAGCCGCCGAAGGAGTCCCGCTCGGCGGACGTGCGCCTGCACAGCCACAGACGCGACCCGCTCGATCTTCCCCCGACGATCGAGGGCATACTTCGTGAAATCGGCAAGCGGGATGCCGCCCTCAAGGCGCTCATCGAGACGAAGGATTGGTTCGGCGTGCACTATCCCGCGTTCGACGCGAAGGACTTGATGGCCGGGCTGGCGGACAAGCAAGATGGGTTAAACATGCGGCAGAGGGGCCAGTTGAAGACGGCGATTGGGCTTGTCAACCGGGGCGCGAATGCACTCGACCGCGCGGGGGACACTGGGGATGAGGCGCGGGTGACCCAAGCCTACGATACTTTCGCGGAAGGAATCGCCGCGCTCGCGACAATTTACCCGAAGGATGGAGCGGCGCAATAAAACGGGAACGGACAAGTTCGCTGGGGCGATTCGTCGATTGGGATTGCATCGAATTGGCTGCGCCGCGACCAAGGATGTCGCAGAATCGGACCGTCTGCGGCGAATAGCGCCATCTCGTCACCATTACGACGCGGATCGGAAGTCTATTGGGTGTTTGGAAGGTGGTTCGGGCAAGGGCGAAGGACTATGCGTCCGCGAGGGAATGCACGGCACGCAATCGTGGTCCGATGGCGATCTCAGTGATCCTCAGATCATAACCCGCCTGGAGGTTGAGCCAATACTGTGGCGATTGGTCGAATGCCCGTCCGAATAAGAGGGCCAGTTCGGCGGTCACCGGGCGCGCGCCCTTGATCACGTGCGAAACCCGCATCGGCGACACCCCGATGGCGCGCGCAAAAGCCGCTTGGGAAATGCCCAACTCCCCCAAGGTTTCCGCGAGGAATTCGCCCGGATGAACCGCGGTTATACCCTTTTTGGCCATGATGCCATCTCCCTAGTGGTAGTCCACAATCTCTACGTCAGACGCATCGCTGTCCTTGAAAAGGAAGCGCACGCGCCATTGGTCGTTGATGCGGATGCTCCACTGGCCGGCGCGATCTCCGGGCAACGGCACAAGCCGGTTGGAAGGCGGTGGCCGCAAGTCCTCGATACGGGTAGCCGCGTCCAATTGTAGAAGCCGCATGGCCGCGCGTTTTCGAATCTCCGCCGGCACGCGGCGAGAAGTACCCGCAGCGAAAAAACGTCCTGTATCGGTATTGGCGAAGGAACGAATCACTCGAGGAAGTATAAACATCCTGTTTACACTGATCAAACGGCCCGCCGGTTTTCCGGTGGGACGGCCATGAATCCCGCACGGTTTCAGGATTGGCAGCGTAAAATCTCTGGCCGAGAACCGGCCGATTTGCTTGCAATACCGGATGGCGCGCTACGAAAGCGCCAGCCGGGGGGCGTCGCCGGCGGAGGGGCCGAGGATGGTGATGGCGCAGTTGGACGCGGTGAATACGGACTCGGCAAGGCTGCGCAGATCGTCTGCGGTGACGGAGTCGACGTTTTCGAGGACTTCCTCGACCGGCACGAGGCGATCGAAATACATGAGCGAGCGTCCCATGCGGGCCATGCGATTGAAGGTGCCTTCGAGCGCGAGTAGCAGTCCGCCCTTGAGTTGCTCGGCGTTGCTTTCGAGCTCGCCGGCCTCGATGGATTTTTCGCAGAGGTCGCGCATCTCGACGCAGCATAGGTCGAGGGCTTGCTGGAGGTTTTCGGGCGCGATGGCGGCGTAGACCCCGAGCATGCCGCTGGTGAGATAACCGGAGTGGAAGGCATAAATCGAGTAGGCCAGGCCGGCGTCCTCGCGGATGCGCTCGAAAAGGCGCGAGGTCGATCCGCCGCCGAGCACGCTGGTGAGCACGTCGTAGGCGTGACGCCGGGGATCGACGATCGTCGGGCCGGGAAAGGCGAGGAGCAGGTGATCTTGCGCGATGTCTCGCTCGACGAGCTTGGGGCCGCTGTTCCACGCGGGTACCCCGAAGCGCGTCTCGGCGGGCCCAGTCTCGATGCCGTCGAACGCTTCGCGCACTTGCGCGAGGACGGCGTCCTCGTCGAAGCGGCCCGCGATGCAAAAATACATGTTTTCGGGACGATACCAGGCCTTCTTGTAGGCGCTGACATCGTCGAGCGAGATCGTGGAGACGGTCTCCTCGAATCCCGCGACCGGCTTGCCGAGGGAATGATCGGGCCAGATGTGCTGGGAGAGTACGTCGTGGACGTAGTCCTCGGGCACGTCGATGGCGGAGGCGATTTCCTCGAGGATGACGTTGCGTTCCTTCTCGAGGTCGGCGTAGATGGAATTCTTGAGCACATCGGCGAGAATCTCGATGGCCGTGGCGACGTGCCGGTCGAGGGTCTTGACGTAAAGGCAGGTGTACTCGCGCGAGGTGAAGGCGTTCATCTGGCCGCCGCGGCTCTCGATGGCGTCCATGAGCTCGCGTGCGGTGCGGGTCTTCGTTCCCTTGAAGAAGAGGTGCTCGAGGAAATGCGAGATGCCGGCGATCTCGGGGCGTTCGTTGGCGGAGCCTGTCTTGATCCACACGCCGACCGAGGCCGAGTGCAGATAGGGCAGATGTTCAAGGGCAACGCGCATCCCGTTGTCGAGGACCTCGACGCGGGGGCTGAGATGAGTGTACGCCGTGGTCGTCGCCATGATGCTAAATCCTTTCCGCGAAGGAGGGTGGGGACAGACACCGCGTATTGCCCAAACCGCCAGGCAAAAGGCGGAGTCAGTCCCCATCGCCTTCCGAGTTTAGAATGACACATGGCGCCCCGTTTCCGGGGCGCCATGAATTAAACGCTAGGTGCTAACGCCAGTCGCGGCGTCCGCCACCACCGCCGCCACCACCGCGGGGAGGACCGCCACGTCCGCCCCGGTCGCGGTCTCCGCCGCTACGCGGACGGTCCCCGCTGCCGCGCTTCTCGCGGCCCTGGCGGGCGCGATCGGCGTCGTAACCCTCGCCGGAGATCTTGCCAAGCTCGATGTCGGCCTGGACCTTCGACAGGTTGACCCGGCCCATGCTGTCGACCTCGATGACCTTGACGTCGATTTCGTCGCCGACCTGGACTTCGTCCTCGACCGTGTTGACGCGATGCGGCGCCAATTCGGAGATGTGGACGAGGCCTTCCTTGCTGCCGACGATGCTGACGAAGCACCCGAAGTTCATCAGGCGCGTGACCGTGCCGTGATAAACCCTGCCGACCTCGGCTTCCGCCGTGATGGCCTGGATCATCGCGATGGCCGTCTGCATGCCCTCGGCATTGGCGCAGGCCACGTTGATGGTACCGTCATCCTCGATGTCGATTTCGGCGCCGGAGGCGGACTGGATTTCGCGGATGACCTTGCCTCCCGGTCCGATGACCTCGCGGATCTTGTCGGGATTGATCTTGATGGTGGTGATTCGCGGCGCGTACTGCGAGAGCTCGGCGCGCGGCGCGTCAATCGCCTCGTTCATCTTCTCGAGGATGTGTGCGCGGCCCGCGCTGGCCTGGGCGAGCGCCTGGCGCATCACTTCCTTCGAGACGCCGGCGATCTTGCAGTCCATCTGGAACGCGGTGACGCCCTCCGAGGTGCCGCATACCTTGAAGTCCATGTCGCCGAGATGGTCCTCGTCGCCGAGGATATCGGTGAGGACGCGGACTTCGTCGCCTTCCTTGATGAGTCCCATCGCGATGCCGGCGACCGGCGCGAGCGTGGGGATGCCCGCGTCCATCATGCTGAGGCTACCGCCGCAGACAGAGGCCATCGAGCTCGAGCCGTTGCTCTCGGTGATCTCGGCGACCACGCGGATCGTGTAGGGGAAGTCTTTCTCGACGCCGTTCTCTGTGAAGGGCATGATCGCCTCGAGGGCGCGTTCTGCCAATCGACCGTGGCCGATTTCGCGGCGTCCGGGACCCGAGATGCGGCGGACTTCGCCGACCGACCAGGGCGGGAAATTGTACGCCAGATAAAACCGTTTGTACTGGTCCCCGGTGAGTTCGTCGGTGCGTTGCTCGTCGCGCGCCGTGCCCAGCGTGGCGGCCACGATGGCTTGGGTCTCGCCGCGCGTGAACAGGGCGGAACCGTGGGCGCGCGGCAGGATGCCCAGCTCGATGGTGATCGGGCGGACGGTGGTCAGGTCGCGGCCGTCGAGACGGCGGTTGGTGCGCACGACCATGTCGCGCATCAAGACCTTCTCCATCTTGCCGATGGCCTTGTTGATGTCGCCCTTCTGCTTCTCGTAGGCCTCGGCGCCGTACTTCGCCGCGAGGGCCGTGTGCGCCTCGGTGCGGATGGCGTCGATGGCGTCGTGGCGCGGATGCTTCTGGGTGATCGCGAGCGCGGTGCGGAGTTTCTCCTCCGCGATGCCCTTGACGTCGGCGATGACCGCTTCGTTGTCCGGCGGCTTGACGAAGACCATCTTCTCGACGCCGGCAAGGCCGCGAAGTTTCTCGATGCACTCGATGATCTGCTTGATGAACCCGTGGCCGAACTCGAGGGCATCGAGCATGACGTCGTCGGACACTTCCTTGGCGCCGCCCTCGACCATGATGATCGAGTCCTTCGTGCCCGCCATGACGATGTCGATGGTGCTGTCGGGCATGTCGTCGATGGGGGGATTGACGACGAGGACGCCGTCGAAGCGCCCAACGCGGACCGCGCCGATGGGACCGTCGAAGGGAATCTTCGAGATCGACAACGCGGCCGAGGCGGCGTTGATCGAGGCGATGCCCGGATCGGCGATGTTGTCCGCCGACAATACGAGCTGGCACACCTGCGTCTCGTAGTTGAACCCCTTCGGGAACAGCGGGCGGATGGGCCGGTCGGTCAGGCGGCAAACGAGGATTTCACGCTCGCTGGGCCGGCCTTCGCGGCGGAAATAGTTGCCCGGGATTTTACCGGCCGCATAGGCCTTTTCCCGGTAGTCCACGGTCAGGGGAAAGAAATCCAAGCCGGGGGAGGGTGCGGGCGCGACGGATACCGCGCTCAACACCATGGTCTCGCCAGCGGTGACCAGGACGGCGCCCTGGGCTTGCTTGGCGATCCGGCCGGTTTCGAAGATGATCTCCTCGGAACCGACCGTCACTGATTGACGATGCATCATAGGTACTTGCTCCATACGTCCGGATCGAGACACACCATGTGCCCGAGCCGAGGGTCTGGAACGTCTCCCACAACGTTCCGTCCTTCTTTACGCATTCGTAGTTTCTGTATTGCACGTCCCGATTCGACCGGGCGTGGAAATGTCGTGTTACTTGCGCAGGCCCAACTCGCTCACGATGGAACGATACCGTTCGACGTCGCGCGTGCGCACATAGTTGAGGAGGTTGCGGCGTTTGCCGACCATCTTGAGCAATCCGCGGCGGCCCGCGAAGTCCTTCGCGTGTTTCTTGAAGTGCTCGGTGAGGTCGTTGATGCGCGCGGTGAGAAGGGCGATCTGCACTTCCGGCGAGCCGGTGTCGGCCTCGCTCTTGGCGTGCTTCTTGATAATGTCTGTCTTCGTTTCCTTGGTAACCATCGGTTCACCTTTCGTTGTGTCCGCCTGCGCCCAGTGGCCCGCCGGTGAGAGCGAGGTCCCGAGCTGCAGGTACCATTCCAAGCTACGCCGCAGCGTAGCGCATAAATTATTTATCCGTCAGGACGGAAAGTCCCGGCAGTTCCTTGCCTTCGAGCAGTTCAAGGGAAGCGCCGCCGCCGGTCGATACGTGGGACATCTTGTCCGCCAAACCGAATTGGGCCACGGCCGCCGCTGTGTCGCCCCCGCCGATCACGCTGGTGAGGCCCCCTTGGGCGAGCGCCCCGGCAATGGCACGGGTGCCCTTGGCGAAGGGTTCCATCTCGAACACCCCGAGCGGGCCGTTCCACACCACGGTGCGGCAGGCCTTCAGGGCGTTCGTGAATAATGCCACGGATTGGGGTCCGATATCCAGTCCCATCCATCCGGGCTCGATGGCATCGATACCGACGATGCGGGTATTGGCGGTCGCGGAGAAGGCGTCCGCGACGACGACATCGACCGGAAGCAGGAGATTTACGCCCTTTTCCTTGGCTTTTGCCATGGCCGACCGGGCGGCGTCGAGGCCCTCGGCGTCGAGCAGCGAGTTGCCGATCTCGCGCCCTTGGGCCTTGAGGAAGGTGTAGGCCATGCCGCCGCCGATGATGAGGGTGTCCACCAGGTCGAGCAGGTTGTCGATGACGGGGATTTTGTCGGAGACCTTCGCGCCGCCGAGAATGGCCGCGACGGGCCGGTCGGGGTTGTGGACGATCTTGGAGAAGTACTCGATTTCCTTGGCGACGAGGAAGCCCGCCGCGCGTTCCTTGAATAACCGAGCCGCGCCCTCGGTCGAGGCATGGGCGCGATGGACGGCACCAAAGGCGTCGCTGACGTAGACATCGCCGAGGGCCGCGAGTTGCTTCGAAAGCTCGGGATCGTTCTTCGTCTCGCCCTTGTGGAAACGCGTGTTCTCGAGCAGCACGATGTCGCCGGGTTGCATGGCGGCGACGGCCTGTTCGACGGCGGGACCGACGATGTCGTCGACCTTGGTGACCTTGCCTCCGGGGACGAGTTCGCGCAGCCGCGCCGCGATCGGGTCCATTTTGAACGCGGCGTTCTTTTTGACGATCGCCGCGCGTTCCTCGTCCGACGTGGCCTTGGAGGCGTCCTTTGGCCGGCCGAGGTGCGACATGAGCACCAGCTTGCCGCCGTGTTCGCGGACATAATTGATGCTCTGGAGCGCGGCGCGGATGCGGGTGTCGTCGCGGACCGTGCCGTCCTCGTTCTGCGGGACATTGAAGTCCACGCGCATTAGGACACGGCGGCCCTTGACGTCGACCTCGGACAGGCTGAGTTTGCGCATGGGCCTTACTTCGCCATCAGGCGGAACAGATCGACGCAGCGGTTCGAGTAGCCCCACTCGTTGTCGTACCACGAGATGACCTTGGCGTAGTTGCCGTCCATCACCTTGGTGAGCAGCGAGTCGAAGACGCTCGAGTGCGGGTTGCCGACGACGTCGCAGGAGACGATGGGGTCCGTGCAATATTCGAGGATGCCCTTGAGCGGGCCGTCCGCCGCGGCCTTGACGGCGGCGTTGATCTCGGCCGCGGTGGCGTTCTTTTCGAGTTCGACCGTCAGGTCGACCACGGAGCCATCGGGCACGGGCACGCGCATCGCCAAGCCGTCGAGCTTGCCGTTGAGTTCGGGCAATACCTCGCCGACGGCGCGGGCCGCGCCCGTGGTCGTCGGGATGATCGAGAGCGCGGCGGCGCGGGACCGGCGCAGGTCGCTGTGCGGCATGTCCATCACATTCTGGTCGTTCGTGTAGGCGTGAATGGTGTTCATGAGCCCGCGACGAATTCCGAAGGCCCGGTGCAACACCATGGCGACGGGCGCGAGACAGTTCGTCGTGCAGCTCGCATTCGAGACGACCACGTCGGTCGACTTGAGCGTGGCGTCGTTTACGCCCATCACGATGATGGCGTCGATCGCATCCTTCGGCGGCACGCTGAGCAGGACCTTCTTCGCGCCGGCGGCAACATGCTTCAGGCATTGTTCCTTCGTCGTGAAGATGCCGGTCGACTCGAGCACGAAGTCCACCCCGAGCGCGCCCCACTTCAAGTTCGCCGGATCGCGTTCCGCCGTGATCTGGATTTCGCGGCCATCCACGACGATGGACTTTTCCTTCGCCTCGACCTTGCCGGGGAAACGGCCGCTGATGCTGTCGTACTTGAGCAAATGGGCAAGGGTCGCCGGGCTGGTGAGATCGTTGACGGCGACGACCTCGAAGTCGCTCGCGAGATGGGCGATTTTGAATACGTTCCGGCCGATGCGGCCGAACCCGTTGATACCGATTTTGATGGACATGGTCAGTTCCTTTCGCGCTTGGGGGATTCGGTGCCGGGCCGCCGCGACAGGGCGTGGCCCCTGTCATCGGGTCCCGGAATGCATACGACGGCACCGATGGACGGTGCACGCGATCAGGCCCGGGACGCATGCGCCCGGAACGGATCGAAAAACGCCGGTAGTTTGACAGAAAACGGGGGGATTAGCAATCGCGGGCGCGGTGATACGATGCTGGGATTCATCCGAGAAATCGGATGAGTCTCTCCTCGAGCCTACTTTGCGACTTCAGTTGGCATTCCCAAACGACCAAGACATCCCATCCGAGCGCATGTAGCTGCCGCGTAACAGATTTGTCGCGAGCGCGATTACGGGCGATCTTGGCGAGTCAGCAATCCGAATTGGTCTTGGGAATGCGCGCACCGCGACGAAAAGTATGGCCATGCCAAAAACAGCCGTGAACGAAGATTACTTTTCGGCGGCCACTGAAAACGATATCAGGACACCCCGGAAGGTCCTTTTTGTGCAGGCGAAACCGGTATCCTTGGGCATGCGCGGTCTTGCGGACGAGCAATGCAGGCGCGGCGTCCGTGCTCTTCACCGCCTGCATGATTCGCCGTCTAACTGCGGGCGATTCCATCACGCCCTTCGGATGGCGGTGAATTCGGACTCCCGCACTACTGTTCCCGCGCGGCGAACCCGCGTTCTGCGGACAGTTTCCACTCCGCGATGCTCGACCTCGAAACCGACATAGTTCACTTCTTCGACTTTCCCGCCGAAGCATTCGTGCAATGCCTTCAGTAACTGGACCTCGTCGAGGGCTTGCGCGCTCGACAACGTGTTCATCGAGCCAGGCCCTTGGCGTGGTGGCGCGGCGTGAGGTGCGAGGATGTCTACCCGCGCGACTACACCGAGGGACACGAGTTACACACGGGGCTCGCGCGATATTTTCGATATCTGCAACCGCGAACGTCCGCACAGCGGATTGCAGAATCCCGCCGCGGCGGGACAAGCTGCCACGACGAAAATCGCGGGGAGAAAAACCGCCCGCGCATCGGGGCCCACCCCCGCAGGGGGCCTTGAACAACCATCCCGGGACCCCTGCCAAGGCGGGGTCACGGATCGACGAAGATCGTCTGTACTACTACATCTAAATTATGCCGGTACCTGTCGAAGGATGGGGGGTAAGCTCACTACTTGCCCGAACGCGTGTCGCCGATAGCATCGGGGTCTACTTCGGTCTCGCCGCCCTCTTCTCCTTCGCCTTCACCATCGGCGGGGTCCCCCACTTCGCCGTCGTCGCCATCGTCGCCGCCGCCTTCGCCGCTGTTTCCGCCCTCGCCGCCACCGTCGCTACCGTCATCGGCCGGGTCGTCGCCTTCGCTATCATCACCTTCGCCTACGTCGATCCCGGGGTCCTCGCCGTCGCCGCCTGTGCCATCCCCATCCCCGCCGTCCTCGCCTTCTGGGACGTCACCCGTGCCACCGTCCTCTCCTCCGCCGCCTTCGGTGCCGTCGTCACCTGTGCCTTCCCCGCCGCCTTCGCCTTCGCCGTCTTCACTATCGTCCTCGCCTTCACCTTCGCCCTCCTCGCCTTCACCTTCACCCTCCTCGCCTTCGCCTTCACCCTCCTCGCCTTCTCCCTCGCCCTCCTCGCCTTCACCTTCACCCTCCTCGCCATTGCAACCGCCCTCGGTGTCTCCGTGGGCAAGGTGCGCGTCCAGGGCCGAGCGGTTAATCCGGATCGTCCGGGTAAGTCCGTCTTCGTTCACGTGACAAATGGTTACCTGTTCGTCGTCTTCATCCTCGTGACGCTCGCGGGGCACGACGTTGACCGCCCCGATCATGAAATCGGAGTCCACGAAATCCTCCGAGAAGTAGTCGAATACGGCCTTGCCGTCCTCGACGCGGAAGGGCGCGTGCTCGACTTCCGTGCTTTCGCCGTCCACGCGGATGCGCAAATGGGCCGACCCAACGGTGTCCGTGTTAAGGACCGCCAAGCCCCCGGTATTGAAGCGAAGTTCCTCGAAGCGAACTTCGGCAATGTCGCCCGCAGCGAGAAATTCGATGTCAAATGCCTGGCCCACGGTGGGGTCGCCGTTGCCCGTCCCGCTGGTCACGGTGTGGCGCGTGCCGGTCTGGGCGAGCCAGCGAACAGTTTTTCCCTCGCGGATCGTGACATCCGCGGGGTCGAATTCGAAATCCTGGATGTCGACCACGACGCGATCGTCGCCATCGTCGTCGTCGTCGTCTTCACGTTGTCCGGGGAAGACCACGATGACCTGGGCGGCAAGGGAGCCGTCGGCGTTGAGGATTCCCAACACCAATACTCGCCGCGCCAAGGCCAGATCGACCGTCGTCCCGGTCGGCGAGTTGAAGTCCCCTGGAAGGAAAATCGGCGCGCCGCCGATGGCGACCCCGATGCGAGAGTGGCCGCGGCGCACGACGAATGTCCCGGCGGTCTCATCCAAATCCTCGACCTTGCCGATCGCCTGGGCGACCACGGGCTCGACCGAAAGTTCGGCGGAAACCCCGGGCATGAAGGAGAACGATCCGTCCTCGAGCTCGAACAGGTTGATGCTTCCCAAATTCAGCGAAAGCAGGCCTTCGCCGTCCTGCTCGACCACGAGATTCAGCGGGACCGTGATGACGCCCCCATCGGAGAGCGCGACGTCGAATTCCGTACCCGGGACGGACACCAACTGAAGGACTGCCGCGGAGACGCTCATGCGCACCCCGGTATAGGTTCCGGCGGGGATAACCGCAGTGTCGAAAACTTGCGTAATTCCGATCAAGTCGAGGAGGTTTATGTCTTGCGGGCCCGTGAAGATAGCCACCGGATCGGCCCCATCCCTCAACAGTTCCACGGTCTCGATCGTCAGCACGAGACTGCCGATGTCGCTCTCGGGAACCAAGATGTCCTTGTTATTGCTCTTGGCAATATCCTCGCTCGTGGTCATTATCAGGGTAAGTGTTCCGGAACCCTCGCCTTCGCCTTCGCCTTCGCCCTCACCTTCACCCTCGCCTTCGCCTTCGCCTTCTCCTTCTCCTTCGCCTTCTCCTTCGCCTTCACCTTCGCCCTCACCTTCGCACCCCCCCTCGGTATCGCCGTGTCTCAAATGTGCGCGGAGGGCAGAGCGACTGATACGGATGGTGTGGGATGCGCCGTTCCCGGTGACGTGGCACACGGCTACCAAGTCGTCGTCATCTTCTTCTTGGTCGTCCTTGGGCGAAACGGTGATCGTGCCGTCCATGGACTCGGAAGTACTAGAGAAATAGTCAAAGACAGCCTTTCCTCCGACCTCGCGGAAGCGCACGTTTTCGACTTCCGTGGTCTCGCCGTTTACGCGGATTCGGAGGTTCGCCGTGCCGGGCGCGGGGGAGTCGTCCTCGCCGTCGTCCTCGCCACCGTCGTCCTCCTCGCCGTCGTCCTCCTCGCCGTCGTCCTCGCCTTCCTTGTTCTTCGCGGCGAGCCGAACATCCTCGAATTGGATTTCCGCGACCTGGCCTTCGGCCGAAAACGGAATGTTCACCACATTGCCGCCGGCGGGATTGGCCGGGTCGAGCGGCATGGTGACCGATTGGGCGGCCGCGGAGCTCGAGTGCCAACGCACGGTTTTGCCCTCGCGTATGGCGACGTCCGCAGGATCGAACGCGGAATCGCGAATCTCCACCACGACACGGTCATCGCCGTCGTCGTCATCGCCGTCACCCTGCTGCCCACCCGGGAAAACCACGATGACTTGGGCGTCGAGCGTGCCGTCGGCCTTCAAATTTCCCACGACCAGTACCCGTCTCGCGCCGGCCAAATCGGCGACCGCGCCCGAGGGAACGTCGAAATCGGCGGGGAGGAAGATCGGCGCCGCGCCGATGGTGACAGGCAGTTGGGCATTTCCGCGGCGCACCGTAAACGTGCCCGCCGTTTGGTCGAGTTCTTCCACCTTGCCGATGGCCTGGGCCACCACCGGTTCGACGGAAAGCTCGACCGACAACTCGGGGGTAAAGGCATAGGTACTGTCATCGAGCAGGAGCACACTGACGCTGCCGAGGTTCAAGGTGAGCAGGCCCTGGCCGTCGCGTTCGACCTGGACATTCGCGGGGATTGTCAGGATACCGTCGGCGGGGAGCGCCACGTTGAAAACGGAGCCCGGGATCGAAACTCGCTCGAGCGCGGCCCCCGATACGGTCAGCTGCACGCTGGTGTAGGTCCCCGCGGGAATGATCCCCGTGTCGAACACCTGCGACACGCCCACCAGGTCGAGCAGGTTGATGTCCTGGGGCCCCGTGAAGACGGGCGCCGGATCGGCGCCGTCGCGGATCAAATCGACCGCCTCGACGGTCAAGACAAGTCGTTCGATATCGTCCTGCGAGACCGCAGTGTCCTTGTCGCCGGCGTGCTTGAGGTTGACCTCATCGGCCGTCATCACCAGCGTCAACTGGCCCGTTCCGCGAAATTGGGGACAGCCCACGGCGAGCATCGCCACGAGGACAAGGCCCACCGCGGAGGCGAAATTCCTGATGTCGAGGGGCAGATACCGGGCCATGATGTAATTCCTCCGGGCCGCTATCGGGCCCATTCCAAGCGTGTGTCTGGCGCATCGAGTCCGAGACTTCGGATTCACGCGACCTGATCTCCTCAATTGTACTGAGATTCTGCTTTCCTGTCAACGTCTGCGGCCACCTAAGCCATTGCTCAACAATGTATTGCGCAATATTGCCCAAGGTAGTTTTATCCTACTTCTCCCTATCCACGGGGCCTGAAGGAAGTCGAAGGCCGGTACCGGGCGTCTTGGATCGATGGTTGGCCGGTGACTCTCGGAAATAAACTGAATTTTTATACAGTTTAATTGATAGCAGACACACACGAATCTAATAAACGGAATCAGCGCCAAATCGCAATATATTGTAGCTTGATATGCTTAAGCACTAAATATTGTGGTTACATTTTCCAATGAAGACGGCGGCATCCATTCGGCCTCGGGGCTTTGCCGGCGTGCGGCGGGTCTCGGCTTTGGGGGCGACTTTCGGCCAAAATAAGGGAACTTTGGCGAAAAAAAGACTGGACATTCGGATCGGAAATAATATACCATATAAAGCGTAGTAATTGAAATTGAATACAATATATGGTACATATGATACTTCCAAACATTCCATAGTGGTTCCGAAAATTGAATCGATGACGAGCGCTCGTTGACGCCAAAAAAGTGCTTGACAAGGAGGGGGGGGGCGGTGTCTATAATGCATTACCTCGCGAGGGGAATGCGGAAGAGAATTGACCTCGCGGCGGTGCGTGCGCAAGCGCGTGCTAGAGTGTCGCGAGTCCAATCTTGAATGATTTTCAGATACTCGTGGCCAGCCGGTTACTATTTTCATTGAATTCCTATAATTTTGGGGGTGTGCCGTGTGTGAGCATAAACAGTTGAATCCAAAATACATGCCGAATGAGGGCAATATTTCGCCCGGAAGGGCCGTCCGCCCGTGAAATTCGTCGAGCCAAAAGTATTTCTCGTCGGGGAAACCCGCATCATCGAGGAAGGCCTCCAAGCCTACCTGCGCCATGTGGGCGCCGAGGACTGGTCGACGGATGCCCCGAGCGATTCGGAACGCCTCTGCGAGGTCATGGGCCGCTTGTGCTATCGCTCGTTCAAGCCGGGCCTGAACCCGAATGTCACGCGGGTGCGCGAGGGCAACGAGACCTACCTGCGGCATATCCTCGAGGTCGGCCATGGCAGCGTGATCGAGCACCCGGTGCTGAACTTCGTCTTCGCGGACGTCTCCCGGGTCTTCACGCACGAACTGGTGCGGCACCGGGCCGGAACGGCGATGTCGCAGGAATCGTTGCGCTTCGTGCGTCTCGATCGCCTGTCCGCCTATTGCCCGACGCACATCCGCGAGAACGAGGCCGGGATGGAGATTTTCTCGAGGACGCTCGAGAAGCTTGAGGAGGTCCAGGCGGAACTCGCGCGGGTCTATGCCATCGACGACGAGAAACAGTTCAACGTGAAGAAGAAACTGACCTCGGCGTTCCGGCGGGTGGCGCCCGACGGCGTGGCCACGACGATCGGATGGTCGTGCAACCTCCGGTCATTGCGGCATGTGATCGAGATGCGGACCGAGCCTTCCGCCGAGGAGGAAATCCGCGTGGTGTTCGGCATGGTGTACGAGCTGGTCCGGAACCGGTACCCGAGCCTGATGGGCGATTACGAAGTGGAGATGGCGGACGGGTTGCCGTGGGTGAAGACGGCCCACCGGAAGGTATAAGTTTTTTCATACGATTCGATTAGGGATTGATGTGGTGTGGCACGGATACAAGGCCACGGGGACATAGTGTGAAGGTAATCGGGAGGCCAAGGCGATGTTTGAAGTAAAAGAACGGTTCAGGTTGTCGGAGAAATTCCTCGATCAGTTCAAGGACGCCCAGCCCATCTGGGGGCCGCTGGGCTACGTGACGTTCAAGCGAACGTACGCGCGCGTCGTGAAGGTCGACGGCGAGCCCGAGCGCACCGAGGAATATTGGGAGACTATCCGGCGCGTCGTCGACGGCTGCTACACCATCCAACTGAACCACTGCAAGAACCTCAAGCTCCCTTGGATTCCCTACAAGGCGCAAAAATCCGCGCAGGAAATGTTTAAGCTGATGTGGGACTTCCGCTTCCTTCCCCCGGGCCGCGGCTTGTGGATGATGGGCGCCGATTACATCTACGAACGCGGCTCCGCCGCCCTCAACAATTGCGCCTTCGTCTCGACCGAGGAGATCGAGGTCAGCTTCTCCGAGCCCTTCTGCTTCCTGATGGACATGTCCATGCTCGGCGTCGGCGTCGCCTTCGACACCAAGGGCGCGGGCAAGGTCTTCATCCAGCAGCCGCAACAGGCCGGCTACACCCACGTCGTCGAGGACTCGAAGGAAGGCTGGTGCGATCTCATCCGCTGCCTGCTCGATGCCTATGTCGGCGTCGGCAAGCGTCCCGCGCACATCGACTACGGCAAGATTCGCGCCCTCGGGTCGCAAATCCACACCTTCGGCGGCATTGCCCCCGGGCCCGGCCCGCTCATCGAATGCGTCAAGAACGTCGACAAGATTCTCGATGACCGGATCGGCGAGCGCGTCACCTCGACCGACATCACCGACCTGATGAACGTCATCGGCAAGTGCGTCGTCTCCGGCGGCGTGCGCCGCACGGCCGAGCTCGCCCTCGGCGCGGCGGACGACGAGGAATACCTCAAGCTCAAGGACCCGAAACTGCACGAGGCCAAACTGCGCGAGTGGCGCTGGGCCTCGAACAATAGCGTGCTCGCCGAGACCGGCATCGACTACACCGCGCTGGGCCAACAGACCGCGAAGAACGGCGAACCGGGATACTTCTGGCTCAACAACGCCCGCGCCTACGGCCGCCTCAAGGACGGCGAGACCTGGGTCGACGCAAAGGTCTCCGGCACGAACCCCTGCGCCGAGCAAAGCCTCGAGTCCTTCGAGATCTGCAACCTCGTCGAGACCTTCCCGTCGCTGCACGAGAACTTCATCGACTACAAGCGGACGCTCAAGTTCGCCTACCTCTATGCCAAGACCGTCACGCTGATCCCGACGCACAACGAGCGCACCAACGCGATCATGCTGCGCAACCGCCGCATTGGCCTGAGCCAGTCGGGCATTGTCGAGTCCTTCGAGCGGCACGGCCGCCGCGCGCATTTCGACTGGTGCGACAAGGGCTACACCTACGTTTGCGAGCTCGACAAGATTTACTCGCAGTGGCTGTGCATCCCGACCAGCGTCAAGAAGACCAGCGTCAAGCCCAGCGGCACCGTCTCGCTGATGCCGGGCGTGACCCCGGGCATTCACTACGCCCACTCCGAGTTTTACTACCGCACCATCCGCGTCGACAAGACGAGCCCCCTCATCGAGCCCCTGCGCAAGTCGGGCTATCGCATGGAAGAATCCGTCTACGGCGACAACACCATCGTTGTCTACTTCCCGGTCCACCAGCGCCACTTCGACCGCTCGAAGGATGACGTGACCATCTGGGAACAGGTCGAGAACGTCGCGCAGATGCAACACTACTGGGCCGACAACCAGGTCAGCGCGACCATCACCTTCAAGCCCGACGAGGCCAAGGACATCCCGCGCATCCTCGAGCTCTACGAGACCCGCCTCAAGTCGATCAGCTTCCTTCCCCTGACGGACCACAACTATCCCCAGGCGCCATACCAGACCATCACCAAGGAAACCTTCGACATGGCATCGGCCAAGCTCAAGCCGCTCAACTTCGACATGATCAACACCGACGACACAATGGACATCTTCTGCGACGGCGAGAAATGCGAGATTCGCCGCACGCCCGAGACCGTCGAGATCGAGTTCGAGTCCCCCGCCGAAACCGAAATGCCCGAAATCGCCCCCGCCTTCGAGCCCGTCACCGCGGAAGTCGGGGAGCCGGTGCCCGCGAAGTAACTCACTAAGTGTTTACGACAAAGGAGACTATCGAGAGAAAAACGATTCAATAGAGCCAACATACTTCTGAAGCTCCCTGGGCCCGACTATGGCTGCCGTAAAGCAGCCGCCTTGCTGTTGCCGAGCAAGGAACTATCGCTCGCTTGGTGTGCTGCCGTGGCAGTGGCTGCAATAAGTTCTCACTGTCTCCGTCTTCACATTGTTTGCGTGTGTATGAACAAGGCGTTCGCGTTTCAGTTCTAAGAAGACTCGGATGTTCAACCATTCGAGGCGGCCTCTAGAACAATTTCCCCGGGAAGGAGGTGAACAAATATGCAGTATCATCTTAAGAGTATGTTGGTTGTTGTTCTTGTGCGGCGCTCGACTCCGGCGGATCCGGTGAAGAAAGTTAACGATGTCGAGATGATGGCAAAGCAACACGAGAACCAAGGCTGCGTAGATCAGAGTGATGCCAAAGCAAGGTCACGGACCGACGTGAAAACTAGTCGACCGCTAATTGAGTGGAAAAGGCTCATCGCGGAATCGGTGGTTCGAAACGTCTTGTGGGCCATTTGGCAATGGACGAAGGACTGGCTCTATTCTTCTTTTGACTGCATGTTACATCCGGTGACGTTTCAGCGAACACCGGGTTAAATATAAGAGCGACATCATTCGCGTCGGATCGTTACCTCGAAGATCGAGTTGATAAGGACTAGTCCGAGGATAGAGTTGATGTTGTTTGAACTCAGTTCTTACGGTCCAGAATCGTATGACAAGGATCCAATTGACGTGAGATATCTACGGCTGCGAAAGTCGCGCCATCTATGCTACTGCATAGGCGTGACCCCAACCGAACTAAGCCGAATACTCGCGAACACCGATTCATTCTATAGAGAATGGGCACAGGAGAAAAACGGAAAAACTCGGACAATCAATCCCCCGCGTGAACCCCTAGCCGGCGCACTCAAATCTCTCAATTGCGTTCTTCAAGAGATCGGCCTTCCTCCGTATATGACGGGATCGATCAAAGGCCGATCCGCTCTGAAGAATGGTATTGTTCACACGAATCAACCCGCGATTCTCAAAGCCGATATTTCCGATTTTTTCCCAAGCATCGATCGGGAACTGGTAAAACAAATCTTCCAAGTCAGGCTTCAATGTTCTGAACAGATCGCCGGTTTACTTTCCGGATTATGTACATACAAAAACGCACTTCCACAGGGATCGCCAACCAGCCCCATACTCGCCAACTTGGCAGTTGAACATATGGCCTTTCGGCTGAACAATCTTGCCCTGAAACACAATCTAAGGTTTACCCAGTATCTTGACGACATAACCATTTCTGGTCCACTCCACCAATTGCGTTTGATTCAAGATACCGTCAGGCAGATTGTGAAAGACGAAGGTTTCGTTTGTCACCCCACTAAATTCCAAATCATCAGCCGAGAAATCGAACAAATCGTAACGGGCGTTCGAGTCAATCATGGTAAAGATATTCCCCGTGCTTTTCTCCAAGGAATTCGGGCTGACATCGCTGCATTGCCCACGTGTCCACCGCTCGCATCCATTCGACGACTCAACGGCCAAATAACGCATGCGTACACACTGAATCGGGGATCCGCGAAACAACTGAAGCGCGAATTGGAATCCAAGCTTCGTTCGAACACGATCCAACTCTGACCAGAAGCACGCCTCGCCGCCCGTCGCGGAACCAGACTACGGAGATTTCTCGGAGGAACGCCATGAGGGCCTTGGAACTATTCGCGGGAGCGGGCGGCTTGGCCATGGGCGTGTCCAAGGCCGGGTTCTCGCACTCGAAAGTCGTCGAGTGGGACGAAGACTGTTGCGCGACGTTGGAGTACAACAAGGGCAGGGCTGTTCGTCCCGTGAGCGCATGGAGTATTCATCGGGGCGACGTGCGGGCCTTCGACTACTCGAGCCTGGCGCATCCGGTTGATCTCGTGGCGGGCGGCCCTCCGTGCCAACCCTTCTCCCTGGGCGGGAAGCACAAGGGGTACGACGACCATCGCGACATGTTTCCCGAGGCCGTGAGGGCCGTGCGGGAACTACGGCCAAGGGCCTTTATTTTCGAGAACGTCCGGGGGCTTCTCCGGGAGTCCTTCTCGGAATACTTCGAGTACATCGTCCTTCAACTCAGTTATCCCGAGGTTAAGGCCCAACCCAAGGGCGACTGGACATCCCACCTCGCAGCGTTGGAGAAATACCACACGAAAGGGAAGCGCGACGGGCTGCGCTACCATGTGGTCTTTCGCCTTCTGAATGCCGCCGACTACGGAGTACCCCAAAAGCGCGAGCGCGTATTCATCGTGGGGTTTCGGGCCGACCAGCAAATCGAATGGTCATTCCCCGAGCCCACGCATTCGAGGGAGGCGCTTCTCGCCTCGAAATGGGCCGATGGGACCTACTGGGAGAAACATCGTGTCCCAAGGACGCGGCGAGGCGTAAAGCCTGTGATGACCCAGTTATCGCTTCACGATGGATTGGGCCGATCGCGTTGTCTGCCTTGGAAGACGGTCCGCGACGCATTGGACGATCTTCCCGATCCGAAGAAAACCAATGGAGGCGGCCCGCCGAATCATGTGTTTATGCCAGGCGCGCGACCTTATCCCGGCCACACCGGGTGCGTCCTTGACGAACCTGCGAAGACATTGAAGGCCGGCGATCACGGCGTACCCGGCGGCGAGAACATGGTGCTGCTCGACGACGGCGAATTGCGTTACTTCACCGTGCGCGAAAGCGCACGGCTCCAGTGTTTCCCGGACGACTAGGTCTTCTGCGGATCATGGTCGGAGTCGATGCGGCAACTCGGCAACGCCGTGCCTGTAATGTTGGCCGAGGCTGTCGCCTCGCATGTATATCGTCACCTCGACCGAGACGCCCCCAAGCATGCCGCCCAGTAACCCTTTCGACGGTCTAGTGGTATGATTCAGCCTAATGGGCCATTATACAATGCGAGACGGGCCCGCCCGACTTTTTCAATGATTTTGTCCGCTGTGGCTGTCCATACAAGGGGCTGAGGGTTTTGGTTATGAGCAACGATGAACTGGGCGATGGCCTGCTTG
>CANKTP010000036.1 GCA_947486375.1 Candidatus Hydrogenedentota bacterium | reverse complement strand
TCGACGAGCCGCCGCGCGAGCAAGCAATTGTTGGCGAGGGAGGCCGTGCCGGGAGTCGCGCCGTACATCGTGCGGATGGATTCGGGCTCGGCGGCGATGTCCATGACTTCGGGCACGGAGACCTGCATGCGATAGGCGAGCTCGTATTGCGAAATGCGGGTGAGGGTCTCGGGATCGGCGTCGCGTTCCATTTGCATCTCGTTGAGGTCGCGCAGCGCATCAAGGCTACGGCGGCGTCCGGGGCGATCCATCCCGGGCGGGTCGGACAGGTAGAGCACGGGATCGCCGGTGCTGCGGCATTGGACGCCTTGGTGGACCGTGGGCAGGAACCCGCTGCTCCAGGCGTTCTTGCCGGAGGATGGCCCCGCCGCGCCCGAGACGAGCACGACGAATCCGGGCAGGTCTTGGTTCTCGGTGCCGAGGCCGTAGGTGATCCACGAGCCCATGCTGGGGCGGCCCATACGCGGCGAGCCGGTGTAGAGCAACAACTGCGCGGGGGCGTGGTTGAACTGGTCGGTCGTCATCGAGTTGATGACGGTAATCTTGTCCGCGATCGAACGCAGGTTCGGGAGCAACTCGGAGAACCACGCTCCGCCGGGGCCGTGCTGGCTGAATTTGTACGGAGACCCGAGAATTTTCGGGTGTCCCTTGATGAAGGCGAAGCGTTCCTTCGACATCATCGATTCGGGACAGGGCTGGCCGTTGAGCTCGTTTAACTTCGGCTTGTATTCGAAGAGGTCTTGTTGGGGCGGCGAGCCTTCCATGTGGAGATAGATGACGTGCTTCGCCTTCGCGGCGAAATGCGGCAACAGGGAATGGTCTATGTCGATTGCGCCCGGGATTGCCGCGTGCGCGTCTTGCTTCATCAACATCGACAAGGCCGCCGCGCCGAGGCCGACACCCGTGTTGCGGAGGAAGCGGCGGCGCGTGACGCCGTGCATCATATCGAGATAGGGATCGTCCATCGGGGGTCTCAGCGTTTCGTGACGGCTTCGTCGAGGTTGAGGATTACGTTCGCGACGACGGTCCACGCGGCGAGGCGGACGGGATCGGAGCCTTCGAGCGGGCCGAGGGGGTCCGTGGCGAGCGCGATGGCGGCGGTCGAGTCGGCGCGGTAGCGTTCGAGCTCGGTGACGTACAACCGCGCGAGACGTTGCTTTTCGCGATCCGACGGCGGGCGCGTGAGGACGCGGCGGAACCCGTGATCGATGCGGCCCTCGATGCTGCCGGCTGCATCGAGCGCCATGCGCCGCGCGAGGGCCTGGGCGGCCTCGACGTAGACCGGGTCGTTCAACAAGACGAGCGATTGCAGCGGGGTATTCGTGCGGATGCGCCGCGCGACGCAGGCGACGCGGTCGGGGGCGTCGAAGGTGGTGAGCATGGGATAGGGGCTGGTGCGCCGCCAGAAGGTGTAGACGCCGCGGCGGTAACGGTCCTCGCCGCTGCTGACGGCGTAGTTCAGGTCATTGTAGGCCGCCTGCCAGAGACCGTCGGGTTGCGGCGGCATGACGCTCGGGCCGTGCATCTTCGCGCTGAGGAGTCCGCTCGACGCGAGGGCGGCATCGCGGATCATCTCCGCCTCGAGGCGAAACCTCGGGCCGCGCGCAAGGAGGCGATTGTAGGGATCGCGCTCGAGCAGCGGCGCGGTGAGGCGCGAGTCCTGGCGATACGTGGCAGAGGTGACGATTAGCCGGCAGAGCTCCTTGAAGCTGCGGCCCGACTCGCGGAATTCGACCGCGAGCCAGTCGAGGAGTTCGGGGTGGGAGGGGCGTTCGCCCTGGGTCCCGAAATCCTCGACGGTCTCGACCAACCCGATCCCGAAGAATTGTTCCCAATGTCGATTGACAGCAACGCGGTCGGTGAGAGGGTTCGCCGGGTCGAGGAGCCATTGGGCCAGCCCGAGGCGGTCCTTCGGCGCACCCTCGGGCCAGGGGTTCAACGATGCGGGGACGCCGGGTTCGACCGGATCGCCGGGCGCGAGGAAGCTGCCGCGCTCGAAGAGATGCGTCTCGCGGCGTTTGTCGGCGGCGAGTTCGTGAAGGACGGGCAGGCGGCCCGCATTTTCCGCCGCCTCGGTCCATGCCCCTTGCGCGTCCAAGAGCGGATCGACAAAGGGCTTCGCGACCGGATCGAAATACCGATGGTACGCCGCGAGGCGCTTCCAATCGCGCGCGTCCCGGCTGTCAGCGGGTTTCAGCAACAGCCGGACGATCGAGACCGGAAGCGTGCGCGCGGCCGCCGCGGGGTTGGCCCCCGAAGCCGCCAGATCGGCCCAGTATTCGGGCAGGGCCGAATGCTGCCAGAACATCAATGCCTCTGCAAATCCGGGCGTGGCCTCGCCTAGTTTCTTGTGGGCCGCCCTCACGCCCTCGTGCAGCCGGTCGAGGTTCGCTCGGTCTTCGTCCGACAGGACTTGGAGCGTAGGCGCTTCGCTGGGTCGATCCTCGTCCTCGGTCTGGTTGAAGAAGGCGTAGATGCCGTAATACTCACTTTGGGCGAAGGGGTCGTATTTGTGGGTGTGGCATTGGGCGCAGCCCATCGTCAGGCCCATCCACGCTTCCATCGTCGTGTTCACGCGGTCGATCACGGCGGCGGTGCGGAATTCCTCGTCGTCGGTGCCTCCTTCGTCGTTGGTCATCGTGTTTCGATGAAAGGCCGTCGCGACGATTTGCTCCTCGGATGGATTCGGGAGCAGGTCCCCGGCCATTTGCTCGATAGTGAATTCGTCAAAGGAAAGGTCGCGGTTGAAGGCATCGATGACCCAGTCGCGGTATCGCCAGATGGTGCGCTTGCGGTCGGCCTCGTAGCCCTTGCTGTCGGCGTATCGCGCGATGTCGAGCCAGGGGCGCGCCCAACGTTCGCCATATCGAGGCGACGCCAGCAGCCGGTCGACGGCGCGTTCATAGGCGCCGGGAGCGGTGTCGTTCATGAAGGCGGTCGTTTCCTCGAGCGAAGGCGGCACCCCGGTCAAGTCGAGCGAAACCCGGCGCAGCAGCGTGTAGGGATCGGCCTCGGGCGAGGGAGGTAGTCCCTCGGAGTCGAGTCGCGCGAGGATGAACGCGTCGATCGGGTTGCGCACCCAATTGGGCTGAGATACGCGCGGGAGTTCCGGACGATGCGGCGGCGCGAAGGACCAATGCGGGACATACGCCGCGCCAGAGGCAATCCATTGCCGCAGGGTCTCGATTTCCGCCGGGCCCAAGTGTTTGCCCGTCGCGACCGGCGGCATGCGGTCGTCCTCGTCGGGGTTTGTGATCCGGCGGACGAGTTCGCTCGCGGCGGTGTCGCCGGGGAGGACGGCGCGCACGCCTGGGCGAATTTCATGGGTGGCCCCATCGAAGGTATCGAGACGCACGCCGCCCTTGCGCGCGGCATCGTCGAAGCCGTGGCACTTAAAGCAATTGTTGGCGAGGATGGGCCGGACGTCGCGATCAAAATTTGGGCCTTCGGCGCCGGCGAGCGCCGGGGCGAAGCAAATCAAAATGGCGATGCGGGGCCGGATCATCGAAGGTTTCCTCGATTTGGGATTGTATCATGGGCGGGGATTGGGTGTGGGGATAGGTCCTCCAGGACTTTTAGGACCTATGGGGGGATGGGCGACAGGGGGGCGGAACGCTTGGGGCTATCGCGACGTCTCAGGGGCTGGGGGTGTGCTGGAGTTCGCCGATTCTCTCGTGCAGTTGCTCGGCGCGCTGGGTGTCACCGGTGTTCCGATAGGCCCGCTCGAGCTGGGTCATGAGGTAGAGATCGCCGGGATTCGCGTCGAGCGCGCTCTCGATGTACGGAAGGCCCTCCTCCCAATTCGATGCGCGCACGAAGGCTTCGGCAACGTTTCGCACGATGGCAGGGTTACGATTGCCTTGTTCGATCCAGGGGACACCGTAGACGCGGATCGCCTCGTCGTATCGCTTGAGCTGGATCAACGACCAAAGGAGATTGGTCATGGCGCCCTGGTCCCGGCTGCCGAGGTCGAGCGCGGCCCGGTAGGCGATTACGGCGCCTTCCCACTGCTTAAATTGGAACAGCACATGGCCGTGTACCTGTCGTGGCAGCGGGTCGACGGGGGCGCGCTTGATGGCGCTCGACACTTGGGCGAGGGCGCCGGCCAGGTTGCCGGATTTCATCAGGCGGTCGGCCTCGGCGAGGTAGGTGCGCGGATCGCTTTCGCGGAGCTGGATGACGTGCCGGTAGAGCGCGGCATTCCCCGCGGCGAGGGCCGCGAATCCGCCGAGCCAGAGCGCGAGCCAGATTGCCATCGCGCGGCGGGGAAAACGAATCGGCGGGCGTTCCATCCTAACGCGCCCCTTTTGCGCCGAGGACGACGCGGACGGTGTCGACGAGGACACGGAGGTCGGTCAGGACGGAGAGGCTGCTAATGTAGATTAGGTCGTAGCGGAGCCGGTCGCCGGGTTCCGAGGCATAAGTCCCGAGGACATGGGACAGGCTGGTGACCCCGGGCCGGACGGCGAGGCGCTTGTCAAAGAGGGGCCAGCGCGCCTTGAATTCCTCGTGGAAATGGGGCCGCTCGGGCCGCGGCCCGACGAGGCTCATGTCGCCCCGCAGCACGTTGAACAGCTGCGGGATTTCGTCGATCCGGTGCTTCCGTATGAAACGCCCCACGGGTGTCACCCGATCATCATCCGCCTTGGCCCAGACAGGTCCAGTGCCGGACTCGGCCTCGCTCACCATCGACCTGAATTTGTAGAGCCGGAAGACGCGGCCGTCGCGCCCCATGCGTTCCTGCGAATAGAGCACCGGGCCGCGGGACGTGAGTTTAATCGCAAGCGCGGTGGGCAGGACAAAGATCGGAAGGGCCAGCGCGAGTCCCGCCGCGCTCGCGGCGATATCGATCAGGCGCTTCACGTACATATACGCGGACAACCCCGGGTTGCCCACCTCGAGCAAGGGAATGCCCGCGACCTCGACGAGGTGCGCGTGCGATATCAACAGCGTGTCGTACAGGCTCGGGTGCAGGAACACCTGGCGGCAATGCGTGCCGCAGACTTCGAGGAGATCGTGGAGCTGGCCGCGATCCGCCTCCGACAACGTCACGATCGCGTTATCCATGGGTTGACCGCTTCCCGATTTCTTCGCCTCACGCCCGGCGCGCTGCTTGAAATTGTCCAGCGTGCAATACCGGGCCCCGGCGCGATAGGCCGCGCTCGACTCGATTTCGCGGGCGATCCGCTTGCCTTCGGCCTCGCTTCCCACCACGTAGAAGTACCTATGAAACGCGGGAAACCGATCCATCAGGTTGGCCGCCCAGAAACGCCACGGAACGAGCAACAGGCCCGCCGCGCCGGCCCCGAGGACAAGCTCCCGGCGCGATATCTCGCGTAGGTCAAAGGGGACCAACGAGGTTAGCGCGAGCTGGAGGCCGAGAGCACAAGCCAGCGCGATCGAAAGATAGTAGACGGCGTCGAAGCGATCGCTCACGCGGCCCGGCTTGTAGGAACCGGCCAGGAGCGCGCACGCCGCGAACAGGGCCGTGGCGATAAGCCTGTCCCGTTGGAGCAGGGCGAAGTGGACTTGATACAAGGTGTCCCAGCGCGCAAACACGGCCGCATTCAGCCCGATGAGATAGAGCAAGGCGTCGGTGAGGCCATAGAGTAGGCTGGCCTGACGGGCCTCTTGCGCCTTGTTCGACATTGATTCGAGTACACCCCGGGGACGGCGCGGGCCATGAAACACGCCTCGCGGATCGTATCAGATGCCGCGCGAGGCCGCGACTTCCTCGAAGATGGCCGCCATTTCCCGGACGGTGCGATCAATGGTGAAGCCATCGAGAGCGCGGGCCCGGGCGCGTTGCCCCATCGCCGCGGCAGCCTCGGGATCGGCGAGCAGTTTCCCGATTGCCGCAGCCAATGCGTTCGCATCCGATGGCGGAACCAAGCGGCCCGTCTCCTCGTTCTCGATAATCTCGAGCGGACCTCCCGCCGCCGTCGCCACCACGGGACGCCCCGCGAGCATGGCCTCCACGATAACGCGTCCGAAGGGTTCCGCCGTGGCCGTCGGGACCGCGACGACTTCCGCGAGGGCCAGCAGCGCGGGTAAATCGTTGCGTACACCGGCGAAGACGACGCGCCCCGCAATGCCCAATTCCACACACCGGGCCTCGAGACGCGGCAGGTAGTCCGGTTTGTTCACCGCCGGGTTTCCCACGAAGACGAACTTCGCCCCGGGACATGCCCGAAGCACTGCGGGGATCGCCTCGATCAAGACATGCTGGCCCTTCCACGGCTCGATTCGCCCGACGCACAGGACCACGCGATTCGATTTTTCGAGGCCGAGCTCGCGGCGTATTGACGACGGATCGGGCAGTTGCGCAAAGCGATCCGGATCGATCCCGTTGAGCACCACGCGGCGGCGCGGACCGCACGCGGCCAAGGTCTCGCCGACGGCGTACGAGATGGCGACGGCCCGGGCCGCCCATCGTGCCACGCAGGCCAGGAAGATGCGTCCCACGCGGGAGCCGGACTCGATCTCGCGCACATGCCACACTAGCGGCTTCCCGGCCAAGACCGCGGCAAGGCCCCCTTGGATGTTATACAGGGTATTGACGTGAACCACGTCTGTGCCAGTCCGGACGATGATCCGCCGCGCGCGCCATACGGATGGGATGAGGCTGGATGCGAACCGAAACAACTTCGCCGCGTCCGCCGCCCGCCTCGGCGGGACGAAGGGCTCGGTGTGAACGGGAATGTCCGCCAAACGATACCGGGGGACCAAGGGGTCGTCCGGATGCAACAGCATCGACGGTGCAAACCGGTCGCGCGACAATCGCGTGACCAGGTCAAAGAGGGAACGGTCGGAGCCGCCGCCGGGATCGGCGGTGTAATGGCAAAAGAGGATTCGTATCTGGGGCGGTTTGGACACGCTTCGCTGCGACCGGCTACTTCCGCGCCTTGTCGCGATCGATGCCGTCGAGGAGATTCCGGGCTTCTTCATGGAGGGGCTTCAAGGCCGCATCGGCGAGGACGGCGTTGGCCTGTGCGATGGCCTTCGGCCAATCTTTTTGCCGCCGGTACGCTTGCGCGATGTAGAGGTGGGCGACGCCCTGACTATCGGCGACCACGGCGCGTTTGTAATAGTCAATGGCCTCGGGATATCGCTGGTTTTCCTCGAAATGGCGCCCCAGCGCGACGCTGGCCCATACAATTTGTTTCAAGTCGCGTTGGGCCTCGGCCATGGCCAGCCATTCGGCGGCGACGCGCTCTCCTTCTTCCGCGTCGCCCGCCTCCAACAGCGACGATGCATAGGCCGTGTATGCGCCGGGCGATGCGAAGGCCCCGGGAGGGAGCTCGCGATACACCGCGATGGCCTCTTCGAAGCGCCCCTCCCGATACAACAACTCGCCAAGGGATCGGACACACAGGATACGCGCTTCCTCGCTTCTAAATCGCCCCGCAAGGGCCTGCCGATAGTATTCGATGGCCTCGACGGAATTCCCAAGCGCCTCAAACTTCTTGGCGGAGGCGAACTGCTTTTCCGCCACGGCACGGTCAAGGCCCCGGGTCGCCTTGTCTCCGTAGCGCCCGAAGATCACGAGAAAGGCAACCAAAAACACGGCGACCGGCGCCATCAAGGCGAGCGTTCCCCGTTGCACGGAGCGCGGCGATGGACCATCCCCGTCACCGGGCAAAGGCCCCTTCGGCGCCAAGGAAGGTTCCGGGGGCGTAATGGAATTGGATTTCGATCTGGATTTCTTCATGGCCTGTCCCGCAATCCTATCAAAACGGACGCCAAGGGCGCAGGCGGGCGCTCATCTTGCGCCCAATTCGGTTCGCGGGGTTTGCCGGGGCTTCGACGTTTAGACGTGTTGCCCGGCCACAATGTCGAGCAGGCCATGCGCCGAATGCGTGCCCACAACTGCCGCCACGTAGTCGCCGATCACTCGCGTGGCCTGCACCTGTCCCCCGTCGCCCACCGCTTTGCCGATGGCCTCGGCTGCCGCACTGCCCTTGCGCGCGAAGACGACTTTGACAGGATGATTGCAGCAGGCCATCAGGAGCGATACGACGCGATCGGTTCCGACCGCTTCCTCGCGCGCACCGAGAACCGTGATGCCACCGTGAATTGACGCCATGCCGAGTTTCGCGGGTTGAAGTAGTTGCACTTCGACGTGATGGTCCCGCAGGTAAGACTCGGCTTCCTCGATTCCCGGCCCGCTCAAGGACATCAGGGCAAGTTCGTCGACGGTCTCCGCCGCGACGACCACGGCTGGCGACGAGACGGTATCGGTCTGGGACGCGAACAGGCCCAGCGCGAACACGATTCCCGCCGCCGCGGCGCCAAGCGCAACAAGACGCCAAGCCGGGAACCGATGGCGCGTCTTGTCTGATTGTGCACCGGCCATCCGCGATTCCAAGGCTTTCCACAACGCTTCCGGGCAATCCACTCCGCGCGAAAGCACCTCGCCCAGGCCGGCCTCGAGGCCTAGCTCTCCCTCGAGCTGTTCCCGCTCGGCGGCACTCAACGATGCCTCGAACTCGGCCGTCTCGCTGGCCGATAGTTCCCCATCGAGATAGGCTTGCCGCATCTTTTCCCGGTCCAGGTTCATGGTGTCGCGCTGCTCCCTGTCTGGTCGGATTCGTTGTCGCGCTTGCGTTCGTGCAAACGCGGATAAGTCCGCACAATTCCCGAGTCCACCGCGTAGGACAGTAGCGCCTCGCGGAGCTTCTTCCGGCCCCGCGCGAGGTGGGTCATCACGGTGCCGGCGGGGAGCTCGAGTATCCCCGCGATCTCCTGGTACGAGAACCGCTCCACATCGCGCAACAAAATGCACGAGCGTTGCGCCGTGCTCAAGGTCCGGAACGCCTTGAATACTTCGTCGCCGCATTGCTCCAGAAAGCCCCGGGGGTCGGCAAGCACGTCGCCGTATCCCGGCGACTCGGCCACGGAAATATCCGCTCCGGCCGAGTCATCCAACGAATCGAAGCGGCGACCGGTCTCGCGGTTGGCGACAAAACATTTGTTCGCGAGGATACGGTACATCCACGCGCGAAAATTCGTGCCCGGCGTATACTTGTGCCGGTTCTCGTAGGCCGCCAGCACGGCGGACGAAAACACGTCGTCGGCCACGCCGGAGTCCCAGACGTTGCGCAGGATGAACCGGTAGAACTCGTTCCGGTGTGTCGTCAGTTTTTGCTGGAATTCGTCCATGCCGCGCCATTTGTGGCGCAAGTTACGCGCCGCCGGATTGCATTCTACCCGAACGCCATTTCGCGGCGGTGAAAAGCGAGCGATTCGCGCACCATCCGGCGTCCCCGGTGTATCCGCGACATGACCGTGCCGAGGGGACACTCGAGGGTGTCGGCGATTTCCTGGTAGGTCCGGTCTTCCAAGTCGGCCATGATCACGGCGCGGCGATGGGTCTCCGGAAGGGCATCGACCGCGAAGCGAAGTTCGTCCGACAAAAGCTCGAGCGTGTCAGTGCCGGCCACGGGGCCGATCTCGATGCTCGCGACCGTCTCGGCCCCCGTCAGCTCGACATGCAGCGGACGCCGCGCGCGTTTGCGGTAATCGTTGATGAAGGTGTTGCGGAGAATTGCGATGAGCCAGGCGCGGATATAGGTCCCGGGCTTGAAGGTATGGTGAAACCGCAACGCACGGACGACGGTATCTTGGACGAGATCTTGCGCGTCGGCGGGGTTCCGGGTCAGGTGCAGGGCCGTCGAGTATAGCGTGTCCATATGAGCGATGAGTTGCCGCTCGAAAATTTCCGACCGGGGTTCCCCGGCTTGCGAGGCGCGTTCTTCGGTGACCATCGTCTTTCTCCTTGGCAATCGTGACTGCCCCTATATTCGTGGCGGCGCGCATTTCATGTCATTCGTTCCCGAAACGTGCAAAACCCGACGCTATACGGGGCGAACGCCCCGTATTCGCACAAAAGGCGCGCCGGATTTATACTCCCCCCATACCTGTACTTGTGCGCCTCGCGTCAGAACGCTTGAAAGGAGTCCCAATGAGTTTCCCGTTCGTCCAGCATCCCCCGCTCGACCGCCGCGCCTTTATGGCCTATTTCTCGCAACTCGGCCTTGCGTCCACCTTGTTGCCCGGCGTGTTGTGGTCGCAAGCCAACGCCGCGGAACGCCCGGAGATTACGGCGCAGATGATCGCCACGGCGGAACAGATCGCGGGGATCGAATTCACCGAGGCCGAACGCGAGACGATCGCCCGGGGACTGAACCGTCTCCCGGACAACTACGCGCAACTCCGCGATCTGCCCATCACCAACGCCGTGCCGCCGGCGTTTCAGTTCAATCCCGTCGTGCCGGGAATGACCTTCGAGACCGATCACCGTCCATTTCCGGCCCTGGCCGGCCCCGCGCGCGAGGTGCCGGCGAACATCGGGGACATCGCCTTTTGGACCGTGGCCGACCTCGCGCGGGCACTTCAAGCGCGTCGCATCACCTCGACCGCCCTTACCGCGATGTACCTTGATCGCCTCAAGCGCCTCGACCCAATCCTCAAATGCGTCGTGACGCTCACCGAGGATCGCGCCATCGCCCAGGCCAAACAGGCCGACGAGGAAATCGCCGCGGGAAAGTATCGAGGTCCACTTCACGGAATCCCCTGGGGTGCAAAGGACCTGCTGGCCGTGAAGGGCCATCCAACGACCTGGGGCGCGGAACCGTATCGCCATCAAGTCATCGACACCGACGCGGCCGTCGTCCAGCGTCTCGACGAAGCGGGGGCGGTGCTCGTCGCGAAACTCAGTCTCGGCAGCCTCGCCCAAGGCGACGTCTGGTTTGGCGGCCGGACGAATTGCCCCTGGGACCCCGAGCGCGGATCGAGCGGTTCCTCTGCCGGTCCTTGCGCGGCAACCGCCGCAGGCCTAGTCGCCTTCGCCATCGGTTCGGAGACCATGGGCTCAATCGTCTCCCCCTCGACGGTGAACGGCGTCACGGGATTGCGCCCGACTTTCGGCCGCATCAGCCGCCACGGCGCGATGGCGCTCAGTTGGACGATGGACAAACTCGGCCCGATATGCCGCAGCGCGGAGGATTGCGCCCTCGTGTTCAACGCCATCCACGGCCCCGATGGGGTCGACACATCCGTCTCCGATCATCCCTTCAATTGGTCGCCCGATATCGACCTCAAGAAACTGCGGATTGGCTACGTCAAGAGCGCCATGGAGCCGACCGGCGAAGATCGCAGCCACCTTCGGCGTTGCGTCGAGACGATGACAACGCTCGGCGTGCCGCTCATCCCAATCGAGTTGCCCGAGTTCCCCGTCGGCGCGCTGAACTTCATCCTGACTGTCGAGGCGGCCGCAGTCTTCGACGACCTGACGCGATCGAACCGTGACGACCTGCTCACCGAACAACACGCCACGGCCTGGCCGAACACCTTCCGGCGCATGCACTTTGTCCCCGCCGTCGAATACATCCAGGCCAATCGCGCGCGCACCCTGCTGATGCAACAAATGCACGGGGCGATCAAGGACATCGATGTCTACATGGCGCCCAGCGCCCATCAGTTATTGATGACGAACTTGACCGGCCATCCGCAAATCTGTCTTCCTAGCGGCTTCAACGACCAGGGCACGCCGACGAGCGTCTCCTTCGTCGGCCGACTCTATGCCGAGGCGGAATTGATCGCCGTCGCCCGCGCATTCCAAATGGCGACCGATTACCATCTGCAACACCCCGAAATAAACGCGTGAAACCAATGGACGGACACGACGAGTATTTCTACACGCGGCCCGAAGGCCTCCCCGACCGCATCGGCGCGGGCGGCATCGTCGTGCGCGTCGACGATGGATGCGTGCTCGTCGCGCTGATCAAGGAAGTCGAAGTCGGCGACGACCACTACGTCCTCCCCAAGGGGGGGATCGAACCCGGCGAGAGCATCGAGGAAGCCTCTTTGCGCGAAATTCGCGAGGAAGCCGGCCTCACGGAAGTCACGAGGCTGGCCCATATGGACACCCGCTGCCGAGTGGCCTATAAAGGCGACCACTGGCAGACGTCCCACTACGGCCTCTACATCACCACGCAGATCGAAGGCCAGATTGTCGACGTCGAAAACCACCACGGCCTCGGTTGGTTTCCCATAGACGATCTACCGCCCCTCTTTTGGCGCGACGAACTCGATATCATCACCGCCAACCGAGACCGCATTGTCGAATTGGCGATCCGGGCCGCATCGTGACAGTTCGCTTGGCTGAGTATACTTGGAGAAACGCTCAGGTTTGAGAGCCTGTCGATTACTGAATCGAGCACCCGAGGCGACTCAGTATGCCGGAACTTTCGCGTTTTTATGGCATCATAATCCGGATGTTCTATGACGATCATGCGCCGCCGCACTTCCATGCGGTGTACGGCGACTTCGAGCTCGAAGTACGCATTTCGCCTATTCGTGTTTGTCGGGGGCCGGGCCCCTTCTCGCGTACGGTCGCTCGTGTTAGAACGGGCGGCGCTTCATCAGCAGGAACTGCTGGAGGACTGGTGGCGATGCCGGCAGGGAGAATTGCCAATCCCAATAGAACCGCTGGTGTAGCGGAAGGGACGAATGTTTTCGCGAATCGTAAAAATTGACGCGCTCGATGGGCACAGGGTTCGGCTGAAGTTTGAAGACGGGGTCTCGGGTGAAGCCGACTTCGCCAAGCTGATCGATCAAGGGGGGGTCTTTGCGGAGCTTGCCAACACGGAGGTGTTCCGATGTGTCCAGATTGGCGAGAATGGACGATACATAGAGTGGCCACGGGGCATCGATTTTTGCGCCGATGCTCTCAGAAAAAGATCGACTCGTCCATGCGCACGCCTAAAATTCGATGACATTCCGGCTTGTCGTTTCGACAGCAAGATCGCGGGTATCGAAAGTCACCGCAGCTTCGGCGGGTACCCCTTCGGCCATCGCAGGCCCCTCTTCTGGCGCGACGAACTCGATATAATCGCCGCCAACCGCGACCGCATCGTCGCGTTGGCACACGGGCATGTAGCGTGACGCCCTCTTGGACGAGTATCCATGGAGAAATGCCGATCATCGACCCGGATTACGTATCGATACCGAGGCCCGGGGAGGGCCCCGGCGCGGCGCATTAGCCCACCCGGGCTGGGCGTTTACGGGTGGTAGCCAACCCCTCGAATGCTACTCGGAAAGATATCCCGTTGATTCGAGTCGTTCCTTCAATTCGTCCATGGTCTCCGTAGAGACAACGGGTTCGGCGCGGTGTTCGAGCACGAACGCCTTCATCTGGACAATGAGTCCGGCCAGGGACTCGACCGCCGCCGCGGCGCTCGCATCCTTCGCGAGGTCCGTTTTTTCCGCAGGATCGGCCGTGATGTCATAGAACTCGACCGGTGCGTATCCGCGTTTATTGCCTTCATTCGCCTCGATGAGCTTCCGCGTCATGGTGCGCACGGCGTGGAGTTGAATTCCCTCGAAATCGAGGTGTGCGTAAATGTGGCCGATATCGGCGTTCGCCGGGCTAGCGTCCGCGGCGAAGAGCGGTTTGCCCTGCCATTGCGGCGAGGACGATTGCCCGGCAAGTTGGGCCAGGGTCGGGGCGATATCGACATGACGTGCAAGGTTCGGATTGCGGCTACCGGCCGCGGTGTTCCCGGGAAGCTTGATAATCAGCGGCACGGCGATTTGCTCGTCGTAGAGACTCAAGCCGTGCCACCAGCCGCCGTGCTCGTGAAACTCCTCGCCGTGATCGGAGGTGAACACGATGAGCGTGTCGTTGTATAGATTGCGTTCGCGCAACCCGTCGAGCAGCCGCCCGACCTCTCGATCCATCCATTCCACTTCGTAGGAATAGGAGCGGAGGAAGGCCTCAAGATACACTTCCGGATCCGGGTTCGCCATCTGTGCCCGCGCGTAACCCCTTCCCGGATGCTTCGGATCGCGGAAGGGATCGTGTGGATCCATGTAGTGGAGAAACAAGAGGAATGGCGCATCCTTGGGACGCCGGGTTCCGTCGATCCATCCGAGACCGGTGTCGGTCACCACCTCGGCCGGCTGGTAGAAGTCGGTGATCACGATGCGGTTTCCCAGTTGCTTGTACACACGCTGCACGACCTTGCGCAAAACGTCGTATCCAACCAGTTTCTCGCAGGAGGCGCGCGCGCCGAAGTACAGGTTTGGCTTCAGGTCCACGTATTCGGCAAACCCTTGTCCGTAGTTGAACGCGCCAACAATGTTGGGATTGTTCGAGTAGCCCTGGGTGTAGTAGCCGCCTTGTTGGAACACTTCGGCGAAGGTGTCGACTTCGCCGGGCAACGACGACGCCTTGCCGGTGGCGGTGTGGGCCTCGGGATACATGCCCGAGAAGATCGTGCCGAAGGATGCCTTCGTCCAGGAGGACTGGGCAAACATCTTCTCGAAGAGGACGCTGTCCTTGGCAAGCGCGTCGACATTGGGGGTGTTGGGGCGCGCGGAAGCGTTGTAGGCCTTGAGGAAATCCGCGCGCAGGGTGTCCACCGCGATGAAGACGACATTCGGTCCCGCCGCGCCAGGCACGGGCTCGAAGGCGATGGGCGTCGCAACGGGTTGTTGCGTGCGTGCAAGCACGATGCCCGACCCCACGAGCAAGGCATATGCGGCGAGCGCGGCGACGATTCCACGAAGGCGTCCTCCGCCCGCAACCCGTACGCACAGCATACCAAGCATCCCGATGATCAACGCCACGGTGGCGACGCCGCCAAGGACCGTCGCCAGTTGCATGGGGTCGAGGGCATGTTCGCCGAGGATGTCGCGACGATATCGAAACAAGGCGATGATTGCCCCCGATGCGCCGGCAGTTCCCATGACCGCGAATCCGAACGTCCATGCGGCCGAGGCGAAACGATCCGCGAGAAGGTAAAGGAACAATAACCCCGCGGCCACGCCCAATCCCAGTGGAATCATTCCAATGCCGTAGACGGCGGGGCCCCACCAGTAGGCGGTGGTTTCCGCAAAACGAGACAGGGTGGAAAAGTGCCACGACGCTTCCGCCAGGCCCACCGCAGCGCCGCCGACGAGTCCCGCCGAAGCCCCGGCAATCAACACCATCGCGAGCCCGTCGCGGTACCGAGCGACCAATTCTGGGGCGAGTTCGGCGCTGGGGCGGCCCTGAGCCATCTGTTTCTGGACCGACTCGACATCCGCAAGGAAGGCGGCGCGATCCGGGCGCGTAGCGAATAACAGCAACGGGATGCTTACGAAGAACTGGATGACTTCGCCGAACCAGAGGGCCAGATGCCCGAAAAGGAAGGCCTCAGAGGTCCCGTAGGTTGGCCCAAGGAGCACGCTCTGCGCGGCTTCGCGCGCGCCCAGTCCGCTGACCGTGGGCGTGATAACCGTCGCGAGGATGGTGAGCGGTCCCGCGGCAAAGACATCGATCGCACGCGATGTCCCGCCCGTGATCGCCATCGACACGCCAAACAAGACGCAACAGATTGCCAAGTGCACGCCCAAGCCAAGGACAACCGCGAGAAGCAAGAGGGCCCTTTGGTGGCCGTAGGCGGTGACGGCGATGCCGAGTTCGTCCACTTTGCGGCGGATACCGGCCGGTGTCGGCAGGGCGGCGGTGACTGCCTGGACGACTCGGGGATTGAGCAGTAGTAAGAACGCCGTAACGATGAAACCGGCCATTCCAACCAGCAACAACCCGAGCACCGCCGGATTGAACTCGACGAGGCGCGCCGCCAGCGGAAGGCTCAAGAAGACCAACAACCCGAGCGCGATGAAGCCGATGAGTTTCTCGACCGCGATCACCGTAGCGCATTGGATCGCCCGGCCCGTATAGACGGAGGTCTCGACGAGCCGGTACCCGTCCAGTCCGACAGTGCCTGGGAGAAACAAACCAATGGCACGGCCCATAAACCAACACTTGGCAAGGTACCAGAGCGGCAAACGAATGCCCTGCCCGTGGAGGAGCAGCCGCCACCGAAAAATACCGCAGGTGATGCCTGCAAACTTCACCAGGACCGCGAAGGCAAGCCACTGGGCCGCCTTCGCGGGATCAAGCTTGCGCAGGACCTCGATGAGCGAGCCGGGCGAAATATTTTGGAATTTGTCCTCGGAAAATCCGAAGGTCTCCGGGCGAAACAATAACAAGAATAGGCCGGCGACGAATCCAATCTTGATGACGACAAATAAGTACTTTTTCATTCGACTCCACCGGGGCAATGCAATTCCACGAGCGCGGCCAATGCGTTCATGCGTCCGCGATTTTGACGATCAACTTGCCCGTGTTCGTGCCGTTGAAGAGTTTGTGCATGGCCTTGGGCGCGTTCTCGAGGCCGTCGACGATGTCCTCGCGGTGCTTTATTTTGCCCTGCATGAGCCACTGGCTGATCTGCATTATGCCTTCCATGAAGCGTGCCTGGTAGTCGAGCACGACAAAGCCCTGCATCGTCGAGCGTTTCGTGAGCAACGTCAGGTAGTTGCTGGGTCCCGGCACCGGCGCGGTGGCATTGTATTGCGTGATGGCCCCGCAGATACTGATGCGCGCATGGATGTTGATCATGCCCAGGACGGTATTGAGGATGTCCCCGCCGACGTTGTCGAAGTACACGTCGATCTTGTTCGGGCAGGCCTTGCGAAGTTCCTTCGCCACGTCCTGGGTCTTGTAGTTGATCGCCGCGTCGAACCCGAGGTCGTCGACGATCCATTTGCACTTGTCGTCCGCCCCGGCGATGCCCACGACGCGGCACCCCTTGATCTTCGCGATCTGGCCCACGATCGATCCGACGGCCCCGGCGGCCGTCGAGACGACGACCGTCTCCCCGGGTTTCGGATCGGCAATGTCGAGCAATCCGAAATAGGCCGTGAGCCCGGTAATTCCCAGCACGCTCAGGAAATTGGTCCACGGGAGACCCGTGCCCTCGGGGAGTTTATTGGGCATGCCCTCGGGGCCATGCACGGCAAAGTCCTGCCAGCCGCCCATTCCGAACACGTGATCGCCAACCGAATAGTCCGGGGCGTTCGACGCCACCACGATCCCGACGGTCCCCCCGCGCATCACCCCGCCAACGGCGATCGGCTCGATGTACGAGTCCGCGTCGTTCATCCAGCCACGAATCGCCGGGTCGAGCGAAAGATACAGGTTTCGGACAAGAATCTGGCCCGGTCCCGCTTCCGGGACGGGAACGGACTCGGACTTAAAGTTGCTGTCTTTAATGTCGCCGACGGGACGCGAGGCGAGCAGGATGCGGCGATTCAATTGTGCGGTCATAAACGTTCTCCGTGTGGCGTACGTGGTCTGGGTGGGACCGGTTATTCTATGTCACGCGCGGGGGCGGGTACACCTTTCATTTCCGCCATGCTTGACACCGTCCCCGGCCCCGATCGACAATGGCCACCTCGCCGGGGAGATTCCCCGGACAACCGGAGCGCCGAAGCCATGAAGAACGAATCCATGCCGAATCCGCAGTCGCCGTCTCGCCGCCAATTCCTCCAGACCGCCGCCGTGGGCGCGGTCGCCTGCGCGGCACCGCAAGTGCTCACGCGCACCCCGGTCAATGCCGCCGAACGCGAAGGCGTGATGGGTGCGGGGGAACACCTCTATGAGTGGGTCGACAATTGGGCGAAGCTGCCCGAGGGCAAGCAGTTCGGTTATACGCACGCCGTGCTTGAGGACAAGCAAGGCCGGATTCTCGTCCACAACCAAGGCCCCGATTCGGTGGCCGTGTTCGATCCGGACGGCAAGTTCATCACGTCGTGGGGTCCCGAATACGCCGCGGGCGCGCACGGCATGCAATTGCGTGTCGAGGATGGCGTCGAATACTTGTACCTCGCCCCGACGGGCCTGCACAAGGTCATGAAGACGACCATCGACGGGGAATTGGTGTTCACGCTCGAGTACCCGAAGGAAAGCGGCGCCTACGAAAAAGTGGAGCAGTACGTGCCCACCAATATCGCCTTTGGGCCCAACGGCGATTTCTACGTGGCCGACGGATACGGCCAGAGCTGGATTCATCAGTACACGATCAAGGGCGAATACATCCGTTCGTGGGGCGGCAAGGGCAGCGAACCCGGCCAGATGAGCTGCCCGCACGGCATTTGGCTCGATACCCGTGGCGAGGCGCCGCTGCTTGTTGTCGCCGACCGGAGCAATGTACGCCTCCAATACTTCACGCTTGATGGGAAACACGTGAAGTTCGTCACGGACAAATTCCTGCACCCCTGCCACTTCGATCAACGGGGGACGGACCTGTTGGTCCCGGATCTCTTTGGCCGCGTCACGATCCTCGACAAGAATAACGATGTCATTACCCACTTGGGCGCGACACCCGACGTTAACAAGACCAAGGGCTACCCGAACCTGCCCCATGAGCAGCGCATCCCCGGCCAATTCATCTCGCCCCACGGCGCGACTTGGGACCGCGCGGGGAATATATTCGTGGCGGAGTGGATCAACGACGGGCGGGTGACCAAGCTCCGCCGGGTAAGCTAACGGGGCCGCCCGGGCGTCCTGCCGTTCCCGAAGCGGATTACTTCGCCGAAGATTTCCGCCTGCGCGGCGCGGCAGGGACAGTCCCAATCTTCGCGTCCAAGAACACGTTCGCCAGCTCGGGGTCGAAGTGTTTTCCGCGCTCGGCGCGAATGTGCGCCACGGCCTCCTTGTGCGACGCGGTCCCGGTGCGGTAATGCCTCGGGCTCGTCATGGCGCAGTACACGTCGAGGATTTTCAACGCGCGGGCGAGAAAGGGGATTTGCTCGCCTTCCAATCGTTCGGGATATCCGTCGCCGTCGTAGCTTTCGTGGTGGCAACGGATAACGGCCTCGATGTCCTGGAATCCCTCGATCTCGGCGACCAAATCGGCGCCGAAGTGCGGGTGACGCTGGATGACGGCCCATTCGTCGTAGGACAACAGGTCTGGCTTGAGCAGAACCTCGTTGAGGATGCGGAGCTTCCCGATGTCGCGAAGCAGCGCGGCGCGTTCTAGCGCCAGCTTGTCCTCCGCGCCAAGGCCCAGGCCGCCGGCAAAACGTCCGGCATGCTCGACCAGTCGCATGGAGGACCCCTGCACGAGGCCCTCGCGGCAGTCAATCGCCTCGGACAACAACCCGAGGGTGGCCGCGTTCCGGCCGCACAGGATCGAGGCCGCGTCAATTAAGTCGCCGGAGGCATCGGCATTTAGGATCGCGCAGGCCCCGGGCGCCAAAGGCTGGGATTCCGGCGTCCGCGACACGTGGGGCCCGCCTTCCCCGAGCGCCTTCCGGATGCGTGCTTCGTTCCGGGCGGTGCCGCCCAAGATCACCACGTGATTTAGCATGGAATGGTCCCCGATTAACTGGCCTGTTCGCATCTCATGGTAACAGGCAGAACGGGGACCGGCAAGCGCGAATTTTCCGGTCCCCCGCGCAGCGGTATGGTATACTGGCCTTGCTTGTTTTGCCGATCCGAGGGTTTCCGCCGAAATGCCGACGCAACGTCCTATCGACGCCGGGAAGGACACACGCGAACGGCGCCAAATGCGTCGTGTCGAGACGGCCAGGGAAGTCCTCTTCGCTGCCGACGATAGCATTTCCGGACCGCTGAGGCGCGGGACGGCCATCGACATGAGCGCCGGGGGGCTCAAGATTGTGAGCCACTTTCCCGAGGGTGCGGGGACCCATCTCCACATCGAGTTGCAACCAGCCACGACCGACCGCGAGGCGGAAGTCATCTTTTATCGCGGACGCGTCATGCACGTGTCTCGATCCGATGGCGGGGTCCCGGCGATGGGCATCCGGTTCGTCCAGCGTGCGAACGGATCGAGGACCGGTACCGTGGGAACCAGTTCGTCTTCGCGAACCCCGAAACCCCTCAACGAGGCCCGTAGCGGGTTCTCGGAACTTCGACGGGACGCCCTCGACGCGGCAGAGGATCAGATTGGCGAGGCCGGGCGCCGCAAACGCCGCTTTCTACCCATTTTCCTGTTTTTCTTGCGTGCGTCGCGCATACCCCGTTTTGCCTTGGCCGTAATCCTTTTGGCGGGACTCATCGGGGTATGGGCGTTTCAGCCGGAAGTAGGCGCCGATCCGTCGGCGTCCACCGGGTCCGATTCCCCGCAGGTCCCGGAGAGTCACGTTCGAGTTATTGGTGGCTCGAAGGCATATCTCGAACCAGCGGCAAAGGCGGAAACGCCGAATGCGCAATCCGAACTGGCCACGGTTCCGGCCGGATTTGTGCGCCCGGGGCTGAGGCCGCAACTGGATCCGGCCCTCTCGGGGGCGGAGCCGAACGGCGCGGAGCCGCGCGGGTCGACGGCCCGCTTCGCGGGCGAGATGGGCCGCGTCGAGACGCTGGCGGCATCCGGCGATCATATGATGGCCTTGGCGGTCCTCGACGGCGCGCTGGCCGAAACCGATGGGGTCGCGGGGGCTTGGGTACGGGCCGCACGCGAATACCGCGATGCATCGATGGAGGGACACGCGGCCGAACTGCTACCGGGGACGGATGCGTTCGACATGGAGCCCGCACGCGCTGGCTTAGACCCAGTGCCCGGTTTACGTTTGGAAGTGGACACGGACAGCCGCGTGCTCCGTGTCATGGACGGCGACCAGATGGTGCGCGATTTCCCCGTCGGTATCGGCAAGGGGGGATCGACGCCGCGCGGGAACTTTACGATTGCGAATATGCTGACCGACCCGGACTGGCACAACCGCGGCCGGATCGTCCCCGCGGGATCGCCGGCCAATCCGCTGGGCACGCGGTGGATGGGCTTGGGACGCGACGGCCGCGCGACGCGATACGGCATTCACGGGACAAACGAGCCGGCCTCCATCGGGGGCGCCGAGGGCCGCGGATGTATCCGCATGCGCACGGGCGACGCCGAGGAGCTTTTCCAATGGTGCGGCCTCGGCACGCCGGTAGCCATCCGCTGAATCCTCGACGCCGATACCTTGATCGGGGTTGCACTCGCGGCCTGGCCGGCGGTCGCAACTTGAGGAAACGGAGTCCATGACAGAAATCCACAATCCGGAAAAACGCGCGATTCCCCTGCCGCCGCGCGGCTTGGGACTTTTGCTTGCCATCGGGCCGGGGCTTGTCTGGTGCGGCGAATACATCGGCTCTGGAGAGGTGATCCTCGCGACGCGGAACGGGGCCATCTTCGGCGTCGCCATCCTCTGGGTCCCGGTCCTGGCCATCTTCGCGAAATATTGGATCGGCCTCGCCGGGGCGCACTACACCGTCACCACCGGCGAAGGCATGATCGACATGATGAGCCGGATGCCGGGGCCGCGCAACTGGGTCATCTGGCCGGTGTTCGTGGGCCAAATATGTTCGGCGGCGGTGTCGACGGCGGCGCTGGCCAACATGACCGGGGTGTTTTCCGCCTACTTTATTCCGTTGCCTCCGATGGTGCTCGCTTGGATTGCGGTGATTGTCGTAATAGCCATCACGTGGAGCGGAACCTTCGAGCCATTGAAACGTGCCATGTCGTTTCTGGTCGCACTAATCATCCTTGGCGCGTGCGCAGTGGCCTTCGAGACCTGGCCGGGTTTTCGGGCCATCGCGGAGGGTCTTTTCGGGTTTGGCATCCCGGCCGTACCCGACTGGGCGGTGGGCCAGGGCATCGCGGCGGAATCGTCTTGGTCTGAATTACTTCCCTTGCTCGGCTGGGCCGCAGGCGGCTTTGCCAGCCAGGTGTGGTACACGTACTGGGTGATCGGCGCGGGATACGGGATGACGCGGGACCGGGGCTACGGCATTCCTCTCGACCCGGATCAATTGCAGGCCATCAACGCGTCGCAGGCCGAGGAAATCCGCGCGTGGCGGCGTCTGGTCACCGTGGATGCGACGGTCGCGCTGACCATTGGCATTGTCGTCACCTCGGCGTTCATGATCGCGGGCAGCGGGGTCCTTGGCCCATTACACCTTGCGCCGGAGGGCGAAGACGTACCGATGGAGCTCTCGCGGCTCTTCGGCGAAAAGTGGGGGCGCGTGGGCGCGCACTTGTTCGTCTTGGCGGGATTGGCGGCGATGACCAGCACGATGCTGGGGCAGTTCGCGGGATGGCCGCGCCTTCTCGCCGACTGCGCGCGGGTGTTGTTTCCCGGGGTGTCGAGATATCCCTGGAAATCCCAGTTCCGGACCATCCTGGTTCTCTTCGCGATATCGAACATCGTGATCGTCTATTCGTTCGGGTGGAAACCGGTGGGGTTGGTGAAGGTTGGCGCGATCCTCGATGGACTGATCCTGACGCCGTTGCAGGCGATTGCGGTCGCGGTCACCTTGTTCGTGGTGATGCCGAGGTTTTTCGCGCCGGAAATCCGGCCACTGGTGAAGGCGAATAAGATTCTCGGATTCGGGCTCGCCCTGGCCTTTGTCATGTACGGATATTTTTGTGTCGTGCAGATACCGAAGTTGTTCCAATAGCGATGAAGGCGCTTGTTCTTCACGCATACAACCATCTCCGAATCGAGGGGATGACCGACCCGGAGCCGGGTCCCCACGAGGTCGTCGTCGCGATTCGCGCGTGCGGCATCTGCGGAAGCGATGTGCACGGCATGGACGGATCGACGGGCCGGCGCCAACCGCCGATCGTCATGGGACACGAGGCGTCGGGCGTCATCGCCGTGGTCGGCGCGGAGGTGCGCGACTGGCGCGCGGGCGATCGGGTGACATTTGACTCGACGGCCTCGTGCGGAGAGTGCGCCTATTGCCAGCGGGGACAAATTAACTTGTGCGACTGCCGGCGTGTCTTTGGGGTCTCGTGTGGGGACTATCGTCAACATGGGGCCTTTGCACGATACCTGAGCGTGCCGCAACACATCCTCTACCGTGTGCCGGACTCGTTGTCGTTCGAGCATGCGGCCTTCGTCGAGCCGTTGTCCGTTGCCGTGCATGCCGTGGGACGAACGGGGGCGAGTCCGGATGACACTGCCGTTGTCATCGGCGCGGGGGTCATCGGACTGCTCACGATGCAGGTCCTTCGTGCGCGCGGATGCCAACGGGTTATCGCCGTCGACGTGGATGAATCGAGGCTCGGAATCGCACGCCTATGCGGGGCCGCGCTCGTGCTGAATTCCGCGAAGGAGGATGCCTTGGCGAAGATTCTCGACGACACCAACGGGGCCGGGGCCGCGCTTGTGTTTGAAGCCGTGGGCGTCGAGGCAACCGTGGACACCGCGGTCCGATGTGCGGCGAAGGGCGGCAGCGTGGTGCTAATCGGAAACGTTTCGCCGCGCGTCGGCATGGCGTTGCAGGCCGTCGTGACACGCGAGCTCAGCCTGCTCGGAAGTTGCGCCTCGGCGGGCGAATATCCGGCGTGTCTCGAATTGATGGCGAGCGGCGCGGTCGATGTGGCGCCGCTCATCAGCGCCGTCGCCCCGTTGGCCGAGGGTCCGGAGTGGTTTCGCCGCTTGCACGATCGCGAGGCGGGCCTGCTGAAAGTGATCCTGACTCCGGGAGACGAGAAGTGAACCCCAATGGTTTCGATCTGTCGGGCAAGACGGCCTTGATTACGGGCGGCAGCCGCGGGCTCGGGCGATACATGGCGAACGCGTTGGCCCGCGCCGGCGCGGATGTCGTGATCACCAGCCGATCCACCGAACGTCTTGACGATAGCAGGAAGGAGATCGAGGCCTTGGGACGGCGCTGCGAGATCCTCGGACTTGACGTTCGCGATCATGGGAGCATCCAGCGCATGGCCGATGCGGCCGTCGCTGCGTGCGGACAGATCGACATCCTCGTGAACAATGCGGGCTGCAATGTACGGAAGCGGGCGGTCGATGTCTCGTGGGACGACTGGAACCTTGTGCTCGACACGAACCTTCGGGGGACGTTCTTCGTCGCGCAGGCCATCGCGTCGCGCTCGATGATCCCGCGTGGGTATGGCCGCGTGATCAATATCGGGAGCGTGACCAGCGTCGCGGGATACTCTGGCCTCGGCCCCTATTGCGCGAGCCGCGGAGGAGCGAAGCAACTGACCATGAGCCTCGCCGACGATTGGGGCGCCTTCGGCATTACGGTGAATTGCCTCGCACCGGGTTGGTTCAAGACCGCGCAGAATGCGGTGCTCTACGAGAACCAGAAGTGGGTCGAATACATCACCGATCGGATTCCTCTGAAGCGGACTGGCCTGCCGAACGATCTCGACGGCGCCGTCGTGTTTCTTGCTTCGGACGCGAGCGCATATATAACGGGGCAGACGTTGTTGGTGGACGGGGGGATAAGCACGGGTGCGGCGAAGGCGACGATCGAGTGAGGGACATCGCCCAAGACGAGAACGGCGCCCTCGCGAAGGCGGTCGCGGCCCGATTCGCGATCGCATACCGCCGATCGACGGAATCGATGACGGGCGAGCGAGCGGGTCTCGTTGCGTGGCGAAGGCCAAGCGACAAATTGTACAGTTATCCGGCGCGGCTTGGAACGCGATTGACAACGAGAGGACGGCATGGCAAGCGACACTGATGCATTGAAAGCGACGCTAAGGCGCTGGACATTGATCCTGGGCGTCCTGCAAATCACGGTGGGCTGCACCATCGGGTTTATCCCGCCCACGGCCGTCGAGTGGTTCCGCGGCATCGTGATGGCCCACATCGAGTTTACCGCCAACGGCGTGTTGATGGTCGCCTTCGGTTTCCTTGTCCCGGAACTGCGCCTCAACCCGGCCGCGTTCAAGGTCTGGTTCGCTGCGCTGCAAATCGGCACATGGACAAACGGCGCGGCGGGCGTCGCCGGTGCGTTCCTGGGCGAATCCTCGAAGCTCATGCCCACCATCAACGAAAAGTTTCCCCCGCCGAATGGCATGGACAATCCCATTGTCACAGGCCTGCTCACAGTGTGCGGGGTCACCGTCATGGCCGCCCTGCTGCTCACGCTCTACGGATTGTCGCGCTCGAAGGCGCCGCCGCCTGATCGCGTTTCCCTCGCACACGCGCGGCTCGATTGATTCGCGATCCGGCCCGGCGTAGAATGACTTTCGGCGCAAGGGATTTTTCGAGCGAAGGTCTGCGGTCGCGGCGCGGCGGGAATGGATTCTGGCACACCCGCCGCAAGGACAGCATCGGCATGATTGTGCACAGATTCGTCATTTGGTTCATTGCGGTCCTCCCGGCATTGGCGCAGGACATCGTGGTGGTGTGCCCCATTACCGGCCCGATCGAGCCGGGGGTGGCCGTGGTCGTCGAGCGCGCTGTCGAGCATGCCAAGGAGATCAACGCCAAGGCCATCCTCTTTCGCATTGACACGCCCGGGGGCCGGGTCGATAGCGCCATCGACATCGCGACGGACATCCAAAGCGCCCCGATGACGACGATCGCGTATATCGAGGGCATGGGCGCGATCTCGGCCGGGGCCTTGATCAGCTACGCCTGCAACGAGATCGTCATGACCCCCGGCACCAACATCGGCGCGGCGACGCCCGTCATCCCCTCGGCCGAGGGGATGAAGCCGACGGGCGAGAAGGAAGTCTCGTTCATGCGCGCCAAGATGCGCGCCCTCGCCGAGAGCCGCGGCCATAACCCGAGCATCGCCGAGGCGATGGTGGACAAGGACATCGAGCTGCGCGGCGTCAAGGACGCGAACGGAAAATACACCGTATACTCCGTCATGCGCGGGGACGAGTATGCCGAGGATCCGCCAGCAACGGCACCCGCGCAACCGGAGAACCCGCTCGAGAAAATCCTGAAAGACTCGGGGTTCGACGTGCCCGGCGTCACGCCACCCCAACCCGCGCCGCAGGCCGTGCCCGCCGCTCCCGCCGCCGAGCCCGCGCAGGCCCACGCGCCCGGCACCGTGGTATTCGATGACGGCAGCGAACGCCTCCTGCCGGCCGGAAAACTCCTGACGCTGACCCCGGATGAGGCCCTGCGCTACGGCGTGATTAAGCAGACAGTGAACACGCTCGACGAGGCGGTGGCCTTGGCGGGCATTACCGCGCCCGCGTACGACGTCATGGAGCCAACCTGGTCCGAGGCCCTGTTCCGCTGGCTGACGAGCCCCACCATCGCCGGGCTACTGTTGATGGCGGCGATCGGCGGGATTTACGTGGAGATCAAAACCCCGGGCTTTGGCCTGCCCGGGGCCGTTGGGGTTGTTTGCCTCGCCCTGCTACTCGGCTCGCACTACGTCATTGGACTTGCAAATGTTCTCGACATCGTATTGGTCGTAAGCGGCGTGCTGCTCGTCATTGCCGAGATTTTCGTGCTGCCGGGCTTCGGCGTCGCTGGCGCGGCCGGAATCCTCTGCATTCTCGCCGGCCTCTACCTAACCCTGGTCGATTTCACCGTGCCCGAGTACAGTTGGCAGTTCGACCGCCTCGGCGAAGTCGCCTATTCGGTTGGACTCTCCGCGACCCTGTTCGTGCTCCTCGTGATCGCCACTTGGCGTCTCCTCCCAAGGACATCTGTCTATCACCGGATGGTTCTCTCGGATGTCCAGCTCGCCGAGGAAGGCTATACCGTGCAGTCCGCATGGGAAGGCGAAGACCTCGTCGGGATGCGCGGAACGGCCCTTAGCATGCTCCGTCCCGCGGGCCGCGCTCGATTCGGCGAGAAGACTTTTCAAGTCGTCACCTCGGGCGACTTCGTTCCCGTCGGCACGGAGGTCGAGGTCATTCGAGTCGACGGCAACCGGGTGGTCGTTGGGCCATTCCAAGGAAGGCCTTCCTAATGGACACCCGTTCCGCCCTAATTCACATGCTCCGGCAATTGTTCGAGGATACCCAGATGCTGCACCAGCAGGGTGCCGGGTATTACAGTTGCACGCCGATCGCGCGCCGCTACAACAAATTGCTCGATCAGGCCGGCACGCTTTTCGCCACCGAGCGCGGCCTCATCGACACCTTCGATCGCGTGGTCGAAATCGATCCCCACGATCCCGCCGACAAGATGGTGTTGCTCCAGGGGATTCGCATCGAGATGGGCCAGTTGATCTCCCTGCTCGAGGGCCTGCCGGAGACTCGCACCTGATGGGACTCACGATTCTCGCCGTCTATCTCGCCGCGCTCGCCCTCATCGTCGCCGAGTGCGTTGTCCCCGGGGCCGTCTTGGGAATCTTGGGTACAACAACATTGCTCGCCTCAATGGGCATGACCTTGGCCTATTACCCGGACAGCGCGTTGCTGTTGATCCCGGGCCAGATCGTAGGTACCATGTTCAGCATCGCGCTCGGCATGTACATAATGACGCACACCCGCGTCGGTCGAATCATGGTGCTCGGCGCACAACAAAATCCCGAGGAGGGCTGGACGGCCCCCGGCGTGGACACGGCATTGACCGGCGCCATGGGCATCGCCCACACGGCATTGCGGCCCGCCGGCGCCATCGAGGTCGATGGACAGCGGATCGACGCGGTATCGAACGGGACCTTTATCGAACGGGGCAAGCCGGTCCGAATCGTCCAGATCGACGGAAACCGGGTCGTCGTCGAAGAGACCGGGGCTGCCTGACGTGCAACACGTCGCAACGG
>CANKTP010000035.1 GCA_947486375.1 Candidatus Hydrogenedentota bacterium | reverse complement strand
TCGGCGGCATCGCCCTCTTGTGGCTCAGCATGTGGGAAGTCGGCGGCTGGTCCGGTCTGCAGGAAAAAATCCACGCCATGGGCCCGCAGTACGCGGACCATTTCACGATGCTCCTGCCCCACGACACGACCACGCCCTACCCGTGGACGGGCATCATCTTCGGGCTGGGCCTCGTGATGGCCACGGGCTACATGTGCGGAAACCCCACCATCGTCCAGCGCGCCCTCGGCGCCCAATCGGAATGGGACGCCAAGGGCGGGATGCTCTTCGCCGGGTTGCTGAAAGTATTTATCCCGATGATGATCATCGTCCCCGGGCTGGCCGCCGTTGTCCTCGAGCCCGGCCTGAAGAATGGAGACCAAGCCGTCCCCTCGATGATCCGCGACCTGTTGCCTCCCGGACTCAAGGGCTTGATGTTCGCGGCGCTGTTCGCGGCGCTGATGTCCAGCGTCAGTTCGTACCTGAACACGGCGACCACGATCTGGACGACGGACCTCTACGGAAAAATCCGGTACCTCATCACGGGCAAGACCATCCCCGACAAGCAAGTGCTCGCCATTGGCCGCGTGTTCACCATTATCTTCATGCTCGTGGCGGCCATCTTCGCGCCCTACCTGGCCAACCAGAAAACGATGTACAACTTCATCCAGACCAGCCTCTCGATGTTCCAAGGCCCCGTCTTCGCCATCCTGCTGCTGGGCATCATGTGGCACCGCACCAACCGCTGGGGCGGGCTGGCGGGAATGCTTCTCGGCGTGGTGTTCACGACCATCCTGACCTTGACCGACGGCATTTTCCGCTCCTCGGAGCCCTTCCTCTTCGTGGCGTGGTGGTCGTTTGTGTTTAGCATCGTGGTCACGGTCGTCGTTAGCTTGCTGACCCCGCCGGAACCGGAGGAAAAGATTCGCGGGCTGGTCTTCGGACAAGTGCTCAAGGACGGTGAAATCCAGCGCGTGCTTCGCGGGAGGATATCGGAATGACCGAATTCTTGGACCGTATCACCAAGCTTATCAACGATATTTTCGGCCCGCCGCTCAGGACGATCTTCGATCCGTTCAACCGGATGTTCGAGTCCATCACTCCGGACACCGCGTATGTCTTGTCGAAGATATTCGTCGTCTTGCTCTTCGTCCTTCCCATGATCTGGGTGTATACGCTGAAGAAGGAATACGTCAACATCGACGCGCCGGACAAGCGCTTCTGGAACGACCTGCGCTTTTGGACCGTCATCTCGATGACGCCCCAAATCATCATCTATCTGTGGCTCTGACCCGCAAGGACCCTCGCATGAGCGACAAGCCTAAATCACGGGATACCCTGCGCGGCGGCGAGACCATGATCGCCATCGGCTTGTTCATGGTGGTGATGGCTGTTCCCGTTCTATTTGGCACCATCTACGCCGAGAACTTCCGCGCTCAAGTAGTAAACGTCGTCTCCGGCCTCGTGATTCTAGCCATCGGCGCGGGATACGTCCTGCGCGGATGGATCGTCCGCAAGCGGAGCTTGTAGGGACCACCCCCGCCGTGGTCCACTTTCCCGTCACCATCCCGCGCGCCGCCGCCTTCGCTCGCCTCAATCGCCGCGGATGGTTCTCGTTCCGGTCCGCCAAGGTGGAACTCTCGGCCGCGCTACCGCGCATCGAACTCGTCTGGATGCCCTACTATCGCGTGCCCGTGCGCTATACCTCGAAGCACGGCCCCGGCACGGTAGAGATCGCCGTCGAGGCGCACGGCGGCGAGGCCAGGCTCATCGCGGACGCCCAGTTGCTCCCCGATCCGCCTGCGGAGGGTGCCGTATTTCCGCCGCGTTTGTCCGGAGACGAGGCGACGGTCATCGCGCGCCGCGAGGCCATCCGCATCGTGATGATCCAGCGGGGCCGCTCGAAGCCCGTCATCGAGGGCGCGGACGCCCCGACGCTCTTGCGCTGTCCCTTCTGGGTCTACTACTATGAGCGCCGGCGCGGCATGATCGACATCAAGACCCTCAACGCGGCCACGGGCGAAAAGGGCGGCGTGCGAACGAAGCGCGCGGTGTTGGACGCGCTCCTCGAACAGGCACGGCGCACGATACCCGAAATTTCCCCCGCATAAACCCACTTGGAAAAGGAGCACGGATTAATGAAGACACTATCGAGTTGCTTGCTGGCCTTCGCCTTCGGCGCGGCCGTTTGCACCGCCGCCGCCCAAGGCCCCACCTATGCCGAGCGTCTCGGCTGGAAAAAGGGCGACCGCGTCCTCATCCTTCACATCGACGACGCGGGCATGTCCCACGACTCGAACCTCGGCGTAACCAAGGCCATGGACCAGGGCGTCGCCAATTCCCTCAGCGTCATGATGCCCTGCCCCTGGGTGCCCGAGATCGTCCGCTACATCAAGGAGCACCCCGGCATCGACGCCGGCCTTCACCTCACCATGACCTCCGAGTGGGACATCTACCGTTGGGGTCCCCTCGCCGGAAAGCCCACCGTGCCCGGCCTGACCGACAGCGAGGGCTGCCTGCACGATAACGTGCCCCTCGTCGTCAAAAACGCAACGCCCGACGAGGTCGAGACGGAGATTCGCGCCCAACTCGACCGCGCCCGCACGATGGGTTTCGAGCCCACCCACATGGACTCCCATATGGGGACCCTCTTTGCCACCCCCGAGTTTCTCATGCGCTACATCAAGGTCGGCATAGATCAAAAGGTCCCGGTCATGTTCCCCGGCGGCCACGGCTTCTTCATCCGCCAGGACAGCCCGGAACGCAATTTCGACCAGCTCGAGGGGATCGGCAAGCAACTCTGGGACGCCGGCCTTCCCGTCCTCGACGACCTGCACAACCGCAGCTACGGCTGGAAAAAAACCGACAAGACCGACGAATACATCGACGCCGTCAAGAACCTCAAGCCCGGCGTGACCATGATGATCATGCACTGCACCGCGCCCACCGAAATCTTCGGCAAGATATCCGACTCCGGCACGACCCGCGAAGGCGATCTCAACGCCATGGTCGATCCCCGGTTCAAGAAAGCCCTCGAGGACGAGAAGATCATCCTCTCCACCTTCCGCGAGATGATGGAACGGCGGACGGCGCTCGACAAGAAATAGGGCGGTATTTGTTTGCCCCCAGACCGTCTGGTAGCATGCGCCCCCTGTCAAACAAGCCTCGACCCGAAGGAGAAACCTCATGAAATGGCGGCATTGGTGCGTGTTGGGGGTTTGGGCCGTTGGGGTCTTTGGGTCGGGCGCGCAGGAGGCCCCGTTGCTGGGGGCAACGCGGGATTTCCTGGGGTCTCTCGACGATGCGGGGAAGGCGATGACCGCGTTGCCGTTTAACTCGGAGGAGCGGCTGAACTGGCATTTCGTCCCGAAGAAGCGTCTCGGGATTTCGTTTCGCGAGATGAACGACGCCCAGCGCGAGAAGACGCACGCATTGCTGCGCGCGGGCCTGAGCGAGGGCGGCTACAAAACCATCGAGGATATCCGGTCGCTCGAGGATGTCCTGCACGAGATCGAGGGCGCGGCCATCCGCGATTCCGAGGACTACCACATGCTGGTATTCGGCGAGCCCGGCGAAAAGGGCGCGTGGGCGGTGCGTTACGAGGGGCACCATATCTCGCTGAGCTGGACCGTGGTGGACGGGAAGATCCTGTCGAGCAGCCCGCAATTCCTCGGGGCGAACCCCGCCGAGGTGCGGATCGACGGGCCGAAGAAGGGGTTTCGCGCGCTCGCCGCCGAGGAAGACCTGGCGCGGGCGTTTTTGAAGTCGCTGACTCCCGAACAATCGAAACAAGCAGTCCTTGCGGGCGATGCGCCGGCCGACATCCTCACGCGCAACGAGAAGCAAGTGTCCATGTTGCCGGACGAAGGCATCCAATACGGCGCGTTGACGCCGGCGCAACAGGGGATGCTGATGAGCGTCATCGAGGAGCTGGCCAAGTTGCAGCCGCCGGCGCTCTCGAAGATGCGCCTCGACAAAATCCGCGAGGCAGGAATCGACGCGGTGCGGTTCGCGTGGATGGGCGGCGCCGCGCCGGGCGAGAAGCATTACTATCGCGTCCAGGGGCCGACGTTCCTGATCGAGTACGACAACACGCAAAACGACGCGAACCACGTCCACGCGGTGTGGCGCGACTTCAAGGGCGATTTCGGGGCGGATGTCCTGAAGGAGCACTACGCGTTTTATGACGATCCGGCGCGGGCGGGGAAACACGATCATTAGAGGGTGGGACAGACAATCCTGTCTGTTCCGTGGACTGACGTTAATTGAGCAGACAGGATTGTCCGCTCTACCCTAATCGGCAGGAGCATATTTCATCATGGAGTTGGGACTTTCCGGCAAGACGGCGGTGATTACCGGCGGCGCGTCGGGCTTGGGATTGGAGACGGCGCGGTACTTGACGCGCGAGGGCGCGCGGGTCGTGCTCGCGGATGTGCAGGCGGAGAACCTGAAGAAGGCGGTCGACGAGATCGCGGGGATGGGCGGGCATGCCGAGGGGGTCATCACGGATGTCCGGGATTATGCCGCGTGCGAACGGATGGCGGCGGTGGCGAAGGCGAAGTTCGGGGCGGTGGATTTCCTGCTCGGGGGCGCGGGCATCAGCCAGACACAGTTTTTCCTCGAGGCGCCGATCGAGGATTGGAACCGGATGATCGACATCAACGTGCGCGGGCTGTTGAACACGAACCGCGCCATCGCGCCGTTGATGGCCGAGCAGCGGCGCGGATCGATCGTGAACATTGCCTCGGAGGCGGGGAAGGTGGGCGAGAAGCGTCTCGCGGCGTATTCGGCGACGAAGGGGGCGGTCATTTCGTTCAGCAAGGCCTTCGCGATCGAGATGGGGCGCTACGGCGTGCGCGTGAACGCGGTGTGTCCGGGGGTGACAATGACGCCGATGACCACGGGATATGGGTCGCCGGACAGCGAGCGCTACAAGGCGGCGGCGAAGTTGTATCCGCTGGGCCGACTCGGCGAGGCGCAAGACATCGCGGCGATGATTACCTTTCTCGCGTCGGACCAGGCCTCGTGGGTCACCGGCCAAGCCATCAGCGTGAACGGCGGCTTTGGCCGCTCGTAAAAATCCCCATAAGCCTTAACCCGATCCCTATAGGTCCCATAGCCCCCCCCCCCTCACGTGAGGAACTCCCTCCCCATGCCCCCCTCAACCTACACGCTTCTCGATTCGGGCGATTGCAAGAAGCTCGAGCAGGTGGGGCCCTATAAGATCGTCCGCCATGCGCCGACGGCGGCGTACAAGGTTTCATCGCCGGAGTTGTGGGCGAATCCCGACGCGGTCTACGTGAAGAACGACAAGGGCGGCGGGGCATGGGACTTCAACAAGCGAATTCCCGAGACCTTTCCGATCGAACTGGCGGGGTTCACGGTCCAAATTAAGCTGACGCCCTTCGGCCATCTCGGCATCTTCCCCGAGCAGGCGGCGAACTGGTCGCTCATCGAGGACTTTCCCTCCGGGGGCCGGGTCCTTGAGGTGTTGAATCTCTTCGCGTATTCGGGACTCTCCACGATGGCGTGCATGCGCAAGGGCTACGGCGTGTGCCATGTCGACTCGTCGAAGGGCATGGTCGAGTGGGCAAGCGAGAACGTGCGTTTGTCCGGACTCGAGGGCGGGCGGGTGCGCTGGATCGTCGACGACGCGATGAAGTTCGTGAATCGAGAGGTGAAACGCGGCAAGACCTATGACGGGTTCATCCTCGATCCGCCGAGCTTCGGACGTGGGGCGAAGGGTGAGGTCTGGAAGATCGAGGACGATCTGCCCCTGCTGATGGAGGCCGTGATGGCGCTGTGCGGGGGCAAGCCTTCGTTCGTCATCCTGACATGTTATACGCTCGGGTTTAGCCCGTTGAATTTGGAACGCATCCTCCGGACGTACATTCCCGCGAAGGGCCGGTTCGAGCCGTCGGAACTCGTGGTGCCCGAGGGGAACGGACGGGTACATCCGCGCGGGGCCTGCGCGACGTTTGTCAGCGAGTCGCTGCTGTAGGCCGTGGCACGGGCATCTTGCCCGTGGGCTTGCGCTGATGACTACGGATACGCTGTCAGACCATGCTCATGGGCAAGATGCCCATGCCACGATTCAGCACAACGCCAGCGGCGTGATCGGGCTGCCGAGGCCCATCGTGATGTTCAGCGGCGCAACCACGAACTGAAACTCGTACACCTTGTCCCGCGCCAGCGCATCGAGGTCCAGCAGTTCCATCAGGTAGCCCCCCTGGTTCCGCAGGAACTCATAGTGAACCACAAGGCCATCGGCCATCGGAAACGCCTCCACCGCGCTGTTGTCCGCCGCGAGCACGGCGACCTCGCGCTCCCCTGCCCAGCGTGCCGCGTCGAGGCTCGGGCCCGGCTGCCGTGCGTTGTAGCGCTGCTTGTCCTCGTTCCAGACCTTGAGCCAGCCAGTGCGAAATAGTACGGCATCGCCGCTCCCGATCGCGACCCCCTGGGCAGCGGCCACGGTCTCGATTTCGTCCGGCGTGATGATGTGGTCCGCCTCGAGATGCTCGACGCCCCGGTGTCCGGCGACATCGAGCATCACGCCGCGCGTGACAATCGCGCCGATGTTCGTGATCGCGTTTCGCTTCGCGCCGCGGCTGTCGATCGCGTCCGACGCGTTGTATCCGTTGTAGAGCGTACCGTCGGTGAAGACATGGCACAAGGCGTCGACGTGCGTCGAGCCGTGTGTGTGGATCATCAAGATGTCCTCCGCGCCGCCCGCGCCGGGGCCGCAAAGGTTGCGGTGCGTGGCCACGTGCCAGTTCTCGTGCCGACCCGGCCAAAGCGGCCCGCCTGCCTTGAGCGGAATCGCGAGTGGGTAGACGCGGCCTGTTTTTACGAGCGCGGCGGATTGCCGAATTTTTTCCGGCGTGATGTAGTTTAGGGTGCCGCGTTGGTCGTCGGTCCCCCATTTGCCCCAGTTTCGCGGTGCCGCGCTCATGACGTTCCTTTCGGGTCCGGTTCTTGCCGTGGAATACCAATCAAATACAAGACCGGGCTGGGTATGCCCTTGGCAAGGGCTTCGCCGCTGCGCCACGCATAGCCCTCGCCGTGGAGCGATGCGGTCATTGCCTCGAGTTCGCCGGGCGTATAGGTGCGCAGGCACGATACCATTCCATCCCACAGCACGATAAACGGAAGCACCGGGACGGTGTAGGTAACGTGAACCCGCGACCACCGGAAGGGCCGGATGAACGGAGTCGTGAGCAGCACCACCAGTGGGGCAAGGATCATCGTGAGAAAATAGCGCCAATCCGGGCGCGTAAACTCGAAGGCGGCGAAGGGCGCGTTTCGATCGACGGCATTTTGCAGGATGGCACGGACATCGTCCGGTTCGAAGTGGTGGAGGGCAGTCCAGACAGTTCGGAGTCCATCGAGGGACTCGGGTACATCGCGTGCGTCGACCGATTCCGCATGGTAGGCGATGTGTTCGCGAAGCGGGTCAGGAAGCCGATCGAGCAACGCCGGGTTGGGGAATTTGTCGGTCAGGGTAACGTCGATGTCGAGGCCCAAGGCGCGGAGCCGGGGCAGCACCTCGAGCCAGGGACCGCCCGCCCCGGAACAGAGATCGACCACACGCCGACAGCCCGTTTCGCGCAGCGCCCCGGCGAGGATGGGAATGACCGGTTCGTAGAGCTTGCACAGGCGCTCCGCGAACTCGAGGTAGTCGGTCATGGCGTTGCGCACCGCCGCCGGGAGCCACGGTTGGTCATTGAATTCGAAGGAGTGAACGCGCTTCATTCGGGCCGGCCTACTCGACCGGAACAGGATCGCGGTAGGGGATGATGACCTGGGTGGCGGTCGAGCGGCAGGCGAGTTTGCCGTCGTCGCGCATGAAGTCGATCTCGATGTGCGCCATGCTTCGGCCCCGGTGGATCACCCTGCCGTCGATGATGAGTCTCCCCGCCCCGACAGGACGGAAGAACGACGTGCGCAGGTCGGAGGTGGTGAAGCCCTCGTTGTGCTCGAGGACGGTCATGGTCGCGACGGCGGCGCCGCGATCGGCGATAGCGGCGAGGTAGCCCCCGAAGACGGCGGCGTGGGCGTGAAAGTAGCGCTTGTCGACGTCCCATTCCATCCACACGCGGCCCGGCTCCCAGCGCACGAGCGGCGGCAGGTTCAGGTTCTCAAGGAATGGGGGCATGCCCGTCAACTCCCCCGTGACGATCCGGTCCAGTAGTTCCACCCAACGATTGGCCACGATTGCCTTCCTTCCTTTACGACACTTCCTCGATTTGCCTGCGTTGCAACGCCAACAACCGATCGCGGAAGTCCGCGGCCTTCTCAAAATCCATGCGGTCGGAGGCTTCCTTCATCTTCTTGCGGAGCGTCGCCATCGTCTTGTCGATGTCCAGCGTCGCGATGTATTCCTCGTCTTCCTCCGCCGCGATCGAGACAGTGACATAGTCTTGCTCGTAAATCGATCCGAGGATCGAATCGATCGATTTCTTGATCGATCGCGGCGTGATCTTGTGTTTCTTGTTGTAGGCGAACTGTTTCTCGCGTCGGCGGCCCATCTCGTCGAGCGCGCGCCGCATCGATCCCGTGACCGAGTTCGCGTACATGATGACGCGGCCCTCGACGTTTCGCGCGGCGCGGCCGCAGGTCTGGACCAAGCTCGTCTCGGAACGGAGAAATCCTTCCTTGTCCGCGTCGAGGATCGCCACCAGCGAGACCTCGGGCAAGTCGAGGCCCTCGCGCAGGAGGTTGATCCCGACGAGCACGTCGTAGGACCCGAGGCGCAGTTGCCGCACCAGCTCGATGCGCTCGAGCGTCTCGACGTCCGAGTGCATGTATTTCACCCGCACGCCCACGTCGCGATAGTAATCGGTCAGGTCCTCGGCCATGCGCTTGGTCAAGGTCGTGACCAAGACGCGTTCCCCCTTCGTGGCGCGCACCCGGATTTCCTCGAGCAGGTCATCCACTTGGTTGTCCGCGGGCCGTATCTCGACCTCGGGATCGGTCAGGCCCGTCGGCCGCACCACCTGCTCGATGACAAGCCCCTCGCTCTTCTCGAGTTCGTAGTCCCTCGGGGTCGCGCTGACGTAGATCACCTGGTTGACCTTCTTCTCGAACTCCTGGAACGTCAGCGGCCGATTATCGCGCGCGCAGGGAAGCCGGAAGCCGTATTGGACCAGCGTGTCCTTCCGCGAACGGTCGCCCTTGAACATGGCCCCGATTTGCGGGACGGTGATGTGCGACTCGTCGATGACGAGCAGGAAATCGTCGGGGAAAAAACTGAGCAACGTGTACGGCGGATCGCCGGGCATGCGCCCGTCGAGGTGCCGCGAATAATTCTCGATGCCGCTGCAAAACCCGATCTCGTCGAGCATCTCGAGGTCGTAGCGGGTGCGCTGTTCGAGCCGCTGGGCGTAGAGTTCCTGGTTCTCCGCGCGCAGTTCCTTCAGCCGTTCGTTCAATTCGATCCGGATACCCTTGACCGCCCGCTGGAGGTTGTCGTCCGTCGTGGCATAGTGGCTGCCGGGGAAAATGCTGGTCCGCCGTAGTTTTTGCAGGACCGTGCCCCGTAGCGGATCGATCTCCGACAGGCTCTCGATCTCGTCGCCGAAATACTCGATGCGGACGGCACGCTGCGCCTCGTAGGCCGGGAACACGTCGACGATGTCGCCCCGCACGCGGAACGTCCCGCGGTGGAAGTCGATGTCGTTGCGCTGGTACTGCATGGCGATCAGCCCGGCAACGAGCAGGTCGCGCGGGAGCGTCTCGCCGGGGACGAGCTCGACGCGGAGCGACTTGTACACGTCGGGCGATCCGATCCCGTAGATGCAGGACACGCTCGCCACGATCAGGCAGTCGCGCCGGGTCAGTATGGCCTTGGTCGCGGAGTGGCGCATCTTGTCGATCTCGTCGTTGACGGACGAATCCTTCTCGATGAAGGTGTCGCTCGATGCCACATACGCCTCGGGCTGGTAGTAGTCGTAGTAGCTGACGAAGTACTCGACGGCGCTCTCGGGAAAAAGGCCCTTGAACTCGCTGTAAAGTTGCGCCGCAAGGATTTTGTTCGGCGCGATGACCAGGGTGGGCTTGTTCACGCGCGCGACGGCATTCGCGATCGTGAAGGTTTTCCCCGATCCCGTCACCCCCAGCAACACTTGATGCTTGATTCCGCTTTCGAGACCCTGCACGAGTTCCTCGATGGCCTGCGGCTGGTCCCCGGCGGGCGTGAACTCGGTCGTGAGCTTGAACGATTCCATGAATCAGGGCGCCGCTTTCTTTTTCTGCGGCCTTGGCAACGTCGATACCGCCGTCACGCCTGACACCGTGCGGAGCGTCTTCAACACGCGGTCAACGCTGCTATGGTCCGTGGTTTGGAAGACGAAAAGGAACACGCTGTCGCCCTCGTCGCCGGGCCGGTACTCGGCGTGGGTGATGTCGAGGTTCATCGGCCGCATCGCGTGGGTGATGTCCGCGAGCACGTTGGGCCGCGCGCCGACCGAGGCGTACACCGCCGTCTCGATGACCTCGTCGCCCTCCCACGAGGCCGCGACGTTCCGGTTCATGACGTGCTCGTTTTTCTCGAGCAGCCGGCAATCCGCCCGATGAATCGTGATGCCCTTGCGCTGGGTGACGTAACCGATGATCGGGTGCCCCGGCATCGGGTTGCAGCAGCGGGCAAATTGCACCTCCATGTGGCGATGCCCCTCCACGCGGATGAGCTTGTTCCGCGTGGCGTCGTCCACCACCCGGATTTCCCCCTCGAAGGGGCGCTTGGGCAGGCGCGGCGGCGAGGAGGGCCGGTGCTCGAGGTCGTCCAGCGCGGGCAGTTCGCCGACTTCGCGCAGCTTTTGCCGGATGCGCGTCCGCGCGCGGCCCGTCACCACGATGTCGAGCCAGTCCATGTGCGGCGTCTGGTTTTTCGACGTGAGAATCTCGATGATGTCGCCGTTCTGCAAGTGGTAACGGAGGGGGACCATGCTGCCGTTCACGCGCGCCCCAATGCACCGGTGCCCGACGTCCGAGTGGACCATGTAGGCGAAATCCAGCGGCGTCGCCCCGCGCGGAAGTTCCTTGATCTCCCCCTTCGGCGTGAAGATATAAATGTCGGTCATGTCGATGTCGCGGCGCATGCTGTCGAAGAGCTCGTCGGGCGCGTGGGCGTCCTTGAGCCAGTCGTGCATTTGCCGCAGCCACTTGAGCTGGTGATCGTGCCCGCCCTTGGTCCGCACCCCTTCCTTGTAGACCCAGTGCGCGGCGATGCCCTCGCGCGCGGTATGGTCCATCTCTTCCGTGCGGATCTGGATCTCCAGCGTCTTGCCATCGTCGAGCATCACCGACGTGTGGATCGACTGGTACATGTTCAACTTCGGCAGCGCAATGTAGTCCTTAAAGCGCCCGGGGACGGGCCGCCATAAGTGGTGTACGACACCCAGCGCGTTGTAACACCCGCCCAGCGTCTGCGTGATGATGCGCATGGCCATCACGTCCAGGACCTGGTCGAAGGTCTTCCCCTGCCGCGTCATCTTTTGATAAATGCTGTACAGGTGTTTCGGCCGCCCAATGACCCGCGCATGGACCTCGGCCTCATCGAGCCGCTCCCCCAGGAACGCCATCGTCTTCTCGAGGACTTCCTCGCGCTCGCGGCGTTTCATCGCCACCATGCGGGCCGTCTCGCGATACTCGTTCGGATGCAGGAAATGGAATGCGTGGTCCTCGAGTTCCCATTTCCACTGCGACAGGCCGAGGCGGTTCGCGACCGGGGCGTAGATATCGAGGGTCTCGCGGCATATCCGTTCGATGGCCTGCGGCTGGTGGAACTCGATGGTGCGCAGGTTGTGCAGCCGGTCCGCCAGCTTGATGAGGATGACGCGAACATCCTTCGCCGTGGCCACGAGCATCTTGCGGAGGTTCTCGGCCTGCTTTTCTTCCTGCGACCCGGGAACGCTCGCGCCGCGCTGAAGCGTGCCGATCTTGGTGACGCCCTCGACGAGGTCGGCCACGTCCTTGCCGAATTCGCTGACGAGATCCTGGAAGGTGAGGGGAGTGTCCTCGAGCACATCGTGCAGGAGGCCCGCCGAGATGGTCAACACATCGAGCCCGAGTCCCGCGAGGACGTTCGCCACGGCGAGGGTGTGGGAAACATACGGTTCGCCCGACAACCGCATCTGCCCCTGGTGCGCCTTGTCGGCCACACGATAGGCCTTGCGGACAATCGCGTCGTCCGATTCGGGATGGTTCTTCTTGATTTGTTTGAGAAGTTTGGCGAACTCGGTCCGCATGGTTCCCGCGCCGCCCCCAAGGGGCCGTTAGTTCGCGGGTATTTTATCACCCGGCGACGGGCGAATCCCCATCGCGGGTTTCCCGGTCCTCCCCAAGCGAACGAGGCCGCGGATTCGGCCTCAAACCCATTCCGGCCGGCGCGAACGCGCCGCTCACCGGAATTTTATATATATAGTTATACGCTTAACTATTATAAAAGTATCTACGGAGACGGAGCTTCGGGCGGCGTTTCGTCCGCCGGGTCTTCCGCGAGATTGCCAGGTTCCGCCGCGGGGTTCGCCCTCACCTCGAACAACCGCGTCTCGCCCTGCCGCATGGGAATCGCGACAATTTGTTTTTGCGTCCAACCGGTGGAGCGGTCGAACAAGTCGATCAAGTCCACCGGGACGCCAAGATCGACGGTGCGTTCGCCGGCGCTCCCCGCGTGCAGCATGATGAGATTCGCCCCCCTCCGGACAGCCTCGTTCGGCTTTGCCTCGCCCTTTCGAATCGCGATGTGTCCCTCGACAGTCTCGACGATCTCGCGCAGCAATTCGACCGAAAGTGCCGGCTCGCACACAACGACCGAATTCCAGCCCGCCTCGAGGAACCGGATGGCGGCGCTCGGTTTTTGATCGGCCTTGTATCGCGCCAAGACGTCGGCCGTCTCGTCGTCGACATAGAATAGCGGGTCCCAAATAGCCTCGGCACCGAGGGCCTCGCCCTCGGAAATCCAATTACCGGTAAGGGCATAGAGACTTCCGGAGTGCGCGGGCGTATCGTATTGGACGACTTTCATGCCCACCGTCGCCGAGATATTCTCCGCGGACGCGGTCTCGTCGATGTATCCCGGCGCATACATCCACACCGCCGTGGCCTGGTTCGCTTGGAACACCTCGTGCAGGCGGGCGCGATCGACCGCCGTGAGGCGGAACGCATTGAGGATAAGGTAGACGTTGGACTCGGGGACCCTGCCCTCGATAACGTCCCTCAGCAGGACGAATTTCACCCGCGTCCCGAGCCGGTAGGCGACGTCGCGCACCTGTCCCAACAGGGCGTCGTCGATCGCCTTGTCGTTGCGCATGAAGAATCGGCTCTCTTCGTCGGCGATGACCGAGAGCGAGGTGCCCGCAAGGCCCGCCGGATCCTCCGGCGGGACCGTGGACAACGCCGTGCGGAGGTTCCCCAAGGTGTTCCACAACTCCTCGTCATGCAGGTTTCCGGCGCCGCGGAGGTCCGCCGCCGCGTACGAAACGCCTTGGAGGGCCGCCGACGACAAGTTCCGCCGAAACACGCCTAGGAGGTCGTCAAAACGGAGCCCGGGCGGGCGCAGTATCTCCCCGTTGCCGGACTGCCGCACCAGTCCCGTGCGCGTGTCGTCCAGGTGCAGCCACGTCTTGCCGCGCGCGGTGATGCTGTCCACCGGCGCGACGAATGCCCCCGCCCCGCCCAGTCCCCGGTTCACGGAACTCACCCCGCCAATGAATCCATCGATGTCGCTATCGAGAATCCGCAACAGCGAAAACTGGCCCGAGGTTCCCGGGATTGGCTCCATCGCATAACCATAGGGGACGAACACCTCCATTCGGCCGCCCGACCTCGCCTTGACCGACGCGGCCAGCGCGGCGATGGCGTCGGCCGTGGCGTCGCTAAGGTAGCGGCGCCGATCGGCCTCGACCGTATCGGCCGGAAGATCCAGAAATATCGAGGCATCGGCCTCGCCGGTCGCCCGGAACGTGGCCGAGTCGAACGCCGCCGCCTTGTCCCCCCATGCGGCCCGAAGTGCCTCCTCGTTGCCATAACGAATGCGTAGCCAATCGCGGAACGATCGGAGATTGGCGGGCGAGGCATCGAGCGCCTCGGGCAACATCCAATGTCCGTCCTCCAATCCGGCGAGCGCGAACCCCCGGACGTTTTCCGCGTGGGGCAATCCCGGCAGGGCATCAATCAGGGCCTCGAGCCGCGCGCCGGCCTCGCTCACCCAAAGGCGCGATCCGGCGCTCGGGAAACTCATCCCCGGCAATGCCGCGGTGGAAACCTCGTCCGGGTGCGCGGTCATCCACGCAACCGGCGGATTTACGAGGAGATGGAGAAGGACTTCGCCCTTCGGATCGGCGGCGGCCACGCGATCAAGGGCGGACGCCACTTCGTCCCACCTGTTTTCCCACGGAAGCGGCAACGACACGATGTATCGGTGGATGCCGGCGGCCTCCGCCATGGCCACTTCGGCGTCGACTGCGGCCGCGTCGGCGCCAGGCCCAAAGTCAGCGAGAAAATACACCGGTTGGTCCCGTTGGATTCCCGCAAGCGCATCCGGATCTTCTGCGGGCGCGGCAAGGTCGCCATGGCCCGGACCCGCGTTCGGCACGGCCACGCCGGGCCTCGGGGCGGTCAACGACGCGAACCACATCCCCGCCGCCAGCGAAAGTCCGACGAGGAAAAGCACGGTGGCCAAGGTTAGCAAAGGCTTCATATCAACCATCTCGACAATGATGGGAGCGGCGCCATGCAGGCGCCCGGTTCCCTACTCGACCGCGCCAAGCAACACATCCATATTCCCCACCATCGATATCCCGATGTTGACGAGGACCGCCGCCCATAGGATCGCGCATATCCAGAACGCCCATTCCCACAAGGTCTCCTCGATGGGATGGTGCCGCCGTTTCGATCCGATGATCCATGCGGGGATCATCCCCGCGATCCCGCCGCCGATGTGCGCCGCGTTGTTGGCGCCCATGAATAGCCCGAATAGGACGATGAACACGGCCCATTGGACGAGTTGCCGGCGATAGGCGTTGAAGCGTTCGCCCATCTGGTAAAACAACTCGATGCCGAAGCCCAGCAGCCCGCAGACCACTCCCGACGCTCCCGCCGTCATGGACACGGTACCGGAATACCAATACACGGTGGCCAGCGCGGCGCCGAGTTGGGATACCGTAAGGAGCACCAGCATGCGTTTGCGGCCCAATTGATCCTCGGCCAGCGGCCCGAGCTGGGTCAGGGCCATCGAGTTGAACACGATGTGCGCGATGCCGAAGTGCGACAATCCAAAAGCGAACATCCGCCACCAGTCCCCTCCCAGCACATTGTGCCCGGGTGCCAAGGCGCCGAGCACGAGGACGGTGGCCTCATCGCCTTTCAGGGCCGATTGGATTCCCCCGAACGCGGCCTGGATCAAGAACAGCGTGATCGTCACGCCGAGAAATCCGTAGGTCACCGCCGGGGCGTTCGCGGGGACAATCACTCCGATGGTCCGCATGATTCGGTTGACGAGCATCGACGGCAGCCGTCGCTCGCAACGCGTGCAGGTCTTCGCAGCCCCATCGTTCAACGCCCCGCACTTCGTGCAGGTCTTGTGGGCGTATTTCACCCACTGCATCGAGGCCGGGATCGGGCCCGCCCGCGCCACCTGCTGGGCCTTTTGTTCAATGCGATACAAGCGCCAGCGCATCTTCGTGGTGTTGAAGCCCAAGCGCTCGAGCAGCTTCAGATAGAAAGGGTCTTCGGGCATCGATCAGGCTTCCGGGAAGGGGGGAAATCCGGTGAAAGCGTGGAGGATGACAGAACACGGACGGCGCATCAATTGGAAACCCGCACTACAACTGCCGTGCCTGGCGCAACTAGACCGCCGTGGCTTCGAGCGCCGCGGGAGCGGAGACGCCGGTGTATTGGTCGATCGCCTCGCGCAGCGTGCGCAGGATCCACGCGCGCTTGTCCGGATCGGTCTCGAGCAGCGTCGCACGAAACCCGGGGTGATCGCACTGGAAGCCGGTCAGCGGGACGACCACGATCCCGGTCGCGCCCATGAGGTAATACACGAAGCGCTTGTCCGGGGGAACATTCTTGACCAGTTCCTCGATCATCGTCCGCACCGCGACGTTCTCGATGGGGAGGGTCTGGCGGTTGTTGAGGACCCCGTCCTTGAACATCACCGTGTAGTAGAACGCGCCGCGCGGCTTGTTTACCACGGTCGACTCGCAGCCCTCGAATACCTGCATCATCTCGTCGGCGCGGCTCGCGAACATCGCCTCGCGCCCGGCGAGGTGCGCGGGATAGCGCGCGTCGCCCATCACCAGGGGGATGGACATTTGCGGGAGCGTCGTGCTCGATACCTCGAGCCGTTTCGCCGCGAGCAGGCTCTCGACATAGGTCGCGAAACCCTCGTCCTTCTTCCGGTTCAGGATTTCGATCCAGCCGCAACGCGAGCCCGGCCAGGGGTATTCCTTGCTTATGCCCCGCATCGCCAAGGCCGGCACGTCGCCGATCCATTCGCTCATGTGCATGCGCGGCTCGCCGTTGTAGACGATGTGCGAATAAATCTCGTCGCTAATCACGAACAGGTCGTTCTGCCGCGCGATCTCCGCGATCTCCTCGAGCACCGCCCGGGGATACACCGCCCCCGTGGGGTTGTCGGGCGAAAGCAGCAGAATGCCCGCGATCGAGTCGTTGTACTTGACCTTGTTCCGGATGTCCTCGATGTCGGGCATCCAGCCGTTGTACGGGTCGAGATTGTAGGTGACGTGGTTGTATCCGGAATGCGCCGCCTCCGCAGACGAGTGCGTGCTGTACGCGGGCGACGGCCCGAGTACCCGCGCCTCGCGGCGGAGAAAACCGTACACCTTCGCCACGGCATCGCCAAGGCCATTGAAAAAGAGGATGTCCTCCGCCGTCACCTGCACGCCCTTGCGACGGTTGACATTGCTTGCGAGGAACTCGCGCGTCGCGGGTACGCCGGCCGAATCACAATAGGCCCACGAAGTCCGATCGTTCACCAGGCCCTTGACGATATCGCGTATCCATTCCGGGGGAGATTCGCCTTTCTGGATTGGATCGCCGATATTCTCCCAGACGATCTCGCGTCCCAGCGCGGCAATCTTGCGGGCCACGGCGACGATCTCGCGAATCTCATACTTGAGGCTTCCGGCGCCGACGTGGACGATGTTTCTACGCATGGGACGAGAGTTCTTTCGTGGTTGAGGGGAAACAGAGACAGTCATGCACGAGGCTGCGCCCCGTGCATGACCGTCCTCATTTTCCCAAATTCAGGCCCAAAAAATCAAGGAAACGACAATATGACACTGGCCTTACATCGCGGTAACGCACTGCACCCGCTGCGATAAACGCGCCCTCACGAGACGAACCATGAGAGTACCGGGTCCTATAGGTCCTATAGGTCTCATATATCCCATGCGCACCGCGCCCCTAAACCCCGCACTATTTAGACTTGAACGACGGCTCCCGCTTCTCGAGGAAGCTGCCCACCGCCTCCATGAAATCCTCCGTCCCGATGAGTTGTCCCTGCGCCCAGCGCTCGAGGGCCATCTGGCTCTGCTTGTCCAAGCCGTCCCCTTGGTCGACGATCAACTTCGCCATGCCCAGTGCGAGCGGTGCATTCCGTGAGATTTGCCTCGCCAGCGCGATCGCTTCATTCATCACATCCGCATCGGGCACGACGCGGTTCACGAGTCCCCAGCCGAGCGCCTCGCGCGCGTCGATCGAACGCGCCGTGAGCAACATGTCCTTCGCGCGGCGAGGCCCGACGGCCCGCGCCAACCGCGTGGTGCCGCCGACATCGGCCACCAATCCCATGCGCGACTCCGGGATGCTGAACGTACACGACTCGCCCGAGACCAACAGGTCGAAGGCAAGCGCCAGCTCGAGGCCCATCCCGATCACCCGGCCGTGGACGGCCCCGATGATCGGCACCTCGGTCGACTCGATGGTGTGCATGTCGTACTGGAGTTGGTCCGCCGTCCGGCGCAAGGCCCGCCCGATGTTGCGCCCGTCCATGGCCGCGCCCGATTGGGCCAGCCCGTTGAGGTCGACGCCGGCGGAGAACATCGGGCCTTCCCCGGAGATAATCACGGCCCGGACTTCCGGATGATTGTCCGCGTCCTTCACGGCCTCGGCGATCTGGTGGGTCATCTCGAAGGTAAGCGCGTTGCGCTTCTCGGGACGGTTCAGCGTCACAAAAAGTATCGCGTCTTCGATGCGGGTCTCGATGAGGCTCATGGGGGACGTACTCCTGCGTTGGGGACGGCGGTCAAGGGTCTACTTTAACGGGGTATGTGGCCATGCCTCAAATAGCCGCCTTGGGACAGGGTGTGCGCCGCGCAATCATTCGCGATTCCTACTACCCACCGCGGAATGAATATTTCCCGGAATATAAAGAGGAATCGACCACGGCCCAAGACGAGACGGCCACGGTAGGCGCGATCCGCCGCGCTTGGCCCTGGGAGCGAACCGCCGGCCAAGCGGTGATTCTTCGCCCCTTTCCCTCGTTGAAGCGCCAATTTCCCGTGAACCAACTCTACCGCGGATGCCATGCCCTGGGACACGGTATCCGCGGCAAAGGGAAGGCCGCGGTGTTCTTCGCAAAACGGGCGGTTAGTCGGAGCTCGCGTTCAATTCGGCCTTCGCCAATTTTGATCCCGAGAATCCCTTCGGCTGGATCGCGCCTCCGCCGATATCGCTGGCGTCGAAGTCGCCCATGTCGAACGTGCCTTGAATCGAGCCGTCCGGGGAGACCGTGCCGTCGATCGTGATGCCGCCGCGGCCGAGCAGCGTCACATCGCCGTGGAACGCGCCTTCGTTCCATTGGATATTCGAGATCGGGATCTCGAAGAGTTGGCGCCCGAAGGGAAAGTACCAAGTCCCATCGCCTTCCTTGGGCAACCGAAATCCGGATAGCAGCTTGAGCCTGCCGAGGTCGGCGTCAACTTTGAACACGGAGTCCGCATCGTACGTGGCGAGGACCTTGTCGAGCTTCTTCGCGATATCGACCGGCTTTGGGTTCACGCCCTCCACGGGAATGAACTCGAAGGCGCCAAACATCATCTCCGAGTGAGTGTCTTCGCCGAAAACCACATCCTTGGAAGGGTCGGGGTTGTTCGGGTTCCCGGAGGAATTGTCGTAGTGGGCCTCGATATCGAGGATCGTGCCCTCGGGCAAGGTGACCGGAACTTCGGGATAGTAAAACCACTGCCAGTTAAAATCGTATTCGGGTACGTGGAGCAGCACCTCTTGCTTTCCGCCGGGAAACGTCGCCGTGTACTTCATGCTTTTTCCGCGCGTGTGCATGTGCGGAAAGAACGAGATCACCTTGATGTCCTCGTCGACGAGGTAGCGTGCGTCGACACGGTAATCGTCCTCGTTCGCGGGGACACGAAAGTTGACGGATCCGGCGAATTGGCCATTGATGGCCTTCTTCGGCTCGACATCGGCGAAGTAGAATCCAACCCTTGACTTGTCCGTTGTCGCCGTCCCATTGGTGTGGTAATGCATGTTCATCCGTAGGTTCGCATTCTTGCTCACTTTCCGTCCTGTTCCTTCGGGATAAACCGCCGGGGGGGTGCCGACCGCCCACACCGCCAAGAAGTCGGGAATCGCGGTCGGGGAACTTCCGCCTGTCCCGAGGAAGGAGACCAGATGATGCAAGACCTGGCGGTTGCCCGGGCGAATTTCGACGGCGCGGACCCAGCGATCTTCCGGCAAGTCCAGGGTCACGTCGATATTCGGGAAAAAATCAGGGCCTTCCGCCGGGACATCGATCGCGTCGAGATCGACGATGTAATCGGGCTCGCCAAGACGCCAGCCCTCCGAGAACACCGGCGCCGCGGGCATGTCCGCGTCCTGTCCCCGGGGCGCGCCGGCATTCGCCCAGCTGACGATCGTCTCTATTTCCTTGTCCGTCAGGTGCGCGTCATTGGAGAATTTCCCGTGGGCTGGATCGGCCTTCCACGGCGGCATATCGCGGGCAGCCACTTTTTGTGCGATGGACTTGGCCCAAGGACGGGCTTCGTCGTAGCCCAACAAGGACATGGGTGCGATTTCGCCGGGGCGGTGACACTCGACGCATCTCTGGAAAAAAATCGGCGCGACGTCCTTGGTGAACGTCGGTGTCGAGCCGGCAAACGCCCCCGGCGCGAGCGCCGCCCAAACGGCACCGGTGAAAAGGATTGTGGTCGAAGTTCCTTGTCGTGGTGTAATCATCTTTCCGAACCTCCCGGTAGTTGATTCAATGTTGGATTTTTCTCGCTCGGCCAAGACCGAACGAGCGATCAATCGGATTGTGGCGGGCCGATTTCCAGCCCCCATTCTTGTCGCGCCTTCGCCGTCGTTACGCCGCACAATACGATATCGAGGGTACTACGGGACAACGCAAGGAGATCGAGGTCCTTCCTTCGAAGCGTATCCGACATGACGGTCCCGTAAAGGAGATTCGAGAGGACCTCCAGTAACGAGTCAAGGGGAATGGGCCTGATGTACCCGGCTTCCATGAGGCCCTGGATGGATTCGCGCCAGCGGCCCAGGGTGGAACTGTCGCCATCCGGCCAAATCCTGGAATCTCGGCCCGGAAAGGCAGCCCGCTCTTGCATGATGATCTCGACGGCATGCGGATTCTCCTTGAAAAAACCCAGATACGCGGAGGTCGCAAGGACAATCTGATCGAGCGGGTTGTTGAATTCGCCGTGAATCTCGGACACACGGGTCTTGAGACGCTGAATCTCGTGATCGACCGCCGCGAAGAAAAGTTCTCGCTTCGAGGCGAAATAGCGATAAATGGTCCCTTTGCTGATGTCCATTTTCGCGGCCACGCTGTCGACATCGGTGCCTGCATAACCATTCAAGGCAAACAGTCGGGAAGCAGACGAGAGAATGTCGTTTTTCCGCTGGGCGGTGGCCGCGATATTTCGCGGGCGACCCCGTCCTCTCCTGGCGGCTTCCGGTGGCATTTTGTGTCCTTTTAATTTGTAACTGACCGGTCAGTCACAAAATATAAAGCGAAGCCACCTCGAAGTCAAATCAGCAGAAAAGTGTTGCGGGACGCATCCGAAATATGTGATAATAAAAACGATTATTCTGCGCGGCAACCCCGGTTCCGATTCTCAAGGATGCCAAACGGCCCATGGGCCCCTCCCCAACTCCACATTCACCCGCGGGTTCGCGGTGGCTTCGGCACTTCTCGAAGCTGCTCGTGTGCGCGACGGTGTTTCTCATCTTCCTCGGGGGACAAGTCAAGAGCCACGACGCGGGTTTGGCCGTGCCGGACTGGCCAACAACCTACGGCGTCAACATGTTTCTGTACCACTGGTCGAATTGGGTCGGCGGTATCTTTCACGAGCACGTTCATCGTCTGGTCGCCTCGAGCGTCGGGTTGATGTGCATCGTCCTGTGCGCGTGGCTTTATGCGCGCGAGTCGCGGCCTTGGGTGCGGACGCTTGGCATCGTCGCGCTGGTGTTGGTGATCCTCCAAGGCCTCTTGGGCGGACTGACGGTGATGCTCCAGCTTCCGGTGGCGGTATCGACGGGCCACGCGGTACTTGCCCAGTCGTTCCTGATGCTCACGGTATTCATAGCCTATTCGCTGTCGGTCGAGAGGAGCCATCGTCCCCGGGCATCCGCATCGCCTGCGTGGGGCATCACGGCGGGCCTTGTGTTCCTAGTTTACATCCAGTTGATTCTCGGGGCGCTCATGCGGCACACGGAATCAGGGTTGGCCATTCCGGATTTCCCCACGATGGGAGGCCGCTACCTGCCCCTATTCGACAGCGGCATGCTCGCGTGGATCAACGAGTGGCGCTTCGACAAGGGATATGTGAACGGCCAGTTGCTCGAGCCGGTGACCATCGGGCAGGTATTGATTCATTTCTCGCACCGCGTGGGGGCGGGCCTGGTAGCCGCATGGGCGATCTTCGCAACCTGGCGCGTGTTCCGCGATCCGGGCAATCGCCCGGAAGTCCGCCGCGCCGTATGCATCCTCGACGCGCTCATCGTCCTCCAGGCGGGCCTGGGGATATTCACCGTCTGGATGGCCAAGTTCCCGCTGGTGACAAGCATTCATGTGGCGACAGGCGCGGCGGTGCTGGGGTGTAGTACACTACTATTGCTTCGCGCATGCCCGGCGGAGTTGACCGTGCGCGCCGCGTCGGCCCCGGTCTCCGTCGAACCGGCGACAGACCCCTCCTTCGATCCCGTATCCACCTAAGCCAAGGGCAAATATTCCCGTGACGAAAGCGCTACTCAACGACTACGTGGAAATGACCAAGCCGCGCATCGCCCTCATGGTCTTGGTCACGACGGCCCTGGCCTATTACCTGGCCGGGGGAGGAATCGGTGTCCCTTGGGTGTTCGCGATGACCCTGCTGGGGACGGCCATGGCCGGCGGCGGTGCATCGGTCTTGAACCAGTTTATCGAGCGCGATGTCGACGCCAAGATGGAACGCACCAAGAACCGGCCCTTGATCCGGGGTACGATATCGCCCCAAGCCGCCTTGAACTTCGGGGTTTTCCTGACCGTGGGCGGATGCCTGTTGCTTGCATGGCAGGTCAACGTTCTCGCCGCGTTCCTTGCGTTGCAGAGCTGCTTTCTGTATGTCCTCGTCTATACCCCGATGAAGCGCCTGACCTGGTGGAACACGACCATCGGCGCCGTCCCCGGGGCCATTCCGCCGTTAATTGGCTGGGCCGCCGCCACGGGATCGCTGGCCCCAGGGGCATGGATACTTTTCGCCATCCTGTTCATCTGGCAACACCCGCATTTCTTCGCCATCGCGTGGATGTTTCGCGAGGATTACGCGCGGGGAGGCCTGCGCATGCTGCCGGTGGTCCATCCCGCGGCCCGCGCCACCGTCTCGCAGATGATCGGCCACACAATTGTCTTGATCCCCGTCTCGTTACTCCCTACACTTATAGGGATGTCCGGTTGGGTCTATTTCGCCGGGGCGCTCATCCTCGGACTGGGAATGCTGGCGTCCGGCGTCGGGTTTTCGCGGCATCGCACCAACGCATCGGCGCGCCGGGTGCTCCGGATGTCGTTGGTGTATCTGCCCGTCTTGTTCCTACTCATCGTGCTCGATTCGTCGCCCATCTAAACCTTTTGGAGAAATTCCTCTTCCATGGCGCTGCGTAAATCCATCTTGGTGCTGTCCGTAATTGGCATCACGGGCATCCTGTTCATGGCCTCCGTCTCGGCCAAGCGGTCCTCCAAGGACATCCATATTTCCGCCGAATTGCCGGTGCTCGGTCAACTCGCCGATTTCGCCCTGACCAGTTCGGAGAATGCCGAGGTCACGCTCGCGTCCCTGAAAGGCACTCCCTGGATAGCCGATTTCATTTTCACGACCTGCGGCGGGCCGTGCCCGAAAATGACGGGACAGATGGCCGCGTTGCACCAGGATTTCAAGGACCGCGCCGGACTAAAGTTCGTCTCCATCTCCGTGAACCCCGAGGTCGACACCCCCGAAATTCTCGCCGCCTACGCCAAATCGTACAAGGCGGACACCGCGCGCTGGTATTTCCTGACAGGCGATAGCGAGAAAGTTCATAGCCTCGCCGTCAATGGATTTAAGCTCGGGTCGCTGGACGATCCGATCATCCACAGCGACCGTTTCGCGTTGGTCGACGGCGACGGCCAGATCCGCGGATACTACGGCGGGACCGACCCGGAAGACTTGGCGAAACTGACCCGGGACGCCACGCTCCTTCTCAATTGATCGTCATTGCTTTGGGCCGGGCAGGCCGCAATGAATTCTCCGCGCGCGCTGCGAGCGGAATTAGTCCCGTACCCGCGAAACCATTTGCCCCGATTGGTGTTACATGGCCCGTATGCGCTTCTTCCTAGCCCCATCCCTGATCTCTGTCTTGATTGCCGCCAGCTCTGCGGTTGCCGCCGCCGATCTCGCCCAAGCCCCCCCCGCGCGCCCCGCCGCGAAAGTCGTCACGGCCAAGGCCGTCGAGGGGGTCCTCGCGCCCAGCCAGGATTTTACCGGCACCGTCTTCTTCAAGGAAGTGAGCGAGGTGGCCACCGAGGTCAGCGGCAAGGTCATCGCGGTCGAATTCGAGGAAGGTCAACGCGTGAAAAAGGGCGAGCCCCTGGTGCGCCTCGATGGCGAGCTAATCCACGAAGAACGCCAGGCAATGACGGCCACGCGCGCACGCTACCAATCCGAGCTCGAGGACGCCCAGGCCCGCATGGAACGCGCCAGGGTCCTCATCCAAGACGAGGTGACCACGCCCCAGCAGTTCGACGAGCTCCGCTTCGAGGTCCAGTCCAAGACGCACCAAGTCGCCTCGATGGACGCCGAGCTGCGCCGCATGCAGACCTTGATCGAGAAGAACTCGATTGCGGCCCCCTTCGATGGGATCGTCCTCGACCGGCAGACGGAACTTGGCGAATGGAAGAGCAACGGCGCCACCCTCGCCGTCCTCGCCCTCGAGAATGTCTACGACGTCATGGTGAACCTCCCCGAGGAATACCTCGCATGGACAAAGCCCGGCGACCGCGTTGCTCTCCATGCCGCCGGGCAGATCATCGATGGGGTCGTCGCGGCGGTAGTCCCCAAGGGCGACGTGGCATCGCGTACATTTCCGGTCAAGGTACGTGTCGAGGGAGACTATCCCCTCTCCGAGGGCATGTCCGCCGTGGCGCGTCTCCCCATCGGCCCGAAGACCGAATGCATCTTGATCCCGCGCGACGCGATACTCAACGACGCCGGCAAGACCTTCGTGTTCGCGGTCGACGAAAAGATGACCGCGGTAAAATACCCCGTGGACATCATCGGGTATGACGGCATGAACGCGGGCATCCGGGCCGAGAATCTACGCATCGCCGACCCGCTCATCGTCAAGGGCCAGGAACGCCTGCGCGGCGGCGAGACCGTGGAATTGGTCCCCGACGACGCCTTCGGACCGCGTCCCTCGGCCACGGATTGAGCCGGGCGCCGTGGATTTAATCCGCATCTCGATCAAGGAACCGGTCGCGGTCCTTGTGGGCGTCATCCTCGTGGTGATGTTCGGCCTGGTCGCCCTCTACCGCATCCCCTACCAACTCAGCCCGAACGTCGAGGTGCCCGTCGTCAGTGTGCGCACCGCCTGGCCCGGCGCCACTCCCTACGAGATCGAACGCGATGTCATCGAGGAACAGGAGAATGTCCTCAAGGGCATCCCCGGCCTCCACGAAATGGAGAGCACCTCGTCCAATAGCTATGGCGAGGTCACGCTGCGTTTCACCCTGGGTACCGACATCACCGAGGCCCTCCTGCGCGTCTCGAACAAGCTCGACGAGGTGCCCCGCTACCCCGAGAACGTCTTCAAGCCGACCGTCAGTTCCGCGAGCGAACAGGGGCAGGCCGCCGTATACGTTGCGCTCAAGGCCCTCGACCCGGCGAAGTTGAACGTCACCGAGTACCGGACCTACTTCGAGAACGAGGTGCGGCAGTACCTCGAGCGCGTCCCCGGCGTCGCCAGCGTCATCGTCAACGGCGGCCAGGAACAGCAAATGCAGGTCCTGATCAAGCCCGAGAAACTCGCCGCCTACGGACTCACCATCGACGAGGTCATCAACGCGTTGCGCGGCGACAATGTCAACGTTTCCGCCGGGACCCTCAACGTGGGCCGCCGCGAGTTCCGCGTGCGCGCCGTGTCCGAATTCCGTTCCGTCGAGGACATCCAGAATGTCGTCGTCGCGTCCGACGGAGAACGCCGCGTCCTGATGGCCGACCTCGCCGACGTGCAATTCGGATTCAGCAAACTGGCGTTTCCCGGCCTGCAAGACGGCGAGCCCGGCATCGTCATTCCCATCCGCCCGGAGACCGGCGCGAACGTCCTCGAGTTGACCAATGCGGTCGAGAAGGCGGTCAACGAGCTGAACGAGGGCATGCTCGCGAAGGACGGCCTGTACCTCCAATGGCTCACCGACCAGCGTCAATACATCAACGGCGCCATCGCCCTGCTCAAGAGCAACATCGTCCAAGGCGGGCTGCTCACGGTGGCGGTGCTGCTGATTTTCCTGCGAAGCGCCGCCTCGACCTTGATCATCATGACCATCATCCCCATCAGCATGATCGGGACCTTCATTGTCATGGAGATTCTCGGCTCTACCCTCAATATCATCAGCATGGCCGGCATCGCCTTCGCCGTCGGCATCCTCATCGACAACGGGATCGTGGTCCTCGAGAACATCCACACCCACCGCAGCCTCGGGAAGACGCCCTTCCAGGCCTCCTATGACGGCGCGAACGAAGTCTGGGGGGCCGTGTTCGCGTCGACCGTCACCAATGTCGCCGTCTTCCTCCCCGTGATCTTCCTGAAACAGGAAGCGGGACAATTGTTCCGCGACATCGCCATCGCCGCGACCGTTTCCGTCAGCATCAGCCTGGTCGCCGCCGTGACCGTGATCCCCATGCTGTCCCGCCTGTTGTTCGAGTCGAAGACCCTCACCCGCATCGAGGACCGGATCGCCCATTTCCCCCTCTTTGACCGCATGGCCAACGCGACCGGGGGCGCGTTCATGCTCCTCGTCCGCGCCGCGCTCTACAACCCGTTCACCCGCATCATGACGGCCCTCGTCCTGACCGGGTCGGCCGTGGCGGTCAGCTACGCCATGTTCCCCAAGATGGAATACCTTCCCGAGGGAAACCGCGATCTCATCATGAACATGATGATACCGCCGCCCGGCCTGTCCTACGACGAGCGCCTCGCCATCGGCAAATACATCTCGGGATATCTCGAGCCATATTATGAACCGGGATATGAAGGCTATCCCGGCATCAAGCGCGTCTTCTTCATGAGCCCCGGCGCGATGATGATGTGCGGTATCGTGAGCGCGGACCCGCAACGCACGAAGGAACTCATCCCCCTTGCCCGGAAGATGATGGCCACTATTCCCGGCGTCATCGGCATCAGCAACCAGGCCGGCCTGTTCAGCCGCGGTCGCGGGGGCGGCGGTTCGAGCCGCAACATCGAGGTCAATATCCGCGGACGGAGCATCGAGGAAATGGTCGAGGTCGCCCGGCAGATGATGGGGAACATCCGCGAGGCCATCCCCGACGCGCAGATTCGCCCCGAACCCTCGCTCGATCTGATGTACCCCGAGGCCCAGTTTGTCCCGGACGGCGAGGCGTTGCGGGCCGTCGGCATGACCGCCCAGCAATTCGGGATCGCGCTCGACGTCGTCATGGACGGCCGCGACATCGGCGACTTCAAACAGGAAGGCGAGAAAAAGATCGACCTCGTCGTCAAGGTGGCTGACGCCCTGATCGAGACCCCCGAGGACGTCAACAACGCGCTCCTGCCCACTCCCGGCGGGACGACGGTCCCTGTTTCCTCGCTGGCGCGTCTCGAACACACGACCGGCATGACCGCCATCCGCCACATGGAACGCGACCGGACCTTCACGCTCATGGTGACGCCCCCGACCACGATCACCATCCAGGAGGCGATGGAAATCGTCCAGCAAAAGGTGGTTCCCGGCATGGAAGCGCAGGGACTGCTGGAAAATATGCGCGTGTCCTTGAGCGGCACCGCCGACGCCCTCACCGAGACCCGCCTTGCGCTCCAGTGGAACTTCCTGCTCGCCGCCGCCATCACCGATCTGCTCATGGCCGCGCTCTACGGGAACTTCATCTACCCCCTCATCATCATGTTCACGGTGCCCCTGGCCGGCGCGGGCGGCCTCCTCGGCCTGAAACTCGTCAACCTCTACATCGCCCCGCAGCCCCTCGACATCCTGACCATGCTCGGCTTCATCATCCTCGTCGGCGTGGTCGTGAACAACGCCATCCTC
>CANKTP010000034.1 GCA_947486375.1 Candidatus Hydrogenedentota bacterium | reverse complement strand
TTTGTTCATTGAACCACTTTACTGTACCCGTTGCCAATTGACGATCCTCCTGCATCCCTTTCGGAATGCTTCATGTACATCCCCTCTTTCGATTTCACGGTGCGGGCCTCGAGGGGAACAAGGCTTAACACCTTTCTGCACCTCCATTAAAACACATTTCATGGTGCTAAATCAAGTAAATCTTGGATAAATAATATGGCAACGATCCTCGTCCATTCGATATCATTCTCGCAAACGGGAAAAAACGGGAGAATACCCATGAATATGAATCGGTTGCGCATTTGGACATTGGCGATTGCATCGCTGGTGGCGACCCTCGGCGCGTATGCGCAGGAGGATCAATTTCTCGATTCAGACGGCGTGAAGATACGCTACATCGTCAAGGGAGAAGGCGAACCGGTGGTGCTGATTCACGGCTTCACCGCAAGTCTCGACAGGAACTGGAAGGGCGCCGGCGTGATCGATGCGCTCGCCCAAGACTACCGGGTCATCGCGTTCGACAATCGCGGGCACGGGAAAAGCGGAAAGCCCCACGGCGGGGAAAATTACGGCAAAGCCATGACCGGGGACGTCGTGCACCTGCTCGATCATCTTGAAATCGAGAAGGCCCATATAGTGGGCTACTCGCTCGGTGGCATCATCGCCCTGAACTTCACCGTGAACCATCCCGAGCGCACGATTTCGACGGTGGTCGGCGGCCAGGGCTACAACCCGCCCGGCGACCCGAATTCCGACATCGCCATCCGCATCGCGGAATCACTCGAGAAAGGCGAGGGCCTGCGTCCCCTCATCGAGTTGCTGACCCCGGCCGATCGCCCCAAGCCCACCGAGGATCAGCTCAAGGCCACGAACGCCATGCTCGCCTCGACCAACGATGTCCTGGCCCTCGCAGGCGTCATGCGAGGCATGAGCGAGCTGACGGTCACGCCGGAACAATTGAAAAAGAATGCGGTGCCCGTATTGGGCCTCGTCGGCGAGATCGATCCGCTTCGCGTAACGACCCTGGCCATGCGGGCGGCGATGTCGAACGTCACGGACGTCGTCATCTTGGATGGGGCCGATCACATCAGCGCCATCTCGCACCCGGGCTTCACCAAGGCAATCCAGGAGTTCCTCGCCGCCACCAGCGTGGCGAAGAGCACCGGCGACTAAGCGCCAACCCCAGGGAATGCACCGGCGTCCGGGCGGCATGCCGCCCGGGCGTCAGTCCTGTTTTCCCGCTTCGACCGTCTCATCCGTATCGAACAGGCCGAGCAACCCTGCCAGCTTGTTCTCGAGCTCGTCCCATTCGTCCCCCGGGTTCGATCCGGCCACGATTCCCGCGCCCGCGTACACCGAGATGTACTGGTCCGCCACCAACGCCGATCGAATGGCCACGGCGAACTCCGTCGAGTCGAAACCCACCCATCCGACCGGCCCGGCGAACCATCCCCGGTCGAAAGGTTCCAGCGAGGCAATCGCCTCGAGCGCAGCCTCCCGCGGGTACCCGCCCACTGCGGGCGTCGGGTGAAACGCCGCAAGCAAGGCCGCGTCCGAATCCGGGGCCCACAGCATCCCTTCCATCCGGGTGACCAGGTGCTGCACAGGGCGCAACGCCAATAGCTCGGCCTTGTCCCCGCCCCGCGACGCGCGGCAATGTTCCGAGAAAATTCCGCATATCCAATCGGCGACGAAACGGTGTTCCCGGCGGTCCTTGTCCGAATGCAGGAGGTCATGCGCCAGGGCCGCGTCCTCGGCGGGGGTAGCGCCGCGCTTGCGGGTCCCGGCGATCGCCTCGCTCTGGAGATAGGTGTTTACCCGCCTGTACAGGCGTTCCGGACTGGCCCCGACAAACGCCGGGCCCGGATTCGACTGAAAGCAGAATTGAAACGAATAGGGAATCGCAGCGGCAAGGCGGCGCAAAAAATCGACCGGGTCAACCGGGCCGTCGCATTCGAGGAGGGACTCGCGCGCCAACACGGCCTTCTCCAGCGTGCCCTCGCCAAACGCATCGAGCAGTCGTCCGATCGCCCGATGCCACCCGTCGGTCCCTGGCCGATCCGCGCGCGAGTGGACCGCGGCGGCGAATGGTGGAGCGGCATGATCCGGGAATACGAGGCCGTCGAAAAACTCGAGGGTCTCCTCGACTTCGTCCTCCGGGCATGCGCCGCGTTCGACGGCGGTGTTGCACGCCAGGTAGCATTGGTTTCCCCTGCGGCCCACCTCGAACTTGGGGATGGAAAAGTAATAGGCGCCGAAGTGTTTCCAGCGTTCGTCGTGCGCCTCGTCCGCAGAGAATCGCATGCCGCCGTAGTAGCGCAAGCTCGGATGGGCAGGCGACAAGTCGGCCCGAAGGTCGGCGAATAGCCGCACGTAATCGGGTGGACCCTCTCCTTGAAGCTCGGAGGCCGCTCCCACGCCCGCGACCGCGAAGGCGCCTTCCCGGTCGGCCCAATAAACGCGCTTCGCCGCCGGTTGCGCCCGCAGCCACGCGAGCGGATCGAGATCGTCGATGTACGTCTCCAGCCGCACGATCCGCCGGCGATCGGGTTCCGTCGTCAGCGCGGCAAGGACAGAAGCCGCTTGGGACTCGAGTTGCCGTTTGGCGTCATGGCGGCTGGCCATGGCTTGGGCGCTCACGATCCGTTGTCTCCCTGGTACAACGTGGCGACCCCGAGGGTCATCGGGAAAGACTTCACCTCCACGAAGCCCGCGTTTCGAAGCAACCCGCAAAACGCCTCGCCGTGCGGAAACGCCTCGACGCTCCGGTTCAAGTAGCGATAGGCTTCCATGTCGCCGGAAATCGCCCCGCCAATGAGCGGCAACACATGGCGGAAATACGCGAGATACCCGCCCCGGATAAACGGGTTCGTGGGAAGGGAAAACTCCAGGATTAGCGCCCGTCCCCGGGGCCGCAACACCCGCCGAACCTCGCGCAGGGTTTCCGGCACGTCGACGACATTCCGAATGCCGAACGCCATGGTAACGGCATCGAAGCTGGCGTCGGCGAAACCCAGGCGCGAGGCGTCCCCGCGCGAAAGGGTCAAGGACCCCTGGAGATCGTCCCGCAAAATCTTCGCGTGTCCCCTCCCAAGCATCTTCGAGGACAGGTCCAGGCCCGTGCCGCGCACGATCTTGCCGGTGTCGCGATAGAGCCCGATCAGCACGTCGCCGGTCCCGGTCGCCAGATCAAGGAGATGAAGGTTCGAACCCCGGGGCAATTGCGAGCCCATTCGCCGCCGCCACGCGGTGTCCCGCCGAAACGAAAGAATTCGATTTAGCAAATCGTATCGGGGCGCGATACGGTCGAACATGTCCGTGGTGTCCATACGGCCGACGGCTGACGGTATGTCCAACGAATGTTCCATGGGAGGATTATACTGCGAATCGGGGGCCGAATTCAGGCCGGATTAAACGCCACCGGCAAGGGCGGGTTGCGCCGCCACTCCCGGTGAGAAAAATCGACCGCACGATGCCACCGCATTGTTCGGGGCCGACGACCGCCGGGGAACATGGCCCCTCCCCCGCCGCCGGGTAATCGGGCCCACGCACGCCGTTCCGGTTCCGACCGCATGATAGCGGCCGGAACCGTCACGGAATTCCGATACCCACCCGCGTCGCCAGGCTCCGAAAACCGGGGTAATGCGTTACATTCGTTTCTTCAATCGTGACGACCCCGATCGCCCAACGGCCACAAAGAGCGACAAGGCAACGGCAAAGGCCGCCACGTCGCCCAGGGCCGACGATGCCGAAAGCGGCAAGATCGCCGCCGAGGATACGGGTGCGGAGGTGGGCAACACCCTCGCCGTGCCCGCATGGCGAACGGATATTCCAATGTATACCACGCCCCCCCTCGTCAGTGTTTCGATGCTTCCGGGGACGAGCCATCCCGCGATCCGATCGGCGGGGTACCATGCGGACCCACTTTCGTCCTCGACGTAATACTCCAAGCCCACGGAATCCGCGCCGACGCCGTCAGGGAGGGGGAGCCACACGGTCACGGGCGCCTCGAAGACCGCATCGGGCCCGATACGGAATGCCGATTCCGTGCCGATCCGAGTTACCGAGACGCCGGTATCGGATGCATCCGGCCGAGGTTGCGGGACGGTTTGGGCGCTGTCCTTGCCCCTCAATTCCGCGTCCTGTTCCGATTCGATGACAAAGGAGAAACTATGGGGGCCGACGGGGTCGCCGCCCAAGGTGAGGGCTCCGGCGATCATTGTCGCGGTCGAGCCGGGTTCCCATGGTTCGACCGGATCGTAAATTACCCAGCCGTCCATGCCGTCGCTGTCGAGGGGCATCCACCTGACCTCGTTCGACTCGAAGCCGTCGGCCTGGACCGTTCCCCACACGCTTTCCGGATCGATGGGCTGCGTGGCGCGAAGCCGTATCGCGAACGGCGAGTCCGCGGCAGCCAGTTGGGTCCAGTCACCCAGCGCCTTCGCGGGGAACACGGGTTCGTATTTTCCGGAGGGTTGGAAGTCGGCCACCGCAAGAATCGGGGCGCTTTGCGCGCAGTCGTTTATCGCGACCACCCAGTAGTAGTAATTGTTCGCGTCGACCGCGACGCACTCGAAAATTCCCGAATTTCCCCTTCGGGCGGTATAGCTGAGGCCGGTGGTCGTGTCCAACAGTTCCGCTGTGGCGAAATCGGGCGCCTCGCTCCGGTAGATTTGATAACTCGTGGCGCGCGCCGCGGCGCTCCATGTGAGTTCAACCCTGATCAATCGGGGCACATCCGTGGCGACTACATTCCCCGGGGTAGCCGGCAAGCAGCCCACCTGCGAGACCGTGACATCAAACGGTGACCCTACTGCGTCGGGGGCCGTGATGCGGACCAGGCCCGCGCGGGGTCCGGCGTCGGCATTGGCAGCGTAGGAAATCTCGACCACGCCCTCCGTAACGCCGGTATGTCCATCGCCGATCTCGATCCAGTCCCCCCCATCAACCACTTCGGCCGCCCAAAACAAGGGAGTCTCAAAGGGACTCGACAGCGTGATCGCGGCCGTTCCGCCCTCGAGTGTGGCCGATATCGCGGCGGGCGCGACGATCAACGTCCCGGAAGGCGTCGCGGTCTCGAAGGGGTTCGTTTCCGCAAGCCGCTCGATGGCGTCCGAATCGCCGTCTCCGTCCGAGTCGAGATCGAGGTAATTCGGCGTCCCATCGACATCGGCATCGGCGATCGATTCCTCGATGTCAAGGAAACCGTCGGCGTCCGAATCGAGCGAAGTGTCGAAGTCTACGCCTCCCTCGGGGGCCGTCGACGCCACGTTCGTCCGGTCGAACGAATCGGTCACGGCCCCTGGCCGTATCGCGGGTTCAATGGTTCCCCCGGCGCCGATAGCCTTGGCCGCCTTGGAAGCGAAATTGACCTCCAATAGATAGCGGTACGGGATGTCGGGGTCTGGCGTGACCGTGAATAGGAGTCCGGTGGCGGTCCCCAAGTTCACGATGTCGTTCGCATCGAAGCCGATCACCGGGTCCGTGAACTCGATTATGAAGAAGATGGGCAAGAACGCGGTGGATTGGCGTTGCCCGGCGGCGGGCGTAATGATAACGCCCAAGATTTCGCCGATGTTTTGCGTTTCGAATGCGCCGGCGTCGACGGTGCCCACCGCGATTCGCTCGAAGCCAATGCCGCGTTGGTCGTGGAATGGCGGCCCCTCGAGAGGCGCCGCGACAAACGCATTGTCGCCCAGGTTAATCGCGGGGCCGAAGTCCACCAATGCGTGCGTGAGGGTCGGCCCGCCATTGTCCGATAGAACGGGATCGATCGCTTCGGAAATATCGTCGATTCCCGCCTCGCTGAAGAAGAGATCGGAGCCCCCCAAGCCCGCGGAACCATCGGCCAGGCCGATCAAGTTCTTGTGGTTGCCGGCGAAAGAGCCCGAAACGTCGGGATGCTGGATTCCGCCGCCCGCGTTGTTGAGGGTGTCGAAATTGCCTGCCACGATACAGTTCCGAAGGTCCGCAGACGAGGAGTTGACGAAAATTCCGCCGCCGAGTCCGTTCGCCGCAGGATCGCCATTGGCGATATTGCCGGTGATGGTGGCGTTGATCACGAGGAGCTGGGTGGCCGCACCATGATAGAGGCCGCCCCCGTCTCGGTCCGCGCGGTTGCCCGAGAGCGTGCTATTCTCGATCAATAGGTTTCCCGCGTTCATGATCCCGCCGCCTCGCGCGGCGTCATTGCCGGAAATCGTCGAACGGCGAATGACCGTATCTAGGCTTTGGAAGCTGAGGAGGAAACCGCCGGAATCCACCGCGCTGTTTGCGGAAGCCGCGGTATCGACGACGACGAGCCGTCCGCTGCTGTAGATCCCCCCGCCGTTTTCGGCGCTATTTCCTGAAATCACGCAATCGTCGATGAGCAAGTTCTCGGTATTGAGGATTGCCCCGCCATTCTGCCCGAGGCCGGCGTTGCCGCCCCGGAGGGTGAGGCCCCGGATGACGACGGTTTTGTCAGGAGTGACGTTTCCATCCGAGACGTTGAACACGCGCGATGCGGACCCCGCGCTGAGCGTAATCGCGCCGGAGTTCGATCCCCCATCGATGGTGAGCGGCTTGTCGACGACGAATTCGCCGAACAGGGGATTCATCGAGAGAGTGCCGGCGAGCCCCGCCGCAAAAACGATGCGCCCGCCGGGCTTGGATTCCGCAATGGCCTCGCGCAGGGTGATGTTGCCCGGGGACACGTCGCCATCCATTGTATCTTCAAGAAGGCCCACGACGATGACCGTGGGCACGACCATGAGGTTTACCGTCGCCACGCCGATCGCGGGTCCGCCGGAACCGGTATTCCCGCGGTCATTCGCCTCGATTGACAGGGTATCGGGTCCGAAATAGAGGGGAGCGCCGCGGTAGGCGAGCGTGGATAATGCCGCATTCAATTGGGCAACCGTACCCTGAATCGTCACCGTCGCGCCGCTGGCCGCGCCGAGGGTCACGGCACCATTGGACACCGCAACGGTCAGGTCTAGCCTGGGGTCGACGGCATCGCCGGCGTCCAAGTCGGCAAGCGTCACGCCCGGGATGGGGATAGTGGTGTCCCAAAGGCCTTGTACCTCGGCGGGTGCGATGATGACAGGTGGATCGTTCACGGCATTCACCGTGACGGTGACCGCGGCGGCGGCGAGGGTCGCGGGCAAAGGCGCGCCTAAGTCGCGCACTTCGTAGACGAAAGAGTCCACCCCGCTGGAATTTGGGGCGGGGGTATAGGTTACGACACCGGTTGCGGGGTCGACACCAACGGACCCCTTGCTGGCGGCCGTCACGATGGTCACGGACGAGGGATCGACGCCGCCGTCTGGATCCGCGGCGTCCGTGTCGTTGGCGAGCACGAATATCGCCACCGGATCGTCCTCGTTCGTAGTCGCGAAATCGCCGTTGGCGGCCAGGGTGTCGTTCACGGCATTCACCGTGATCGTGACCGTGGCAAGGGCGCTTGAGGCCGGCAGGGGCGCGCCATTGTCTGTGACTTCGTAGACGAACGTATCGACACCGCTAAAATCCGGCGCGGGGGTATACGTCACGGACCCCGACGCGGCATCGACGCTTGTGGCCCCGTGGGCCGCCGCAATCACGACGGTGACGGACGCCGGTAGAATCCCGGCATCGGCCCCCGTGTCGTTGTCGAGGACGTCCACGGTCACCGCTTCGTCTTCGTTTGTCGCCGCGAAATCGTCATGGGCGGTCAGTACTTCGTTGGAAACGCCGTCTTGGGCTTCCAATGCGCCCACATCGACGGCACTGAAATCTATCCTGTCGAAGCCGGCGCCGCGCTGATCGAAGAACGGCGGTCCGGAGAGGGGCGCGGCGATAAACGCGCTATCGCCGGCATTGACGGCGGGACTGGATTCGACCAGGGCGTGGGTGAGGGTAAACCCGCCATTGTCGGAGAGGAAGGGATCGATCACCTCCTCGATATCGACGATTCCCGCCTCGGCAAAGAACACGTCGGACCCGCCGAGACCCGCAGAACCGTCGGATTGGCCAACCAGGTTGTTGTGATTGCCCGCGAAGGCGCCCGACGCATCCGGATGCACCGTGCCCCCACCGGCGTTATCGGGCGTATCGAAGTTCCCCGCGACGATGCAATTCCGCAAGTCTGCGGCCGATGCCCCAGCGACCACAAAAATCCCGCCCCCGACACCGCCCGAGGCCGGATTGGCATTGGCGATGTTGTTCGTTATGGTCGCGTTAATGGCTAGGAGCTGGGCCGCCGCGCCGTGGTAGAGTCCGCCTCCATCCTGGGCGGCCCGATTGCCGGACAGCGTGCTATTCTCGATCCGGAGGCTCCCCACGTTCATGATGCCGCCGCCGTGCCGGGCTTCGTTCCCGTTGACGGTCGAGCGGCGCACGATGGAAGTCTCGCTCGGGAAGCTATACAGGAACCCGCCGGAATCGATGGCGGTATTCCCGGCGCCAGACGTATCGACCAGGGTTAGCGACCCGCGACTGTATATCCCGCCGCCGTTTTCCGCCTCGTTACCGAAAATGATGCAGCGGTCAATCAGCAATCGTTCCGTGTTGCTAATTGCGCCGCCATTTTGCGGGGAAGCCGGCGCCCCATCGGTCAACGTGAGGCCACGGATGACGACTTCCTTGTTCGGGACCGAGTCGCCGTCGGAAATATTGAATATGCGCGAAGCGGGTCCCGCGCTCAGCGTAATCACGGTCGAGCCCGGCCCGTCAATCGTGAGCGCCTTTTCGATATCGAAGTCGCCCAAGCGGGAATCCATCGAAAGGGTACCGGTCAACGCGGACTTGAAGGCAATTCGCCCGCCGGGGGAAACTTCCTCGATGGCCTCCCGGAGGGTGAGGTTTCCCGGCGACAGATTGCCGTCAACCGTGTCGGCAAGCGTACTTACTTCCATGAACACGGGTAGGATGGTGACGGGCACAGAAGCCGAATCGGAACGCGGCCCCCCCGCACCGGTATTGCCAAGGTCGTCGACGGAGATGGAAATCGAGTCGGCGTAGTGAAGGGGATCGGCGCGGTAGGTGAAAGTGTTCAATGCGACGCCCAAGTCCAAGGGCGTTCCCCGGAGACTTACCGAGGGCGAACCGGCGGAACCGCCGACGACCAGGACATCGGGAGTCGCGGCCAAATCGAAGGAAAGTATGCCGTTTGCCGCCGCGATGTCGACCTCGATAAACGGCGTGGCGGATTCCCCGGCATCGCGGTCGACGAGCGCGAGGCCGTCGATGGCGTTGTCTTGATCCTGGACCCCTTGCAGGAACAGCGGTGCCGTAAGCTCCGGTGCATCGTTGACGGCGTTCACGGCGACGGTGACGGTGGCGCGCGAACGTGTCGGGGGCAATGGTATTCCCAAATCGGCGATCTCGTAGACAAAGGTATCGACACCGTTGAAATTCGGGCGGGGCGTGTAGGTAATGACGCCCGAGGAGGGATTAACGCTCGTATTCCCATTGGTCGCCGGTGTCACCACGATGACGGATGACCGAACGATCTCGTCGTCCAAATCGTCGTCGTTCGCGGCGACGTCAATCGACACGGACTCGTCCTCGTCGGTGACGGCATCGTCGTCCGCGGCATGCAACGTGTCGTTGACGGCGCCAACGGATATGGTGACGACCGCCGTGTCGGACAACGCGGGCAGGGGCGACCCGGTGTCGGATACCCGGTATGTGAAACTGTCCGCGCCATTGAAATTTTGGGCGGGGGTATAGGTAATTTCGCCTGTCGCCGCATTCGGCGTGGCCGTGCCGTGAGCGGGTGATGCGATAACCACGACCGAGGCAGGGTCGAGATTTCCGTCCACGTCGCCGTCGTTTACCAGGACATTGATGTCCAGCGATTCGTCCTCCTCGGGGAAGGCAAAGTCGTCTTGGGCTGCGGGGGCGTCGTTCACCGCGCTGACGAAGATCGTCACCGTGGCGCGGGAACTGGTGGGGGGCAGCGGCAGTCCCGCGTCCCGGACTTCATAGACAAAGGAATCGACGCCGTTGAAATTCAATGCGGGCGTATACGTTACCGCGCCCGTCGCGATGTTGATTCGAGTCTGGCCATGCGCGGCGGGCTCCACGATGAGCACGGACGAGCGAATGATATCGTCATCCGTGTCGATGTCGTTGTCGATGACCGCGATTTGCACGGGGATGTCTTCCGGAGTGGGAACGGAGTCGTCCTGGGCGGCCAGGGTGTCGTTGATATCGCCGTCTTGGAACTCGACTGCGCCGACGTCGACCGTGGCAAAGTCCACGCGATCGAACCCAATGCCGCGTTGATCGACGAAGGGCGGTCCTTCGAGCCAAGGGGCGGAGACGAAGGCGCTATTGCCGGCGTCGACACCGGGTCCGAAAAGCGTCAATGCGTGGGTCAACGTCAGCCCGCCATTGTCGCCAAGGACGGGATCAATGAGCTCGTCGAGTTCGGTGATGCCGACCTCGCTAAAAAAGATGTCCGAACCTGTCAGGCCCGCCGATCCGGTTGGAAGCCCGATGAAATTATTGTGGTTTCCAGAGAAAGCGCCCGAGACATCGGGGTGCACAATTCCCCCGCCGCCATTGTTCGGCGTATCGAAATTGCCGGCAACGATGCAGTTTCGCAGGTCGGCCGGGGACGCGCCGGTAATGACGAAGACGCCGCCGCCGAGGCCGCTCGATGTCGAGTTGGCGTCGGCAATATTGTCCGTCACCGTGGCGTTCGCCACGAGGAGTTGTGCGGCCGCGCCATGGAAGATTCCTCCCCCACTCTGCGTCGTGCTATTGCCGGATAGGGTGGAGTTCTCGATGCGGAGGTTGCCGACATTCATGATGCCGCCGCCCTGCCTGGCGTCGTTTCCGGCTATGGTCGAGCGGCGCACAATGGCGGCGCCACTGGGGAAACTGAGCAGGAAGCCGCCCGAATCCACGGCCGAGTTTCCGGAACCCGAAGTATCGACGATGGTAATCGACCCGCGGCTGTAAATGCCGCCGCCATTCTCGGCGGCGTTTCCGAAGAAGACGCACTTGTCGATGAGGAGGCGTTCGGTATTGATAATCGCGCCTCCGTTGAGCCCGGGCGCGGGGGCCCCATCCGTCAAGCTGAGGCCACGGATGACGACGTCCTTGTCGGAGCTCGAGTCGCCGTCGGAAACCTTGAAGATGCGCGAGTCGAGGCCTGCGCTAATGGTTATCGCGTTGGCGCCCGGCCCGTCGATCGTGAGCGACTTCGCAATCGTGAACTCTCCAAGACGGGAATCCATTGCCAGCGTCCCGGCGAGTCCTGGCGCGAAGGATATGCGCCCGCCGGGAACCGCCGCCGCGATGGCCTCGCGCAGGGTCAGGTGTTCGGGGGAAATGTCGCCGTCGACCACGTCGACGAGGAGACCTACTTCCAATTGCGTGGGCACGATATTCACCGAAACTGCGGCGTTCGCGGTTTCGGGTCCGGCGGCCCCCGTATTACCGAGGTCATTCGCCACGATTTCGATTGTGTCCGGGCCGTAGTAAAGGGGATCGCCGCGATAGACTAGCGTCGCCAAGGCGGAATTTATCTCCGCGACTTCGCCGCGGATGGCAAAGGAGGATTCGCCCGAGGCCCCCGCGACGACAACAACCCCGGGACTCGCGTCCGTGTTGATCGCGAGGGTGCCGTGCAACGCGGTCAATCCCGTCTCGATCTGGGGTGTATCCGACTCCGCGACGTCGACATCCGAAACGACGATGCCCTCAATGGGAATGTCCTGGTCCTGCAGGCCCTGCACGCCCGCAGGCGAGGCCAAGACGGGTGCATCATTGATGGCCGCGACCGTGACCGTGACCGTCGCGCTTGACGTGACGGGTGGCAAAGGCAGGCCGAAGTCGCTAACTTCGTAGACAAAGGTGTCCACCCCGTTGAAGTCCAGGTCCGGAGTGTAGGTCACGGCGCCGGTGGCGGGATTTAGGACTGCGGTCCCGTGCGCGGCCGGCGTCACGATGACGACCGATGAGGGAATAATGTCCTGATCGGTGTCTGTGTCGTTGTCGAGGATTGCGATTAGCGCGGGCGTGTCCTCCGCAGTCTCCGCAGGGTCGTCCTGCGCCGCGAGAGTATCGTTCGGGTTACCCAACACCTGCATTTCGATTGCGCCGATGTCCACGGTCCCAAAGGAAATGCGGTCGAATCCGACGCCGCGCTGATCGTGAAACGGCGGCCCTTCAAGGGGCGTGGCGATGTACTCGTTGTCGCCGGCGTTGACACCCGGGCCAAAATCGACCAATTCGTGCGTGAGGGTGAATCCGCCGTTGTCGGACAGGATCGGATCGACTAATTCCTCGATCGCCGAGAGTCCCGCCTCGCCGAAGAAGATGTCCGAGCCCGAGAAGCCGGAGGCGCCGTCGGGGAGACCGACGATATTGTGGTGATTACCCGCAAACGCGCCCGAGACATCGGGGTTCACGATGCCCTCCCCTGAGTTGTTGGGCGTGTCGAAGTTGCCTGCGACGATACTATTGCGCAGGTTCGCCGGCGATGCGCCGGTGACGACGAATATCCCGCCGCCAAGCCCGCTCGAGGCCGCGTTGGCGTCGGCGATATTGTCGGTGATGGTGGCGTTGACGGCGAGGAACGATGCGGTCGTGCCGTGATATATGGCGCCGCCGTCCTGGGTGGCGCTGTTGCCGGAAAGGGTGCTGTTTTCCACCTGGAGGCTACCGACGTTCATTATGGCGCCGCCCTGCTTGGCATTATTGCCTGCAAGGGTTGACCGACGAACGATCGAAGTCTCGCTCGGGAAGCTCAACAGGAAGCCGCCGGAATCGATGGCGGTGTTTCCAGAACCCGAGGTATCCACCACGGTGAGCGCCCCGCGGGTGAAGACACCGCCGCCGTTCTCGGCTTGGTTTCCGAAAACGACGCAGCGGTCGATGACTAGGCGCTCGGTATTGTTGATTGCACCGCCTCCCAGACCCGCGGCCGGCAGACCGTCCGTCAGGGAGAGGCCCCGGACAACGACCTGTTTGTTTGGAATCGAGTCGTTGTCGGTAATGTTGAAGATACGCGAGGCGTGGCCGGCGCTGATGGTGACCACGGATGCGCCGGGTCCGTCAATCGTGAGCGACTTGCCAATGGCGAACTGGCCAAGGCTCGAAACCATCGCGAGGGTGCCCGTGAGCCCTGGGGCAAAGACAATGCGGCCGCCGGGCTGGATTTCGCGGATGGCCTCGCGCAGCGTGACGTCTCCCGGGCTCTCGTCGCCGTCGTCTTCGTCGACGAGCGTGCTTACTTCCAACCGTGTCGGCAAAATGGTCACCAAGACTGCGGCCGCGGCCGTGCCAGCGCCTCCGCTGCCGGTGTTGCCCAGATCGTCCACGCCCAACACCACGGTATCGAACTGGTAGTGCAAGAGATCGCCGTGATACACCAGCGTCGAAAGGGCTGCATTGAGTTCCTGCAGCGGGCCCCGCAACGTCATCGACGGCGTACCGATCGCCCCATCCCCGACCACGACCGTGGGCGAAGCGCCCAATGAGACCGTGAGCCTGCCGTCGGATACCGATAGGCCCACCTCGAGATGCGGCGTCGCGGCCTCGTCGACGTCCACGTCGGCGATGGCTACGCCGGCAATCGCGAGGTCGGTGTCTTGGAGGACCAGGCCGGTCATCGGCGCGGTCAAGCTGGGAATGTCGTTGACGGCATTCACCGTAATCGTGACGGTGGCTTGGGAGGTCGTCGGCGGCAAGGGCAGGCCGAAATCCGCCACTTCGTACACAAACGTGTCGACGCCGTTGAAGTTCAACCCCGGGGTGTACGTTATCGCGCCTGTCTGGGCATCGATGGCCGTGGCGCCATGGGTCGCCGGGGTAACGATGGTGACCGATGAGGGCAGGGCGTCGCCGTCGATGTCTTCATCGTTCGCGAGGATGTCGACCGTCAGGGTGCCGGCGTCGGCTTCGTCCTCGTCGATGACCAACGTATCGTCGTGCGCCACCAAGGTGTCGTTCACGGCCCCCACGCGTATTGTCAGGGTGGCGGTGGGGTGCAGCTCGGGCGCCGATTCGTCGACGACCTGGTACTCGATGAGGTCGTCGCCGTTGAATTCGGCGTTCGGGGTATAGGTTATGACCGCGGTCGCGGGATTGATGGACGCGACGCCATTCGACGGCCCGCCAACGATCGTGACGTTTGCCGGAAGGATTACGCCGTCGACATCGTAGTCGTCAACGTTGCCATGTTCCAAGACCGCGACTTCGACCGTCGCTTCCTCGTCCGTGAACGCCAAGTCGTCGAACAGGCGGGGTGTGTCGTTTACCGCGGTGATGCCGATATCGGCCCGGGCGCGCGTGGTCAATCCGGGCGCGGGGATGCCGTGGTCGGTGATTTCGTACTCGAAGAAATCGGCCTGGTCGAAATCGGCGGCTGGCGTGTAGGTGACGATCCCAGTGTCCGGATCGACGGATGTGGAGCCGTGCGCGGGCGGGGTAACCACGGTGAGCGAGGCCAAGTCGAATTCGACATCGAGAGTTCCCGTATTCAGAATCCCAGGGACGTCGACATCGTCGTCATTCAGGAGAACCGCGAGGGCGACAGGCGTGTCCTCGATTGTCGTCTCGGTGTCGTCGGTCAATCTTGGTTCATCGTTCACCGCCGTGACGGAGATTTGCAGGATAGCGGTCGAGGAGAGCGCGGGAAGGGGAGCGCCGTTGTCGCTGACGGTATAGGAAAGGGTGTCCGGGCCGTTGTAGTCGGCGTTGGGGGTGTAATTGATCGTTCCCGAGACGACCACCGCGGTCCCGTGCGCGGGCGGCGTCGAAACGAACAGGGAGGCGGGGACTAGACTGCCGTCTACGTCGACATCGTTCGCCAGCACGGGAACTGCCACGAGGGTGTCCTCGAGGGTTGTGGCTTCGTCGGCCAGCAAGCGAGGCTCGTCGTTGCGGGAGACGATCGTCAAATTCGCCATCGCGGTAGCAGAGGCTGGCGGAAGGGGAGCGCCGTTGTCGAAGGCCCGGTATTGGAAGCTGTCGGGGCCGTTATAGTCTGCGTCCGGGGTGTAGGTAATCAGCCCGGTCTTCACCGGAAGTCCGTCGACTTCAATGGTTTCGAGGACTGCGGTGCCGTGTTGTGGCGCCACGATGATTAACAGTAGGGCCGGGTCGACATCGCCGTCGATATCGATATCGTCGTCGTTCGCGAGCACGTCAATATTTTCGAGCGGGATGTCTTCATCGAACGCGTATGTATCGTCGGCGAGCCGCGGCGCGTCATTCACGGGATCGACGTCGACGACGACGGTTGCGAACGAGGTTTCGGCAGGCATGGGAACGCCGTTGTCCGAAACGCTGTAGACAAACGTGTCGGACGGTCCTTCGAAATCCGCCTCGGGGGTGTAGTAGATCACGCCCGTCTCCGATTCCACCCGTGTCGTCCCGTGCAACGGCGGGGTGGTGACGGCCACGGAAGCCTTGACGAGGGGCCCGTCGACGTGAACAAGAACGTTGTTGTTGTTGAGCGCGAAAACCTCGGAACCATCCTCGTCGGCGTCGTTCAGGAGAACGTAAACGGGGACCTCGGTGTCCTCGAAGGTATTCTCGAGATCGTCGGTGGTGTCCGGCGGGTCGTTTACCCCTGTCACCGTGACCGAGAAGGTTTGGGTATTGGTCGCATGGGCCCAGTCCTCCACCACGAGGGAGACTTCGAGCGTGCCCGAATTGAAACTCGGCGGATTGTCTTCATCGCCGGGATTAACGTCCTCATTCGTGGGTGTACCGGTGAGGATTGCCGTACCGTCGCCACCGTCGTCGAAACTCAACCAATCGGGCAGATCGATCGCGGAAATGGCGAAAATCTCGGCCGAGTCCAAATCATCCACGTCGTCCACGACGATATTATAGGTGTAGACATCGTCTTCGTTGACCACGAGTCCCGGGGCGCTCGTAAAGACCGGCGCGGTGGTGAGAAATTCGAGCGCGCCCATGTCAACCGTGTCGCCGTCGCCATTGCCATCGCCGTCGACGAGCCGCGCAAAGCCCGCGCCGCGCTGATCGTACGGCGGGTTGTCCAGCGGGGGCGTGACAAGCAGGGCGTCGTTTCCGGCGTCGATCGCGGGACTTTGGGGCTCGGGGACGTGTGTCTCGAAAAGACCGCCGTAGTTGTCCAGGGGCCCCAGGGCGGGGACAATGGGGCCCGATGCGGTCCCGACAATGTCGCCATAGGCCGCCACGGTAAACCCTGTCGAACCGTTCCGGTTTCCGATAAGGTTCGTTCCTAGCGTGACGAAGGTACCCGAGACATCGGGATGGACGTTGCCGCCGGCCGCATTGTTCACAGTGTCGAAATTTCCGGCGATGATCGAATTTCCCGCGGTCGCCGTGCCGCCGGAATTCTTGAACCCGCCCCCATCGCCAAGACCCGAGTCGGCGTCGTCGGCGATATTCTGGGTCATTGTCGCGCCCAACAATTTGGTCGAACCGCTGGATTGGAAAATACCGCCGCCGTTGCGGGTGGCGGAATTGGTGCTGAGCGTCGAGTTGGCCACTGTGAGGGCGCCGCGATTGAGAATACCGCCGCCATCCAAGCCGGCGGAATTGCGAAGCACCGAACAATTCAAGAGCGACATCGTTCCCGTGGTGGAATTGAAAAGTCCCGCGGCGGTTTCGGATTCATTGTCCGACACGGTGCTGCTGAAAACAGAGACCGTGCCGGCAAGGAAATTGTGAATACCGCCCCCGGTGAATCCCGCGCTATTGTTCGTGACGGTACACGTATTCAGCGTGAGGGTCCCGCCCCAATTTATGATGGCGCCGCCGAGGTTACCGGCGACATTCCCATCGAAAGCGCTGTGATTAAAGACGATCAATCCGTGGTTGTTGACGGCGCCGCCATCCGTTCCATCGGCGGTATTGTCGAGGAACGCGCAATCGGTCATGACCATCGCGCCATAGTTTAGCAGCGCGCCGCCGCCCGTGGTGTCCTCGAATCCATTGGTGAACGTTACGCCGGTAATGGCGACATGCGAGAGTTGATCCGGGACGAACAGAATTTTCGATGCGCCTCCGCCGTCGATCGCGAATTGGGCGCTGCCGGCGGCGTGAATGGCGACGCTATTGTCGACTTCCAACGGTCCCAGGGCAAGATTCATGACGCCCGTGGGGACGACCGTAATCGTGTCGCCGGGCTCGGCGACCGACAGGGCCTCGCGCAACGAGGTGCCCGTGCCCGGATTCGCGGATTCATCGACAAGGGTGTCGACCGTCAGGGCGCCCGTCTCGTAGGCCCCCAAGTCGACGGTCGTGCCCTTGATGCGAGGGAAGCCGGTCCCGCGTTGGTCGGTGGTCAGGGATGCGGCCGTCACTGCGGCATTGGTCCCGGCGTCGATCGCCGGGCTATCGGGCAGAAGGGCGTGCGTGAATACGGGGCCGCCATTGTCCCGCATGATGGTGTCAAGCACGATCGCGGCGGATATTCCGAGTAAATCCGTCAACTCCCATCCCGCCTCGCTGCCGGTCGCATTTTCGACAAGATTCGTCCCATTACTCTCGACCACGCCCTTTACATCGGGAGACGCCGTCGCGGAATTTCCCGCGATAATCGAGTTCCGGAACAAGAGAATCCCGGATTCGCGGCTGACCCCTCCGCCACCCTCGGCGCTGTTGCCGGTGATGGTGGCGTGGGTGATGGCCGTCGCGGTAACCGGCGAGGCACCGGCGAAAAGGATGCCGCCGCCGTCACGGTCGGTGGCGGCATTGCCCGAAACGGTCGCATTGGCAAGGTCGATTCCGCCCTCGGAGTAAATGCCGCCGCCGGCCCCCGCCGCATTGTCCACGATATTCGAATCGCGAATCGTGAGGGCACCGGCGGCGAAGATACCGCCGCCGCGCTCGTTCTCGGCGGCGTCGGTATCGGTGGCTTCGTTACCCGAGACAACGATGTTGGACAATTCGAGCGATGCGCTGGAACCCACGCGAAGACCGGCGCCGTCCTCGTCCTCGACGCTCCCGTTCTTGACGGTCAGGCCGGTCATGACGACTTCGCCCGCCACGATATCGAAGACGCGGGAAAGCCCGTTGCCGTTAATGGCCAATCGGGAGGCGCCGGGGCCGGTGATGGTGACGCTTCCATCGACTTCGAGCGCCCCGAGCGTCAGTGTAATCTCGTTCGACCCGGCAAACACCGCCGCGTCGAAGGTAATTGTCCCGCCGTCCGCGATGAACCGAACTGCCTCCCGCAGGGATATACTTCCAGGGATCGACACATTGCCGTCTTGCTCGTCGATTTTCGAGTCCACCTCGATCGCGGATGGAGACACTGCAACGGTCACGTTTGCGGTGGCCGACTCTGGGGACGAGGGATCCGTATCGGCGACTTCGTATTCAAAACTGTCCACCCCCTGGAACCCGGAGTCGGGCGTATACGTGATGACGCCATCCGTGGGATTCACCGATGTGCCGCCGTTGCTCGGGAGAACCGTGACAATCACCGACGCCGGATCGAGTGCGGTCTCGAGGTCTTCGTCATTGGCCAAGACGTCGATCTCGACCGGAATGTCTACGTTGGTCTCGGCGGTGTCGTTTCCCGCCACGGGCGGGTCGTTTACCGCGCTGACAGTGATGGACACCAGGGCGCTGTCCGAAAGCGCGGGGCTGCCGACGTCGGTCAACTGGTAGGTAAACGTGTCCGGGCCGTTGTAGTTGGGTTCGGGCGAATAGCGGTACAAGTTCGTGTTCGTATCGAGGCCCACCGACCCGTGAGCGGGGCCAATAGTAACTTGGAACGTGGAGTCGCCGATGACGTTGTCCACGTCCGAATCATTGGCCAATACGTCGATATCGACAAATCCATTTTCGCTCACCGCGATGCCGGGGTCGTCGTTCACGACGGGGACGTCATTCACCGGGGTGACGGTGAGGGCCGCAGTATCGGTGGCGCTGCTGAACGGGTTCGTGCCACCGGTCGCGGACGCATTTACGTTCTGGTCCCCGCTGGCGAACGCGCCGGTACGATCCCACCCGCGGAACGTGATGCCCGTGGCGACAGTCCCATTAAAGTTTAGCGAGGGGGCAAACCGGACCAAATGGCTGTCGAAGAGCACCGTCGCGGCGGTATTCGAGACCGGCCCGGGGGCCCCGAACGCGGCCCACGACGTGCCCCCGTTCGTCGAGAACTGCCACGCGCCGTTCGTGTTGTCCACGGCGATGACCGCGATCCCCTCTTGCGGGGAAGCATCAAGGAGATCGGTGATCGGGTTGGGCACGGTGCCCGAGGAGGCGAGCATGGTCGACACCAAGGTCCCGTTGTTGGGATTGGGATCCTCGGCGACGCCTCCAAAAACGAGGTCGCCGCCATTGTTGAGGAGTGGGGCATCGTTGACGGCCACCACGGTGATATTCGCGGTCTCGGTCGCGGTGCTAAAGGGAGTGGCCACCCCCCCGGGGGAGACGTCGATTGCCGTGTCGCCCGATGCGTGCAGGCTTTGGTCCCAAGCCTTGAAGGTGATCCCGGAACTGACCGTGCCGTTGAAGTTCGGATCGGGGACGAAGCGGATGAATTCGTCGGTGCCGAGCAAGGTTGCGCTGTCGGCAGTCACGCTTCCGAACGAACCCCAGGTTGTCCCGGCGTCGAGCGAGAACTCCCAGTCGCCATTCGTGGAGACTAGGGCAGTGACGGCGATTCCCTCGGGGTCGAGGGGATCGTCGTCGGTAATCGTGCCGACCGCCAGGATGGAGGATATCTGTGTGCCGGCACTCGTGAAATTGTCTTCGTTAATACTGACCAGCACAAGGCTCCCGGAATTGTCCAATACCGGCGCGTCGTTGATCGGGGTGATCGTGATGGTCGCGTTGGCGGCGAGCAGGCTGAGACCGGCGCCGACATTCGACGTCGCTCCCTGGATATCGAAGGTCCCCGCTGTGTTGGTATTCGACGCCGGAGTAAACTTTAGACCGGCGTTTCCCTGCGAGAAGGTGATAAAGGCGTCGTTCGCTATCGCGGTTGTCCCGTCGTTCCGGAACAGCGAGCCGTTCGAGATGTTGGTTATTTTGAAATGGGTGACCTCGGTCGAGTCAGCGGCGTTACGGCTGATGACCAACCCGGATGACGACTGGGTGTCTTCGTTCGTGGTGGCGTTGGTGACAGAGGGCGTATCGGCGATCGAGGTCACGGTGATGGTCGCCGTCGCGGTGCTCCCCCCGAGGCCCCCGTCCACGCCGGAGGTGGACGCCTGGATCGTGAACGATCCATTGGAGAACGACTCGGGAGTGGGCGTGAATTTGAGGCCGACATTCCCCTCGGCGAAGGTTATGAAAGCGGAATTCGATATCGACGTAGTCCCGTCGTTTTGGAACAATGTCCCGTTTGTGATCGACGTGACCTTAAAGTGGGTGACCTCGGTCGAGTCGTTGGCGTTGCGGCTGATGACCAGGCCTGACGTTGTCTGGACGTCCTCGTTCGTGGCAGCGTTGGTGATCGAGGGCGTGTCCGCGACGGGATTGACCGTGATTGTCGCCGTCGCGGCCAGCGCACTTAGGCCGGCACCACCGCTTGACGTCGCCCCCTGGATGTCGAAGGAAAATAGGGTGCCCGGGCTGGAGAGATTCCCGGTGGGCGTAAATTTCAGCCCCGCGTTGCCTTGGGCAAAGGTGATGAAGGCATTGTTCGCGATGGAGGTCGTCCCGTCGTTCCGGAAAAGCGACCCGTTCGTAATGCTCGTAATTTTGAAATGAGTGACCTCGGTCGAGTCGTTCGCGTTGCGGCTAATGACCAGGCCGGAGGAAGATTGCGTGTCCTCGTTGGTGGTGGCGTCAGTGACCGAGGGCGTATCGGCGATTGCTGTCACCGTAATGGTCGCGGTCGCGGTACTCCCCCCCAAGCCGCCATCCACGCCGGACGTGGATGCCTGGATTGTGAACGAGCCGGCGGCGAACGAATCGGCGGCGGGCGTGAACTTTAGGCCGGCATTCCCCTGGGCAAACGTGACGAAGTCGTTGCCGGCGATCGCGGTCGTCCCGTCATTCTGGAAGAGGGACCCGTTCGTTATGGCTGTGACCTTGAAGTGCGTGACTTCCGTCGAGTCGTTCGCGTTCCGGCTGATGACCAACCCGGAGGCAGTTTGCACGTCCTCGTTCGTGGTGGCATTGGTGACCGACGGCGTGTCCGCGATGGGCGTGACCGTGATTGTCGCGGTCGCGGCCAGCGCGCTAAGGCCGGCGCCGCCGTTTGACGTGGCCCCCTGAACGGCGAAACTCCCCGCGGCGATAGAATCCGACGAGGGCGTGAACTTCAGCCCCGCGTTGGCCTGCGCGAAGGTGATGAACGCATTGTTCGAGATGGAGGTCGTCCCGTCGTTCCGGAAAAGCGCGCCATTCGTGATGGCGGTGATCTTGAAATGGGTGACCTCGGTCGAGTCGTTCGCGTTCCGGCTGATGACGAGGCCGGTTGTTGTCTGAAGGTCCTCGTTCGTGGTGGAGCCTGTCACCGAGGGGGTATCGGCGATGGGCGTCACGGCGATGGTGGCCGTCGCGGCGCCCCCGCTTAGTCCCGCGCCGGCGCCTGACGTCGCCCCTTGGAATTGGAACGAGCCGGTGGCAATCGAGTCGGCCGTTGGCGTGAACTTGAGCCCGGCGTTTCCCTCGGCGAAGGTAATGAAGTCGTTGCCGGCGATCGATGTCGTGCCGTCGTTTTTGAATAGCGCCCCGTTCGTAATGGCGGTAATCTTGAAGTGGGTGACCTCGGTCGAGTCGTTGGCATTCCGGCTGATGACCAAGCCGGAGGCGGTCTGTGTGTCCTCGTTCGTGGTGACGTTGGTGACCGAGGGGGTGTCCGCTATCGGTGTGACGGTGACGGTGGCCGTGATGGGGCTGCCGAGTCCAGGGCCGCTGCCATTGTCGTCCGCCTCGATGGTGAAGGAGAACGTGGCCGTGGCCGGGCTGAACAGATCGGCATCCGGGGTAAATTTGACGCCCGTGGTCCCCTCGGCCAGGGTAATGAAATCGTTGTTCGTTATGGCCGTCGTCCCGTCGCTCTTGTCGAGCGTCCCGTTGGTGATGCTGGTGATCTTGTAGAAGGCTGTCAGCGTGTCTCCGACGCCTTGCGTGATCACGATCACGGCGCTCTGCGTGTCCTCGTCCGTGGTGACGGCGGCGACGGTGGGTGCCACGAAAGCGCCGTACGACGCGGGCGCAAAGGCCAGCAGCGCGGCCGCCAGGACGAATGCGAGGGTTCCCCGCAGGCCCGTCGCGCGTGCCATCGGATTTTGGTCAGTGATCGTCATGTGTCGATGCGTCCGTTTGGGTTGAACCGTCCCCGATTTTACCGATGTGTGGCTGTTCATGGGTTCTGCCTCGTTGCGCGTCGAGTCAATCGGGCGATTCCAAGGATTGCCACGAGGGCGGCCAGGGGCCACGCCGGGCCCAAGGGAAGTTCCGCGGCCTGCTCCGCAGGAGCTAGATCTTCGCCGCCGCCAACCGATCCGCTTGTCCCTCCATCGGTACCATCAACATCGCCGCCTTCGGGCGATTCAGCCCGAACGCCGGACGTTGTCGCCGCAGCAATTTGGAGCGGCGTCTCCGGCCCGGAGGGAACATCGCCGGTGGGAATGACGGAGGCCTGGAATTCAGATTCGCCCGAGACCGTGCGGTAGATGGCCACTCCTCCAAGACCCTCGAGGGCCTCGGCGGGCGATTCGCTTCCGACTGCGACGACCGAGTACGTGATCGCGAACGAACCCGCCGGGACCGGATACCAGGCGAACTCGAGGGTGCCCGGATCGGAGGTCGAGGGATCGTTCAAGGGCGCCGCGCCGCCGGTCAGCCCGGTGTAGGCCCAGCCGGGCGGAAGCGATTCGCGGATGGCGAGGGCGCTCAGCGCGCCGACCGGGCCGGTGGAAACGCGGAGCGTCAATTCGAGGCGTAGGCCGCCGGCATCCTGTACCCATGCCGTCACTTCGCGGGTGACCGATACGCCGGGGGCGATGGACTTCGCCGATCCGGCCTGCTCTCCGCCCTTCTTGAAGCCGTCCGCCGCCATGGGGTCGGCCGCATAAGAATGATCGCGGGTGGATGCGAAGAGATCGATGATGCGGACGATTTCGTTTAGGGAAAGGCGCCAATCCGCGCCGCCGTAGTAGTCGCTGCTGTGCGGATCGCCGTCGCGCGGGCCGAAGCCGATGCCGTAGCCGTCTTCGCCTTCCGAGTCCAAATGATAGTCGTGTGTCAGGGTGGCGTTGTAAAACTCAATGACGCGAAGAAATTCGCCGAGCGAGAATTTGTAATCCTCGTTGACGTCGGCGGAGTGGACCGTGGCCGTGCTGGGGCCGCAGGTCAGGCACACGTCGACGCGGACGGCTTTGCCGCGGTCGGCGCGCGACAAGGTAACGACGTGCGTGGTGTGTATGGCCCCGCCGACGACTTGGCCGTCGCGGGTGTAGGACGAAGGCGTGGCGGAGAGCGTCAAGGCCTTCGACTGCGCTGGGTATCCCTCGATGGGAATCTCGAAGGGAATGAGCGCCGAATAGGAATAGGGTCCGCCGGGGCCATTGAGCGTCGTCAACGTGGCGGTCACCACAAGGGGTTCGCCGCCGCCGGACGGCGTGTACGTCCACGACAGTTCGCCCGTCGTGACCAACTGGCCCTCGTCATCCAGAACCTGTCCATAGAGGAAGATGCCCGGCTCGGGGATTCCCGCGATCGAGACCGCGGCCAGCCAGAAGCACAATGTCGTGGCTACAAACGCCCGGGGAATCCAGCCTGGTCTGTGGCGGTGCATGTTCGTGCTCCTGAATGTAGTTCCCGCACGCGAATCGGCCATGGGAGGCATGGGAAGAATGGGACACATGGGGGTGTGGTCGACCTTTGCCGGTCGCGTATTGTGTGCGGTCATCATGGCGCGACCACCGCAACCGTATCCGTACCCGGCGATTTCTTGAGTCTTGGATAGGCGTAAGTCTCGAAGAAAATCTTGAGGTCCGAGACACCCTCGCCGGTGCGTTCGCCGCCGACCTCTGGGCCGCGTATGAATAGATCCAGGCGTTCGTCGACATTCGTGGTTTGCACGGGGTCGATGGGCGCGCCGAGGGTGCTGGCCGGGATGATCAACATCCACCTCGAGTTCCACACCGAGCGACCGACAAGCCGACTGTCGCGCTGCATTTCCTCGATGCTGAACTCGCCGCTGTCGTGGTAGGCCCGGAAGCGCCCGAAACGCCGGATGGGCGTCAGGCTGCCGGCAAGCGAGTTGACCGAGGGAATCCACGAAGGATCGTCGAGTTCGTCGGTCCCGATCGGGAAGGGAATGGGCATGATCTGATCGAGGACCTTGAACTCGCGTTTCTGGCCCCGGAACCCGGTCGGTGACCTGAGGGTGTCGGTACCGGCGGGGACCAAGTAGACGCGGGGCGTATTCGAGAGGTCGAGCGCGTCGTAGCCGCTAAACCAGACGCCGACCGAGCGTATTTTCGTCGCGAACTGCGTCGAGTCGTAAGAGCTGTCCAAGCCACCCGAATCGCGTCCGAAGAAATTCTTGCCTTCCTCGATGGTGGTGGTGAAGGGGATGACGATACCCGGTTCGACGGCCCCGAACTCGGCCGGGGGCACGCAGAACTCCCGGAACTCAGGGACGTCCCACAGGTTGCCGACCGTTCCCGCGCCGTTGGCAAAGTAATCTTGGGCGAGCACTTCGCGCCAAGCCTCGTCGCCCTCGGGCGCTGGCAGGACCCGAAACAACTCGTGCCTCAAGGAGAAGCGGTTCGTCTCGGCCTGCGGGTTGTTGAAGCCCAGTTGGCCGAAGAGCACGTCGAAGTTTCGCCCCATGACGGCAAGGGAGTCGGCAAGCCCGACGCCGGTCTGGGGGAGACCGTCCTCGATGGCCCCAATCTGGCGCGCCCTGACGATGTTAGTCAGGAACCGGCTTCCGGACATCGGGTCGCTCGATAGGAGCGTGGTCTCGTAGTCATAGGCCTTGGCCGCGAGGAAGGTAAAGCGCGCGGCCAGATCGAACTGGGCGCGATACTTCTGGAGGGCGTCGTTCCGGAAGATGCGGAACGCCATGTCGCGATAGCGTTGGCTTTGGACGTCGGCGGCAGTCTGGCGGCGGAAGAGCGTCCGCCCCTCGATGAGGCGGTCAGCCTCGGCGACGACTTTCAGGTATTCGCCCATCGCCTGGGTGATGGCGGCATGGCTGGTGTGCAACCCGATTCGCGCGGGAATCTCGGCACCCAAGAGTTCCTCGAGTTCCTTGAGCTTCTCGAGCAGCGCGAAATTGCCATCGAGACCGGCTTGGTCGAAGGTCAGCTTGTCGTCGACGCGCTCCTGTTCCTGCTCGGCGGCCACCACGCCCAGTTCCAATCCCTCGGAGACGATCTTGAGCGCCTCGGCGGCGATGACGGCGACTGTCTCCAAGATGCCGCGGACCGGCGCGAGGAGATCCACCTCGATCCCGATCGAGAAGCCGGCGGTGAACCCGGTGACCGTGGGGATTGCCTCGGCTGCCGATTCGCCGAGTTTCTCGATGATGGTCGCCGCAGTATTGAGGGCGAACTGGGCGATCTTGAAGTTGTATATCTTCTGCTGGAGCGACACCCTCTTCGCCGAGTGCGCGCTAAGCAGCGTAAGCTGGCTGGCGGTGAGGCCGTATTGGGCGTCGATGAGCTCGGCCTGGTGCTCGATGCTGGCCGCCAGCCCGCTATAGTCGTCGATCGCGATCATGAATGCGGCCAGGGCCTGGTTCAGCTCCGCGCGGGCGGTCTGGAGTTCGCCCGGGGCGCGGCGTTCGGAGAACCCGGCGGGCTTGGTGATCCCGAAGCGTCCCTTTGTGTTCGACATGTTGTAGCTGATCGGCACGGTCTGCATTTGCACGGCGCTCACTAGGCCGCTCCCGGAGCCGGGGACGGTGATGTTGGGATAATACTCGCGCAGGTAATTGACCAAGGCGGTGTTCCCGACCACCCGGGGCTGTATGACGTCGTAGTTCACGACGTTGACATTGAACTGGATGTCGCCCTCGCCGATGGTCACCCGTTCCGCCTCGGCGTAGTTCGCCAACTGGCTCTCCGCGAGGGACGGGATGTCCGGCGGCGGCACGTCGTTCGAGGGGGCCACGGGATCGGCGAAGTAGACCGAGTCCAGCACCCCGTCGCGACGGAGCCCGTTGTCGTCGTCGTACATGAAATGGTAGATGTCGGGCCCGTTGTATCCCGTCGCGTAGGTCTTGCCGGGGCCGATGTCCTCGGGATAGGGATACCCGTATATCTCGATAAGGCGCGAGTTGATGTCGATTTCCTGCTGCTCGACGCCGCGCTCGAAGGCCAGTTGCGAGTCTTGCTGCTGCCGGAGCAATTGCGTCGAGTTCGTGGCGCGGTTGAACGCCACCGCCGCATTGCTGACCGCGGTGACCGCGCGCTCCTCGATCTGCTCGAAGTGGGTGAGGCCGTCATCGATCAAGGACGGGCTGATATCGAAGGGGATCACGTTCGTCCCCAGCCCAAGGGGATTCAGGCCCAGGTCCGCAGCGTCGGCGGTTGCCTCAATCGTCGTGTAGGCCGCCGCCACCTCGGCCAGCTCGGGCACCGTCGTCCGGTCAATGTGCAGGATTCCGCGGTCGTCGTCCGCATCGAGAATCTGCGCGCGCAGGATGGCGTTCCCGGTCACCCAGTCGATGTAGGCGCCTTGCCCGGCCCGCGATGCCCAATCCGAGAAGCCCCAGGCGCGGTCCGGATCGGGGTCGCGGTAGCCCTGCCAGTTCCCCGAGGGGTCTTCGACATATTCCTCGCGGTACGCGAGATTCACGATTTCCTGTCCCGTGCGCGCCTTCGCCGCCGCGGCCGCCGCGAAGCGGCGCTCGTCGATAAAGTCGACCGTGACCGCTTGGCCGCCCACGAGGATGCCCTCGGTCCGGGGACTCCATGCGTAAAAGGGGTGCGCGAGCAGGGCGTAGTAAGCCTTCATTGCCTTGAGGTAGTGGCCCCAGGCGTCGCCGTGCCCTTGGGGATAGAGCCGCTTCGCGTCCGCCTCGTCGATGACCCCGTCGGGGGGGAATTCGCCGACGGGCCCGTCGAGGATGTTGTAGTTCAGCGCGTAGGCGACTTCGCCGCCCCTCATGTCGATGGTGAAGTTCCACGTCAGGCGGTTGTAGACGGGCTGGCTGTCGACCCGCGGTGAGAAAATGTCGTCCCGTCCGCGCAGCAACGCCAGTTCTTCCTCGAGCAACGAACTGGTCTGGTTCATGAAAGGATGGATGCTCGATGCATACGCGCCGTAGGTCCCGTCATCCGTCCCGAATGCGATGGTCGGATCCTCGGCGTCGGCGTAGGCCTCGTTGCCCAAGAGCATGTACAAGTCGCTGACGCGGCTGGCCACCAAGAGCAGGGCTTGGTTTACGCCGGGATGGTTCAACGGGGACAGGGCGTCGATGCTGAGGCTGCGGCCACGGTCGAGCACGGTCTCGTAGATCGGGATGAGGCCGAGCGAATCGAGGTCGTTGCAATTGAGGGCGACGTTTCCGGCATAACGCGGGCCCGCCTGGCTGATCATGCTGACCAGCGTGTTGACGGTATTGTTGCCGAAGGACGCGAACGATGACTCCGCGCCCTCGATGCCGCCGCCGGTCGCGCGCTGGTTAAACGGATTGATGTCCCCGACCACGCGCTTGAGCCAGCCCTCGGCGAACTGGGGATGGGTAAATTCGCTGAATTGGTTGTGCCAGGGGAGTGTCGGATTGGTGGTGGATTTGTAACGGACCGCAAACCAGTTGTCGGTCAGGGTGAGAAGCCCGGGCCCGACGATGGCGATCGAGTTTACGCCGTTTCCGCTGACAGGGGTGTTCAAGGGCGGCCTTTTCCACGCCTGGCCCGCATAGCGCCCGTCGCCGCCGACGGTGGCCAAGGGGTTTGCTCCGCTGGGCACCGGGGGTTCCAAGCCGCCGTTGTCCGGCATGTAATACCACTCAAAGGAAAAGTTCTCCGGGCGTCCGCCGAAGTCGTTCTTATGGAGAAGGGTCAACTTTTCGTCGAAGACGCACGAGGGATTGACAATGGCGATTCCACCCGGGGTCAGGCCCGGCTCGACCATGATCACCTCGAGGCTCACCGGCAAGGGGGCGCACGACGCCGCGTTTTGCATCGCCACCACGATGAAACCCGTGCCCTGGGCGTCGCCGGTCGTCAGCGCGAGGACGTCGGCGGGATCGAGATCGCTGTCGTCGATGTCCAGCGTGTGACTCGCCGCGACGAAGAGATCGTCGACCGCGTCGACCCAGTCGGCATGGTTGCTGAGCGCGCGAAGGGTCCGGTATTCGCCGGCGTTGAGGACGTTGAGGAGTACATAGGTCGCGCCCGAGACCGGGACGACATGGATGCCCTTCATTTTCAGCTTGCGGGCGCCATCGTCGTAGCTGATCCGGAAGAACAGGGCCGGCGGCAGGTCGGTGAACACTTTTTCGCCGCCCTTCACCTCGGTGCTGAGGGTCGCGATCATCGCGTCGAGATTGGCGTCGACCTGGCGGACTTGGACCGGGTCGATCAGTTTCGCGATGTTTGGCGCCTGCTCGAAGATGAAGTCGACGCTGCATTGGCCGTCGATCTGCGGCAGGCCGTCCCGCGCCTCGATCAGGATTTCGCCGACTCCCATCGTCGGAAACACGGCGGGCCACCGGACAGTGAAGACGACATCGATTGGGTTGCGGCTGGTGGGGAACGCCACGCCGCCGCCGTCCAACCACGGGACGTCGCGGCCCCC
>CANKTP010000033.1 GCA_947486375.1 Candidatus Hydrogenedentota bacterium | reverse complement strand
TTGGTGGTGGCCCTTGAGCATTTGGGATTAGGACTGTAGGGCGGGATCGGCGGCGTGCGCTGCGAGGCGGGCGATATACCTATCCATTGCGTGGTCGTGGAAGGGTCCCGCGAGGATGGGGCCCATGCCGATGGCGTCGGCGCGGTCAAGTTTGCGTGCGAGGCCCTCGGAGTGCCGGTTTTCAGCGATGCGACCGGTGGCGAGGAAGTGGACCCGCTCGCCAACGTGACGGTACGAGTCGAACATGACGGGCCAAGGAAGTCCCGGGACGGCATCCTCGTTGTTGATGAATCGCCACGCGGGAATCGAGAACGACTTCGCGGCGTCGGCGTCGAGGACCGTCGGTGCGCCGAAGGTAAAGACGGCGTTCGGCTGATAGCCCTGGCGTTCGAGACGCCGCGCGGCGAGCACCGCGAGCGATCCACCCAGGCTGTGTCCGGCGAGCCAAAGGGTCTTGTCGAGGGCGTTGGCGTCGTACAGCGCGGCCAACAACTCATTCCATAAGCCGCCCAAGGCCTCGGCCAAGCCGCCGTGGACGCGGCCCGGTGGCTCGTCGACTTGGCCGTAGGCGAGTCCCTCGAGCCATTCGTTGTTGCCGGAGGTCCCGCGAAAGGCGACCACGGCATGCCGTTCGTTCGCGCCGACGAGGCCGAAGGTCCGGCCTTTGCGGAAGGTCCTCAGCAGGGGGAAGGCCTCGGCCACCTCGGGCCTGAAAGCGCCGGGGGTATCCGAATATACCGCCTTCGCCACGCGGGCCATGTGATAGGCGTTCAGGAGCGGCGAGGCGTCCGATTCGAGTCGCAGCGGCATCATGACAGGGAATCTCCGCCTGTTGGACTACGCATAGGATGCCGTTGGTTTCGTTCGGGCTAGAAATCCGGGCATTCGGGAGTAGTCCCCCTACCCGATGTCCTCGCGCCGGAAAGTCTCGCGCGTCCGGACAATGCCGTTAATCTCGTGAATCGTCACTTCAACCTCGTCCGGCTCGATGGCGATGGTTGCGAAGGAGGGGCGCTGCCCGCGGTCCATGTCCGACTTGAGGTGTCCGGGATTCACGAATACCGACCGCCCCAACTGTTCCACGCGCGCCTCGTGGGTGTGTCCCAGCACGATTACCGCCGCGGCATATTCCGCCGCCCGCAGGTTTTTCTCCGCGTGGGTGCAGGCGATGGCCGTTCCGTTGAAGGTGTCGGAAATCCGCCGGGGAATCGAGGTATCGAAATACTCGTCGCAGCCCAATCCCGGCACAATGCGCACGTCGAAACCGGACATCCGGAGCAGGCGCCCGTCGGCGTACATGTCCCCGGCGTGAAAGATCGTGGAGACGCCGAAGTCGGCGGTCATCCTCTCGGCGGCCCGCTGCATCAACGCGGCGTTGCCGTGCGTGTCGCTCATCGCGCCGATGACCATCCCAGGGTCCGGGTTACTTCTTCCGCGACGCGGCGTAGGCCGCGTATAACGAAGCGCAAGCCTTCGCGTCCAGTTCCTTCTCGCTCACGACGACGCGGAAGCTCAGCTCCAGCGGCGTGCCTTCTTTCAGCTCCGGCTCGAAAAACGCGCCGAACCGGGCGTAACGGCGAATCGAATAGACAGGCTGCCCCGTGACCAAGTCCGGCGAGGTCATGTGCAACACCCACACCCGATTCTCGTTCACGATGACGCTGCCCATGACCCACCACGCGCCGACGACCTCGTCGTCCTTGTTTTCCTTGGCGCCCTCCGGCAGGATGTACTGCGTCGAGTCCTCGTGCTCGCTGACCTCGTTCGCCATGCGGATTTGCATGCCCGCATGTTGCAGGTCGCCCTTGAGCTGGATCGTCCCGCGCTTGGAATTCAGTTCGGACGTGAAATCGATTAGGCGCGATCCGCCTTCGCCTTGCGATGCCGCGATGGTCCGCACCTCGTGAATGATGGGCTTGCCGTCATCGTCCTTCCAGTCGATGACTTCCTTCTGCGACGACGCCGCGGCCCCGTTGTCTTGCGCGAGCCACTCGAGGTGTTCCTGTGTGCAGTTGGTCATGTGCCAAGTGTCGTAATCCACGCCGCCGATGAGCGTGTCTTTCCAACCGATGAACAGGCCGCGGTGATGCGTAAACTTCCCGCCCGCGCCCTTGGTCAGGTAGTCCTTCCCGGCGAAGTCGTAGACATGCGTGTAGACCTTGTAGGTCGCCTCGCGGCTTGCCTCGCTCGTCGTGTCCGGCGGCGTGATCATCGTCCGCAACCACGGCTTGCCGCCCACGAGCATATCCGCGCCCTTTTCCACGACATCCGCCCCGAAGCACGACGCCGCGAAGACAATTCCAGCCGCCCACACTACGCATAACGCACGCATATCACGTCTCCAGTTAAATCCGCCCCAAGTATATCGCAAAGGCCCGCCGACGGCGTCCATCCCGTCCATCGGGTCCATCGAGTCCATATCGTCCATATCGTCCACCAGCACCGTTCCCGTCCACCCTCTACTTGACCACCAAGTTGACCATCTTCCCGGGAATCACGATTTCCTTCACGACGGTCTTGGAGTCCAAGTGTGTCCGCACGCGTTCGTCGGCCTTGGCCGCCGCGAGCATCGTGGCCTGATCGGCGTCGGCGGCGAGCGTCAATACGGCGCGTACCTTGCCGTTCACCTGCACGGGGATTTCGACGGTAGACTCGACCAATAACGCCTCGTCATGCACGGGCCACGGCTCGTAGGCCAGCGTCTGCGCATGCCCCAATCGCGCCCACAACTCCTCGGCGATGTGCGGCGCGAACGGCGCCAGCAGCAGCAGGAAGGTCTCCATCGTCTTGCGATCCGTCGACCCGGCTTTCATCGCGGCGTTCACGAACTCCATCATCCGTGAGATGGACGTGTTGAACATCAGGTTCTCGATGTCGTGCGACAGCGCCTTGATCGTCTTGTGGAGCAGTTTCACCATCGACGGGTCGCCCCCCGCCTCGACGATCCGCGGGGCCACGTCGCCCTCTTCCGTCAGGAACAGGAACCACACGCGCTTGAGGAATCGATTGACGCCCTGCACGCCCTCGTCGGTCCAGGGCTTGTCGCGGTCGAGTGGGCCCATGAACATTTCGTAGAGCCGCATGCTGTCCGCGCCGTATTTATTCACCACATCGTCGGGATTCACCACGTTGTAGCGCGACTTGCTCATCTTCTCGATCTGGGTCGAGACCGCCTTGCCCGAGTCCTTCACCGTCAGCGCGTCGCCGGCGCGATCTATCTGCCCGGGGTAGTAGTACTTGCCCGCCGCATCGCGATAGGAGTGCGCGAGGATCATCCCCTGGTTAAATAATTTCTGGAACGGCTCCTTCGTCGAGACATGCCCCGCGTCGTAGAGCACCTTGTGCCAGAAACGCGAGTACAACAAGTGCAACACGGCATGCTCCGCGCCGCCGATGTACAGATCCACCGGCATCCAATATTGCTCGGCCTCGGGAGACCAAGCCTGTTCATCATTGTGGGCGTCGCAGAATCGCAGAAAATACCAGCACGATCCCGCCCACTGCGGCATCGTGTTCGTCTCGCGCCGGGCCGGTTTCCCCGTCGCCGGGTCCTTCGTGTTGACCCACGCCGCCGCGCGCGCCAAAGGCGGCGATCCGTCCGGCGCGGGGGTATATTCGTCCAAGTCCGGAAGCATCACCGGGAGGTCCGTCATCGGCACCGCACGCGTCGTGCCGTCTTCCAGTTCGATCAAGGGAAACGGCTCTCCCCAGTACCGCTGCCGTGAAAACAACCAGTCGCGCAGGCGATAGTTCACCGTTCCCTTGCCGACCTTGCGCTCCTCCAGCCAGGTGGCGATTCGCTTCTTCGCCGAAGGCACATCCATTCCGTCGAGAAAATCCGAGTTCACCAATTTCCCATCGCCCGCATAGGCTTCTGTCTGCACCTCCGCTCCGCCCGACACGACCTCCACGATTGGCAACGCAAACTTCCTGGCAAAGGCATGGTCGCGTTCGTCGTGCGCGGGCACGGCCATGATCGCGCCGTAGCCATAGTCGGCCAACACGTAGTCGGCGATCCAAATCGGCACGTGTTTGCCGTTTACGGGATTGATCGCATAGCCACCCGTGAAGACTCCCGTCTTCTCGCGGTCTTCCTTCATTCGGTCTTGCGCGCTGCGCTTCGAGGCCGCCTCGACATATGCCCGCACCGCGGCACCCTGCTCCGTCGTCGTCACCTTCGCCACCAGCGAGTGTTCCGGCGCCAGCACGCAATACGTCGCGCCCCACAAGGTGTCCGGTCGCGTCGTGAACACGGTGAACTCCAGCGCGCTGTCCGCGACCTTGAAGATCACGTCGGCCCCTTCGCTCCGTCCGATCCATTCCCGTTGCATGGCCTTGATGCCCTCGGGCCAGTCCAATTCGTCGAGGTCCGCCAGGAGCCGCTCGGCATACGCCGTGATGCGTAGCACCCACTGGCTCATCATCCGTTTCTCGACCGGGTCGCCCGTCTCGACGTACTTGCCGTCCTTCACTTCCTCGTTGGCCAGCACGGTGCCGACGGCTGGACACCAGTTCACCGGCATCTCGGTCTTGTAGGCCAAGCCGCGTTCGTACAAGACCTGGAAGATCCACTGAGTCCACTTGTAGTACTTGGGATCGGTCGTGTTGATCTCGCGGTCCCAGTCGTAGGACAGGCCCAGCCCCTGTATCTGCCGCCTGAAGGTGTCGCAATTCTTGTTCGTGATGACCGCCGGATGCTCGCCCGTGCGCACCGCGTGGCGCTCCGCCGGCAACCCGAACGCGTCCCACCCCATCGGGTGCAACACGTTGAACCCCTTCATCCGCTTGTATCGCGCAATGATGTCGGTGGCGGTATATCCCTCGGGATGGCCGACATGCAGCCCGTCCCCGCTCGGATACGGAAACATGTCGAGCACATAGTACTTCGGCTTGGCCCGGTCAATTTCCGCCTTGAATATCTTCTTTTCGACCCAATAATCCTGCCATTTCTTTTCGATGGCCTGATGGTCGTAACCGCCTTTGGACATGGAACTACAGTCTCCTGAATCGTGAATGAGGGGCGCCCAGGAAGGGGCCCGTAAATGGGCCGCCGAATGCATACTTGGGAGCGAAAATAGTACCACATGAACGGCCCTTCGCTTGGGTGGGTACAGCGTTGGCGTGGGGCCGTACTCGGTCCAGACAGGAGGGTACATGGTATCGTTGAATCCAGCCTATGCAGACCAAGGATTACATTCGCCGCTCCTTCCTCGAGCGCCGCGCCGCGATGCCGCTGGCGCGTGTCGCCGCGCTCGGCGAGTCCATTCGCGTCCGGCTGAACTCGTTCCCGGCGATATCGGGCGCGCCGGCCGTTCTTTGCTACGTCTCGAAGGACAAGGAAGTCCCGACGCATGACTTTATCCGGTATTGCCTCGCGCGGGGCCAGGGGGTCTTTGCCCCGGCGATCGCTCCGAATGGATCGATGGAGTGGCGGCCCTTGTGGCGATGGGAAGACCTTCGCGCGGGACGGTTTGGCATACTGGAGCCGCCGCCCCCGCGCGAGGCCGCGCCGATTCCGTCCACGGGGATTTGTATCGCGCCGAGCATCGCCGTCCGCGATGACGGTCATCGAATCGGATATGGCAAAGGCCATTTTGACCGCTTCCTCGACACCTATCTCGGGCCGACGGTTGCACTGGCCTATGGCTGGCAACTGTCCGGCGAGTGGGAGCCTCAGGCGCATGATATCCCCGTGGATTTCGTCTGCACCGAGTCGGGGCTCCTCCGCTCGGTTCACAATGATATAATCCCCTCGCAATCCGGCGAGACTTCTCTCGCCAGCACTGGGAGAGAATCCGGCATGTCCGCCTGCGATTTGGCCAAGAACTCGTGCGTCCCTTGCAAGGGCGGCGTACCGCCGTTGAAGGGCGCGGAGTTGGCGGCCTTGGTCGAGCAACTCGGCGCGGGGTGGCGTTGTGTCGACGAGCATCATCTCGAAAAGGACTACGCTGTCAAGGGATATCCGCCCGCCGTGGCCTTTGCCAACCGGGTCGCCGCGATTGCCGAGGAACAAAACCATCACCCCGACGTGTTATTCGCTTGGGGAAAGGTGAATGTCACCATCTGGACCCACAAGATCGACGGCCTGACGCCGAGCGATTTCTATTTCGCCGCGAAGTGCGAAGAGGCCTTCGGACAGGCCTGACCCGTCCGGCTACGAGATTCGACATGCCCTGCAAAGACATCACCGAAGTGATTCACATTGTCCTCGATTCGGAGGATCGGTTGAAGGAGTACCGTTTCGCGAAGCGCACCTGCGGCCAAGGCGTTGGCGCGGAGTCGCTGCTGATCGATCAACTCGCGGGGCGCAACCTCTCGGAGCTGTTGACGATCGGCGCCGATGATTTCCTGACGGAATACCCGATCTACGACGAGATCGAGGAATTCCTCAGCCTGAAGCACCTCTTTGCGATCCAAAGCGCCCTCGAGGTCCTTACCGGGAAGGAACCCGGTCGCAAGGGCGACGCCTTCGCCGCCGGCGAGATTACGTACGAGGACGGCGAGACCACGGTGTATGGCCGAATCGTAATCGACGTCGTGACCGAGAAGATTAAGTCCTGCGGCAACTGTGGGTCCTGCGGCTCCGAAAAGGCCGAGACCGGCCGCGGCGAAAACGAACAGCGCCGCGCGGCGCGCGCCACGACGGCGGCGTGCGAAGTCCCCCTTTGAAGGGGGATCAAGGGGGATGTAACACAGTCCTATGTCAGTGAAAAGTACTCCAAGTCCCATGCTCCCGCGAGAGAAAACCGTCGGCGTCCTTGTCGGCGACATCCAAGTCGGCGGCGGTGCCCCCGTTGTCGTCCAGTCAATGACCAACACAGACACCGCCGACCCCTTCTCGACCGCAGAGCAAATCGTGGCGCTGGCGGAGGCAGGTTCGGAGCTGGTCCGCATCACGGTAAACAACCACGAAGCGGCCAAGGCAGTCCCCGAGATTCGGCGGCGCGTGCGCGGGGCGGGTTGCAACGCGCCCATCATCGGCGACTTTCACTATAACGGGCACAAGCTCCTCGCCGAGTATCCCGATTGCGCGCGCGATCTCGACAAATACCGTATCAACCCCGGCAACGTCGGCATGGGGAAAAAGCGCGACCTCCAGTTCTCGACCATCTGCGCCATTGCACGGGACAACAACAAGTCCGTCCGCATCGGCGTCAACGCGGGTTCGCTGAACCAGGAACTCGTGATGGCGAAGATGCAGGAGAACACCGACCGCGACCTCGGACTCGACTCCGAGGAAATCATCAACGAGTGCATGCTCGTCTCGGCCTTGCAATCGACCGAGCTCGCCATCGAGTCCGGGCTGCGCAAGGACCAAATCATCATCTCCTGCAAGATTTCCCGCCCGCGCGACCTAATCGCGATCTACCGCGAACTCGCCCGGCGCACGGATCAGCCGCTGCACCTTGGCCTGACCGAGGCGGGCATGGGCATGCGCGGGCTTGTATGGTCCGCCGCGTCGATGGGCGCGCTCCTTAGCGAGGGTATCGGCGACACGGTGCGCGTCTCGCTTACACCACGGCCCGACAGCGACCGCTGCGAGGAGGTCTACGCGGCCTGCGAACTCTTGCAGTCCCTCGGGCTGCGCTCCTTCGCACCAAGCATTACCGCCTGTCCCGGGTGTGGGCGTACCACGAGCACCACCTTCCAGGAACTCGCCGAGGACATCCAAGGCTACATCCGCGGGCGCATGCCCGAATGGAAACGCGCCTACGCCGGCGTCGAGACCCTGACCCTCGCCGTCATGGGCTGCATCGTCAACGGCCCCGGCGAATCCAAGGCCGCCAACATCGGCATCAGCCTCCCCGGCACCGGCGAGACCCCAACCTGTCCCGTCTACATCGACGGCCAACAACACGCCGTCCTCCAAGGCACCCCCCAGGAACTCGCCGCCGCCTTCCGCGACCTGGTCGACAACTACGTCCGCACCAAGTATCCGCGGAAGGCCGTGCTTCAGCCCGCAGGGAAGTAGACTGGTACCCGCAAACTCCGAGCCATCGGCGTATTCACGGATGAATCAATCTCTGGGGTAATACCGTGTAGCCCCGGATAACGATATTCAATTTTGAATAACGTATGTGCCCCCAAGGACGCTTTATCCCTCCATATCGTGGACTCGCGCGGCGGATGACGCCAGTTTCCGCAATTTTGGGATCGTTTTCGATCACGCCCTTGCCATTTGGGTGATGGTACGGAAGATGCTCTCACAATTGTGCGGTTCGGTTGGGCTGAATCGCTCAGAACTCACCCCTTGGGCGGGTGCGGATGTCTTCTGGAATCGGGACCGGAGGCAACTGGAAAGACGGGCCATGAAGTTAGAATGCTGCGGTCATTGCCAACACCCCGTGCCGTCGTGGAGCGCGGCGTGTCCCCGATGCGAACTCAAGTTCAGGCACGCCTACCGGCAGCGGATCGTCTGGGGAGCTTCGGCCCTACTGGCGACCGTCGTGGGCGCGTGCCACTACGTCGCGGCGCGTTAACGGGTCAGTCGACCCCATACTTTTTCAGGGCGTCCATTTGGCGATTGCTGTAGTCGCCGGTGTTTACCCTGGCGCCCTGACGGCCGTGCGACCCCACGGCGGCGGTCCCGCCGGTGCTCATCGAGTCGAGCTGGTTGCTTATCGCGATGCCGGTGGTGACCTCGCCCAGCGGTCCGCTTCCGGCCGTTCCGCCGCCCCGGGATCCGCCGGATATGGCCGGGCCCGAGTTGGCCCACTGTCCCGATTGTTCATCGGGATGCAATAGCGTCCCATCGGTCGTGTAAAAGATGAAGTCCTTGCCCGAGGAGGTCTTGGGGACAGAGGCGAGATACCCGTTGTCCGCCAACGCCTGCAATGTCGGCGGATAGTATCCGGTCGCGGTCCCGTACCGATTGATGGCGTCTTGAATCGTCGCGAGACTTTGGCGGTCGGCGTCGGTGACGGGGCCGGTGACGATGGGCGAATCCGAAAATGTGGCGGAGGCCGCGTCGTAGTAGTAGGGCTGGCCGTTGGCTTGCGTGGGGACCGCCTTGAGAAATCCGGGGACGAGGGCCTCGAGGGAGGGAGGGTTCGCGCCCCGCTCCGCCACGTAGGCGTTGATGGCGCTTTGAATCTCGATACCGGCCGCCGAGTCCTTTGCGTGGCTCAACGCACGTTGCGCCGACGAGGCGTTTTGGGCGGCGAGTTCGCCTTGGATGGCGGTGACCGTCAGGACCTCGGCAAGACACCCGGAAAGCACGGGAGCGCAGGCGAGGAGAAGCAGGGCGAGGGGTACTGCGGGGACATTCGGCGACTTCATGGCAAAAGCCTCCATTGGGTTGTCCCGGAGCTGGATACGGGACTTGGGGATGCCGCTCCCTCGATTATATCATTCGCTGGTTATTTGGCAATCGCGGCGAGAATGTCTTCCTTTGCGATGCGTTTCGTGTAGTCCGGGTCGGTGAAATCGAAGGTTATTTTGCCCTCCTTCGAGACCAGGTAAAACGCGGGGACCGGAAGCACATCCTTGTTTTGGCCGCCGGACTGCTTGGCGAGGTCGATGCCGTACTTCGTGTATTTGTCCAGCGTGTCCGTATCGAGGGTGAAGGCCACGCCGAAGGCCCTGGCCGCCGCCGTGTCGCTGTCGGACAGCAGGGTGTAGCCCAGTTCCTTCTTGTCCGCCGTCTGTTTGATGATTTCCGGCTTGTCGGGCGTAATCGCCAGAATTCGATAACCGGCCTTCTGGATATCGTCCTTGATCTTGCCCACGTCGGCCAGGTGTTTCATGCAATACGGACACCATCCGCCGCGATAGAAGATGATCGCCGCGGGTTGTTCGGCCACGGCTTTGCGCAGGTCGAAGGGATTTCCGTCCATGTCGAGCAGCGTCACATCGGGGATCGAGTCGCCGGTCTTTAGCGGCTCCGCGGTCTCGGCGGACAGCGCCGGAGGCGTATCCGCGTCGGCGGCAACGAAACCCAGTATCAGCGCCAGGGCGGCGGCGAATCGAATCGACTTCATGGGAGAGTTCTCCTTTAGGACTGTTTTGCAGCCTCGATGCTCAGGGTAACCCGGACTTCGTCGCCGATAAACGGGACCATCTTGCCCATGTCGAATTCGGAACGTTTGATGACGAACTCGGTCTCGAATCCGGCGATGGGTTTTTGCTTGTTGTCCTTGCCTGTCCCCGTGAGCTCGGCCGTGACGGTCAACGGCTTCGTCACCCCGTGAAGCGTGAAATCGCCCGAGACCTCGAAGGTGTCCTCGTCGATTTTCTTGAACGATGTGCTGACGAAGGACATCTCGGGGAATTCGTCAGTCGAGAAGAAATCAGCGGTGCGCAGATGCTTGTCGCGCGCCTCGTTCGCCGTGTCCACGCTGGCGGTCTTGATCGTGACGGCCACCTTGCCGCCGTCCGGCCCGAGGGAGATTGTCCCGGCGATGTCGTTGAACCGGCCTCGAGCGAAACTGACGCCCAGGTGCTTGATGCGAAACATCGCGGTCGAGTGGACGGCGTCCACGGCGTAGGTCCCGGCCAATTCTTCCGCGCCGGCAGCGAGCACCGAGGCCATCAAGCCCAAGATTAAGACTGAGGTTTTTGCATTCATTACGGCATGCTCCCGTTAGTTTGGCGGCCCGCGAGTTCGATCCGAGTCATCGTACTATGGGGTTCCCACGGCAAGCAAGGACCGTGTCGACGGATCGCAATGAAGTATGCCCTTGCATGGCGGAATTTGCTAGAGTGACTCCCAACGTGCCGCAAATTGGAGACTGGCCCCGTGAAACTCGCATCTCGAACCGCCGTTTGCCTGTGCCTCGCAGGCCTGTTGGCTTGCATGGCCGAATCGCAAGATCCCACGAGCCGCCGGGTGACCGTGCGCAAGGGCGAAGTTCGCCGGGGCAGTTACCCCGCCACCATCCGCGCCATCGAGACTCCGGGACTCTTCAGCCCGGCGACGACGGAGGAGGAGTTTATCGGGGCGTTTATTCGCGTGTCGGACGCGGGCGGCACCGGCGTGTGGTTCGACCTCGAGGGCTTGAACGCCGAGGGGACGGCGATTGACCCCGGGGCGGTGGCGGGGCTTAGGTCGGTCAAATCCGAATGTATTTACCGCTATATCGTGCCCATTTGCCGCTTGTTCGGGCCGGCGTCGCCGGATGACCGAATGGCGGTGGTGCGCACGGTGGCAGAGGAATTCAAGGCGGATCACGCCATGATCTACTGGATTGACGGTCCCAGGAGCGACGAACTCGTCGCGGAGTTCAAATCAATCGCGCCGGGCCTTGTCGTGTTATCGCCGCGGGGTGGCGACATCGATCTCATCAACTCGGCCAAGGAGGCCAAGGCGGGGCGCGCCTCTCTCCTCGTGGGCGCGATTCCGGAGCCAATCGCGGGTCCGCTACACTGCGCGATGCTGGCCACGGCGGATGTCTACGAGCGCTTCGAGGAAGCGAATATGCATCCACTCGAACGCGAGGCGTGGATGCCGAAGACGGCAGGCCTTTCGGCGGAGGAGAAGGCGGACGGCTTTGTCAGCCTGTTCGACGGCACCTCGCTCGACGCATGGATTATCAAGGGGCCGAACCAGAAGGCCTACGTGATCAAGGACGGCGCCATCGAGTGGGCGGCCCCAGGCGGCCTCGCGCTGCGTACGCGCAAACGATTTGCCGACTACGTCCTCCGATTCGAATGGAGATTGTTCGCCAAGGGGGCCAACAGCGGGTTTCATCTGAGGACGCCCCGCGAGAACCGGGCGTCGAAAATGGGATTCGAATTCCAGATGTTCGGCGACCCCGGCGCCCCGCCGGATATTCACTCGACCGGTTCGGTATACGACGTCGTGGCCCCCCTCGTGAACGCGAGCGCCCCCCTGGGCGAATGGAACGTCACCGAACTGGATTTGAGCGGGCCGCGCTACAAGGCAACGTTGAACGGCCAAGTCGTGCAAGACCTAAATTTCGACGAGAACCCGGAAATGAAATTTAGACTCCGGCGCGGATTCATTGCGCTCTCGGATCACGACAGCCGTGTGGCGGTGCGGAACATTCGCATCAAGGAGAGATAGCGGCGTCACACATGCGCCGCTACCCCGGCGTCAATGCGCCGTGGGGTTGGTGGTCTCGAAGGTGACCTCGCGGAACCTCGATCCCCGGGCCGACATGCGCCGCGGGTCCTCGATCGCGACCGACGACGGGGTGATGCGGACCACCTTCATGCGCCCCTCGATGACGTCGCCCTCGGCGAAGGGGCCGATCTCGGAGCGCGAACCGTCCGCCGCGGTAATCTTGAACCGGACCCGCCGCGAAGCCGCGTCGATGGGCATCAGTACCATCCTGTACAAGTTCGCCTCGATTTGGGTCTCCTCCCGGAGCCGCAACGCAACCGGATCCGAAAAGATTCGCGCGGTGCTGTTTGCGAGCGTCGCGGCGTCGCTTATTTTTTCCACGCTCCAGCCGGGATCGTTCAAGATGTCGTCAATCTTGGCCTCGATCTTCTCGAGGACCTCCTTGGCGATTCGGCGGTTCTCGTCGCTGTCGGCATTGCTTATTGCCTCGGATGCCGCTCCCAAGGCTTCCAATAGCGGGCCCCCGGAGGCAAGCACCTCGGGCGCTCGATTGACGTAATCGGCGGGCGGGGCGGCCTCCTCGCCCGCAAAGTAAGCGGCGACCCAACCCACGCCCTTGACGCCGAGGAAAATGACCACGAGCGCGCCGGCAATCAGCCCGCCGATCCGAATCAGCCGGGCGTTTTTTCCTTCCTCGGGGGGCTTCTGGCCCGGGGTCTTCGTGCTGAACGAGGAGGTCACGGAGGCCAGGCCGCGGCCATACTCGTTTAGCAACGGAAGTCCGTCCGCGTCCACGGGGGACAAATCGAGGGGAAGCGGGGTGGGAATGCCTTTCGTGGGAGCGACGGCTTCGGCCCGGAATTGTTCCAAGGCCTCCATCACGCTCCCCGCCGGGGCCCGATGGACAATCGTCTCCCCCCCGAGGTCCGCTTTCGACAGGGCCCGAATCTCCTCCTTGGGCTTGGCCACGTCCTCGCCGCAAAAACGGCATTTTGTGGCCAGGACGCTAATCGACTCGCGGCAACTCGGACATGGCCGCTGCCTATTCTTCCAATCCGAATCCATGTCGCTATTGCGCGGCATGTGTAGCCTCCTTGGATGTGGACGCCAATCCAGGCCCATCTGTGCATAGGGGCAACGATGCGACCCGATTGCCGGCAAGCCGACCTCTAGAACCATACCCTCCCCACCATCTTGGTACATTGGAACGCAAAAATCAAGGGCAGTGCGGGAAACATCCGCCGCGTTCCCGGGAATCGCGCAAAATCGGCCCAAGCGGAGACAGGGAGGAAGTCCACCCTCCGCACCGGGACGCGCGGGGCCTCGACTTACGCGGGGTTGACCCCGGCGAAGAGAACGATCCACGGTCCTCGCGCGAGGCGAGCTCTCCCGGGATCCGGACGAGAGCCAAGGATTTTCGTTTCGAGACACAGATCGACGCACGTGCGATTGCGCGGCCCCGGTACGGAGCGTATACTCCGTGTCTTGGCCGCGCCCACTTGGAGATGTCCATTACAATGAAAAATAATTTCGACGGAATCATGCCCGCGCTTCTCACGCCGTTTACCAAGGGAGGAGAACGCGTGGACTACGATAGTGCGTGCGCCCTCGCCGAGCGGCTTGTACAACAGGGAGTCCAGGGAATCTTCGTGTGCGGGACGACCGGGGAAGGCATGCTGATGACGCTCGAGGAGCGGAAGAAGCTACTCGACGTGGTTGTCGTGGCCGTGGGCAAGAAGATCAACGTGGTGGCGCACACAGGGTGCCTTGACACGCAGTCCACGATAAACCTAACCTTGCACGCGGCAGCCATGGGCGCGGCGGCGGCGGGGATAATCACCCCGGGATTCTACGGCTATGACGACGATTCCCTCGCGGCCCACTACAAGGCCGTGGCGAAGGCCGTCAAGGGATTCCCGATCTTGTTGTACGACCTACCTAGTTGCGCGCGCAATGCCTTGTCCACGAAATTTGTCCTCGACTTGGCCCGTGACGTCAAAAATATCGTGGGCATCAAGGTGAGCAAGCAAGACATCGTGTCGTTTTCCGCCCTGGCGATGGATATGCCCAAGGACTTCGCGCTCATCAATGGCGCGGACGAATACACCTACCAAGCCTACCTCAGCGGGGCAACGGGGACCGTATCGAGCACGGCGAACGTCTTGCCGGAACTTTTTCTCGGTATCCGCGCACACGTGGCCAAGGGCGAATTGAAAAAGGCCTGGGCAATGCAGCGCAGCCTTTCGGCGGCCTGCGGTCTTTTCCAGTATGGGAAGATGGTGGCGTACTACAAGGAAGGACTTCGCCTGCGCGGGTTCGACGCGGGCTACGTCCGGCCGCCCCAGCGCGAATTGACGAAGGACGAGCGCAAGGCATTCGCCAAGGCGCTCGAGAAGGCCAAGCTCATTTGACCCGGGGCGCCAGGCCGGGCGCACCGTCCGGGGAGATAGCCGTGATGGGTCGATTCTACAAGACTATACTTGTCCTTGGCCTGCTTTGGGCGGCGGTCGCGCCGGCGCGGGCGGGGGAGTTGACGTTCACGTTCATCGGCAACATGGCCTTCCACATCACCGATGGCCAGACCACGCTGCTCAGCGACTTTCCGTACCAGTCGGGGGCCTTCGGGTACATGAAGTACGAGATGGCCGATGTCCCGCCCATAACGGATGGACTAAGCTTGATCACCCACTGGCACACCGATCACTGGAGCCTGCCCCTATTCGAGAAGATGGACACGAAATTGATTGCCCCCGAAGACATGGCCGCGAAGATTGCCGACGCTTCACGGGTGATCAAGATTGCCCCCGGAGCGCCGGCGGAGTTTCACGGGATGACGATCGAGGCGACCAAGACGATCCACCGCCTCGCCCCGGGCCATTACTCGTATCTGGTCACCTGGCACGGCAAGCGCCTGTATTTTACCGGCGACACGGAAACGCCCGAGTATATCCTTCGCGAGAAGAATATCGACGTGATGTTCCTGTCCCCGTGGCTCATCCGGACCATCGAACGGCAGAAGCTGTCGCTCGACGCGAAGACGCTGGTCGTCTATCACCAGAAGGAGACGGAGGAAATCCCTCCCTTCCAAGACTACAAGCGCATGAAGCAGGGCGAGAACTTCACGGTGATCTTCGAGGACAAACCGTGAGGTCAGTTTCGCCCGCCTCGGGGCCTGCGGGGCGCGCCGTGCGCGATACGATTTTGCCGGGGCTTGCATGGGCTGTTTCTTGGTATCCTTCCCAAGATCATGCTATAAACTAAGTTCACCAAGAACGGATAAGGGGCCGTCCTCTCTTGCACGCCGGGGTCGGCCCAAATCGCGAGGTCTGACGTATGCCCAATGAAAAGATTGTCGTACTTTCCGGCCCGCTCCAGGGCAAGGAGTTCGATTTGGAATCGGTCGTTACCATCGGCCGCAACCCGGACAACAAGATAGCGTTGGACGACCGGCAGGTGTCGCGATATCATGCGACCATCGAATCCACCCCCACCGGGACCATCCTCAAGGATTTGAGCAGCGGCAACGGGACCTTCGTGGATAATCGGCGGATTCTCCAGATTCACTTGTCGAATGAACAGGTGTTCCGGGTGGGGTCGGTCGACCTGAAGTATGTGGGCGAACCGGCGGCCATGCCGATGCCTGCGGCCCCGAAGGCGGACGGCGATTCCGGATTGCGGTTCCAAGACATGGTTGAGGGGAAGGTCCAGGCGACTTCAACCGAGAACGTCTACCAGACGCTCTTTGCGTCCGCGCCGAGCTCCACGGGGTCAGCCGCCGAGGTAAAGAGCCTCCAGAACCGTTTGGCCGCCATCTATAAGGCAAACCAAATCATTTCGAGCGAGAACAACCTAAGCACGCTTTTCGGGCGTGTCCTCGAGCAGGTGTTCGTGTTGGTTCCCGCGAACAACGGCGTGATCTTGCTGAAAGACGACAAGACCAAGCAGCTCAAGCCGGCGTACCAGAAGGCGGGGAGCGGCCAGGCCGAAATCACGGTCAGCACGACCATCGTCCGCCAAGCGTACGAGGACGGGCAGGCGGTGTTGGTTCGGGACGCGGCCGATGACAAGCGCTTCGACGCGAGCGCGAGCATCATGACCGGGAACATTGCCTCGGCCATGTGCGTCCCGTTGACGTATCAGGGCGAAAAACTCGGTGTCATCTATGTGGACACGCGCGGCACGACGAATGCGTTTAGCGAACCGGACTTGGAATTGATCGTCGCGTTGTCCGGCCCCTCCGCCATCGCCATCAAGAACGCGCAGTTCGTCGAGGAGCTCCAGGAAGATTTCCGGATGACGTTGCGCCTGCTCGCCAATGCCATCGAACTACGGGACCATTACACCGTTGGCCATACGTGGCGCGTGACGAATTTCTCCCTGGCCCTCGCCGCAGAGCTGGGCTGGGACGAGGAGAAGCTGAAGATCGTCGAGATGGGCGGCGTGCTCCACGACGTGGGCAAGATAGCGGTCCCGGACGCCGTCCTGTGCAAGCCCGACAAGCTGACCAACGAAGAATACGCGCAGATGAAGATTCACCCCGAGCGCGGGGCCGACCTCATGAAGGATTCGCGGAAACTTCGCCCGCTCATCCCCTATTGCCTCTACCATCACGAACGCTATGACGGCAAGGGATATCCCAAGGGGCTCGCGGGCGAGGACATCCCCATCGAGGGCCGCTTGGTCGCCGTCGCCGACACCTTCGACGCGATGACCAGCAACCGTCCGTACCGAAAGGGCCTAAACCCCGAGATTGCGATTGCGGAGCTCGAGAAGAACAAGCTGACCCAGTTTGACCCGGACTGTGTGGACGCATTCGTCCGGGCATACCGGGCGGGGAAAATAAACCATATTCTCCAAGCCTATCACGAGAACGAAAAGAGCATCGTGTGTCCGTTCTGCAGCACGTTCATCCCGATTCCAGAAGGCGCCGAACTCGGCACCGATTTCGAGTGCAGGGTATGCCATCGGAAGAGCCGCCTTGCCCAGATCAACGATGCGTATCACGGCGTCCTGCTCTCGGACGCAGATACGCAGGGCTCCCAACTCACGCCGCCGAGCACGAAATTTTAACCGGGAAGGGCCGACGACAGCTCGTCCAATTCGTCCTGGATGCTCTGGGTGACCGGGAACCGGAATCCGGTCTTCGGGTCCAAATCGAGCTCGAGGACCTTCATCGAAACCGGGAGCTGTTCGCGTTTCCATTGATTTTGCGCGAAGAGGCGGCCGAACTTGCCGGTCCACTCGCGTAGTTGCTCCGGGGAGTGTTCCTTGCGGCGATGGCAGAGCACGCGCCAACAATCGGCGAGGGACATGCGGCGGCGGGCGAAGAGGTAGAGGAGGTCGTCGAGGACGACGTAGGGCATGAGATCGCGCTCGTCTTGCTGGTCGGCGGCGAGCTCAGCGCTCGGTGGCATCGCGAGGATTTGTTGCATCGACCGAATGCCGTCGCGCTTGGCGATGTGTTCCAGGAGACGCCCGACGAGGGTCTTGGGCAGGTTCGCGATGGGGGAGTATCCGCCCTGGTTATCCCCCCCGGTGGTCGTGTATCCGACGGCGGCCTCGCTCAAGTTGGACGTCACCAAGAGGAGGCCGAAGGCGCTGTTGGCCCAGTTGAGCATCATTGCGCCGCGCACGCGCGCCTGGAGGTTTTGTTTCGCGAGAGGGGTCACGGCGGCGGGATCGCCGAGAATTTCGCCGGCCTTCGCGAGCGCGAGGGCAGCCTCTTCCTTGATGGACACTACCTTGAAGGGGACCCCTAGTTCCGCGGCGAGGGCCTTCGCGGCGTCGTGCGTGGCGGTGGAACTGAAGGCGTCGTTCGGAAGATAGATGGTGTGGACCCGTTCGGCGAATCGCGCGGCCTCGGTGCCTTCCTTGAAGGCGCGGGCCGCATGCACCGCAAGCAACAGGCAAAGCGCGCTATCGCGGCCCCCGGATAGGGCTATGAGGAAACGTTGGAAGGCCCCGACCTTCTCGAAGTAGTCCCGCAGGCCGAGCACGAGCGCGTCGAAAAGTTCGTCAAGATAGGCTTTGGCCTCGTTCGATTCTTGGGCCTCATCGGCGGAGAAAAAGTCGGGCGGCATCGCGGCCACGTATTCCCCAAGCATCGCGGAACGGTAGTCCCCCTCGACGGCGACCACTCGGCCCAGGCAGTCCGCGGGCGTCCCGTTTGCCGTGGCACGCCAGGTCGAGTTCTCGGCGCGTGTCCGGGATATTTCGTCGAGGTCGACGACGCCGCTGGTCAAGGTCCAAGTCTTCTTCGACAGGATGGGGCCCACGGCGACGAGTCGCTCGGGCTTGGCGATGATGCCGCCGCCATCGAAGACGAGCCGGCTGTTGTCGAGGCCGAGGGTGTTTGCGAAGGCGTAGACGCAACTCAGGCCGGCGGCGGCGCCTTGCACAAGCCGTTTGCGCGCTTCGTTTTTTCGCGGGGTGAAGGGCGATGCGCTGCAATTGCAGACGATCTCCGCGCCGAGCTGCACGCGGGCGCGCGCCGGGGACTGGGGCGACCAGAGGTCTTCGCAGACCTCGGCGCTGACCATCCCATACGGCATCCGGAAGACGAGGTCGCCTGCGGGCACGCCGCGATACTCGGTGACGCCGCCATTCCACGGGGTCCAGTTTCGACCCTCGTAGAAGATACTGTAGGTCGGCAGGTATTTTTTGAAGATTAGCCCGCGAATTTTAGTATCGTGAACCAGGGCCACCCCGTTGTAGATGAGCGAGTTCATCCGCACGGGCAGCCCGACAAACACGCTGATGCCTTGGCACAAGGGCGCAAGGCTCTCCAGCGCCGTCCAGCTCCGGCGCGCAATATCGGGCCACCAGACGCGGTCCTCGAGGCTGTAGCCCGAGATGCACAATTCGGGGGTAACCAGGAGATGGACGCGATCCGCGCGCGCCGTCTCGATCACGGCCCGCAGGCGGTTCGTGTTTCCAGCGAAATCGGCCACTTTCTGCGAGACGGCCGCGACCCCGATCTTAACCAGGCGCATCGATCAATCCTTTGGGACAACATTGTACCAATACCCGGTTCTACTAGGCGGTACCGGGTCGCTCGATCATTTTTCCCTTGAGTTCGCCGATCGATTTTCCGAGCACGACCCGGTAGACCTCGGGGTTCCGGAGGCGTTTGAATTCCTCGGGAATCGCGGCGATCTGGGCGAGGGCGCATTCGCGGACCTCGCGGATAGGCGGCGACGCTTGAAGCCGTCTTCCGTTTGCGAAGACCGGCTTGAGTAGCTCTTCGGCGCAGGCGGCCTTTCGGATTCTGGCGGGCAGATTCGGTTGGAGGCGGCGGCGTCCCTCGATGTCGCCGGAGCGCGCCCACGCTTCGTCTCGGAGGTAGAGGACATCGCCAATTGGGTGGCCGTCCTTATCGAAGTATCGGACGAGGTTCTTGGTCCCGGGATCGGTTGCCTTATCGAGATTCGACGAGATCTTCATCCGGGGGCGCCACTCGCCTTCTTCTTTCAACGCGACGAGCTTATAGACGCCGTTAAGGGCCGGACTGTCGTGGGAGGTGATCAGGTGCGTGCCCACGCCCCATGCGTTGATCTTCGCCCCCTGGCGCTTGAGGTCGGCGATCAGGTCTTCCTCGAGGTCGTTGGAGGCGACAATAAGTGGGTCCTCGAAACCGGCCTCGAGCATCATCGCGTGGGCGATCTTGCTGAGTTTGGCGAGGTCGCCCGAATCGAGGCGGATGGCGGGCCGGACGAGGAACCCCTTGTCATGCATCTCGCGGAAGGCGGCGATGGCGTTGGGTACGCCGCTCTCGACCGTGTCGTAAGTGTCAACGAGGAGGATGGAGTTTTCCGGGTAGAGGCGGACGAAGGCGCGGAAGGCCTCGAGTTCGTTGGGGAAGCTCATGACCCAACTGTGGGCGTGGGTGCCCGCGACAGGTATGCCGTGAAGTTTGCCGGCGAGGACGTTCGAGGTGGAGCTGCACCCGCCGATGTAGGCGGCGCGCGAGCCGCTCAGGCCGCCGTCGGGACCGTGCGCGCGGCGCAGGCCGAACTCGAGGACAGGCTCGCCGTTCGCGGCGAGGCAGATTCGCGCGGCCTTGGTCGCGATGAGAGTCTGGAAGTTCAGCAGGTTAAGGACGGCGGTCTCGACGAGTTGGGCCTCGAAAATGGTGCCTTCGATTTGAACAATCGGTTCGTTCGGATAAACGAGCGTGCCCTCGGGAATTGCGCGCACCGAGCAGGTGGGGCGAAAGTCCCGGAGGTAATCGAAGAACTCCTCGTCGAAACGATTGAGGGATCGTAGATAGTCCAAGTCGTCGGCGTGGAAGCGCAGGTTTTCGAGATAGTCGAGGAAGGACTCGAGGCCCGCGGCCACGGCGAATCCGGAGTGGGGGGGAAGCGAACGGAAGTAATACTCGAAGCAGACCTGCTGATGGGCGCGGCCCTCCTTGAGGTGGCCGGCCATCATCGTCAGTTCATAGAAATCCGTGAGCAGGGCCATGCCTTCGCGCTTGTGCCAGGCGTGGCGCGGCTCATTCATCCACGAGGTCCCCGGATTTGCAAAAGGCGGCGCCCGCGTTCTTCAGCTCCTCGAAGGCGGCGTCCCCGCTGCCCGCGGGATTGTCCACCGCGCGGCACGCGTCCTTGACGATCACGACCGCAAAACCGAGGCGCAACGCATCCAGGGCGGTCGCCTTGACGCAGTAGTCCGTCGCGAGGCCGCACACAAATACCCGGCGGACGCCGCGTGCGCGCAGTCGATCGGCCAGGTCCGTGTCTTGGAAACCGCTGTAGGCTTCCTTGTCGGGGTCCATGCCCTTGCTGATGACCGTCGCTTCACTTGGGACGTGGAGGTCGCCCAAGAATTCCGCGCCGGGGGAATCTTCCATGCAGTGCTCGGGCCAGCTTCCGTCGATGAATTCGGGCTCATCGGAGAAGCTGCAATGATCGAAGGGGTGCCAGTCGCGCGTGAAGAAATAATGATCGAACCCGATGACTATCTTGTTGATTGGCGACGCCACTCGCCAGCCATCCGGGACAGGGAGGGCGCCACCGGGACAGAAGTCGTTCTGTACATCAACGACGATCAGGGCGTCGGTGGGCTCGATGGTCAAGGCTACGCTCCGCTACGGGGACCCGCGCGATCGCCAAGGATCGCGCGGGCAATCCGGTGATTAGAACATGGAGGTATTGCCGATGTCGACCTTGGCCTTTGGCGCGGAGGAGGCGCGCGGGGTGATGTATTGGCCCACTTCCATCTCCTTGTAGCCCTTGCCGGGCCCGACCATGGGCCACACTTGGGCGTAGGGGTCGATCATGACCTCGAGGAAGGCCGGACACTTGCAGGTGACGAAATCCTTGAGGACCTTCTTGAGGTCCTTGCGGTCGGCGACCCGCTTGGCAAATTCGAACCCGTCCGACTCGGCGCACTTGATGAAATCTTTTTTGTGCAGCGATTTATCGGTGCCGGCGTATCGTTCGTCGTACATGAGGGTCTGCCACTGGCGGACCATGCCGTCGCCGAGATTGTTGAGCAGGAGGATTTTCACCGGGATGTTGTAGGTCGTGCAGGTTTCCAGTTCGCCGAGGTTCATGCGGATGCTGCCGTCACCGTCGACGTCGATGACGATACGTCCCGGGCACGCGACCTGCGCGCCGATGGCGGCGGGCAAACCGAAACCCATGGTGCCCATGCTGCCCGAGGTGAGCCAGGAGCGGGGGTGGACGAAATCGAAGTATTGGGCGGCCCACATCTGGTGCTGTCCCACACCGGTCGAGATGATCGCATCGCCCTTGGTGATGGAATTCAACACCTCGATCACTTCTTGGGGCTGGATTAGATCGCCCGTCTTCTTGTAATTGAGCGCGTGATTCTTCTTGAGTGCGAGGATGTGCTTTTGCCAGGCGGAGAAATTGGTCTTCACGTGCTTGCCGTGCTGGAGAAGCTCCTTCACCGTCCGTCCGGCATCGCCCGTGTGCGCCCAGGTGATCGCCTTGACCTTGCCGATCTCGGCGGCATCGATGTCGATGTGGGCGATGTTTTTCGCAAGGGGGGCGAACTCGTGGGCCTTTCCGGCAACGCGGTCATCGAAGCGGGAACCGACGGCGATAAGGAAGTCGCAGTCCTCGACGGCGTAGTTGGCAAAGGCGGTGCCGTGCATGCCGAGCATGTGGAGCGACAAGTCGCTGGTGGTGTCGAAGCCGCCGATGCCCATCAGGGTGGTGACGACGGGAATGCCATAGTGTTCGGCGAACTCGCTGAGGTGGGGCGCGCCATTGCTATTGATGACGCCGCCGCCCACGTAGAGCAGGGGGCGTTCGCTATGGCGCAAGATTCGGAAGAATTCATCCGCCTTGTCCTTGGACAACCGGATGGCGTCGCTTTCCGCCTTGCGCTTGTCGAAGCCGCGGTAGGCGAGCAGGCCCTCGCCCTGGAATTCGCCGCGCCACTGCTGGACATCTTTCGGGAGGTCGATGACGACCGGCCCGGGCCGTCCGCTTCGCGCGATCTCGAATGCCGAGCGCACGGTCGCCTCGAGTTCCGTCTCGTCCTTGACTAGGAAGACATGCTTGGCGCACGCGCTCATGATGTTGAATATGGGGGCCTCTTGGAAAGCGTCCGAGCCGATCGCGGGACGCGGGACCTGCCCGCAAATGAGGACCATGGGGATGGAATCGGCCATACAGTCGCGGACCGGGGTCACAGTGTTTGTGGCACCCGGCCCGGAAGTAACGAGGGCGACCCCAACCTTGCCGGACGCACGCGAGTACCCGGCGGCCATGAATCCCGCGCCTTGCTCGTTGGCGGGGACGATGAGGCGGACCTGGTCCTTTTCCTTCTTGCCGTGATTGAAGTTGAACACGGCGTCATACGTCGGAAGGATGGCCCCGCCGCTGTACCCGAAGATACAGTCCACTCCCTCGTCCGCGAGGACCTGGACGACCATGTCGGCGCCGGTCATGGTTTTTCCGGCTAGGGGATGCTTCTTCTGGGCTTTTGCTGTGGCCATCGCCAATTCCTCGAACTTGTTGATTCGGTTGCCCCGGGTCCCCGTTGCTCGTTCCCCGGGCCTATGCATACGGAAAAAGGAAAGCGCCGCAATGGGGCGCGGCGCCTTCCGTATGTCTTGTGTCTGCCCCGCTTATAGGCTACTTGCCCGCAGCGGGATCTTTGGAGGTTTCCGCAGCCCGCATCGAGGCAAGCTGATCGGCCAAGGTACCGCCGGTCGAGGTCACTTCCTGCGAGGGGCTGCTTTCGCTGCCCGTGTCGGCGGAGGCGGCGTATTCTTCCTGCACTTTGCGATCCTCGCCCTTTACGAAGGCGCGGATGCTCAGCCCGATCTTGCGTTCGGCCTGATCGATGCTGATGACGCGGGCAGTGACCTTCTGGCCGATGGAAAGGACATCTTCCGGCTTCTGGACGGTCTCCTCGCCGATCTCGCTGACATGGATGAGGCCCTCGATGCCATTCTCGAGGCGGGCAAAGGCCCCAAAGGAGACCAGCTTCGCGACTTCGCATTCGACATTCGAATTGATCGGATGCATTGCGACCACTTCTTCCCAAGGGTCCTTTTCGAGCTGCTTGATCCCGACGCTTATTTTTTCCTGTTTCGGGTCCACGGCAAGAATCTTCACATCGAGCTGCTGGCCCTTTTGGAGCACTTCGCCCGGGTGGTTGACCTTGGTGGTCCAAGAAAGGTCGCTGACGTGCAAGAGGCCGTCGATGCCTTCCTCGATTTGGATGAACGCGCCGTAGTCGGCCAGGTTGCGCACCTCGCCCTTGACAATCGAACCCACGGGGTAGCGGTTTTCGATGGTGGTCCAGGGGTTCGGCAGCGTCTGCTTGATGCCGAGGGCGATCTTTTCGTCGTTCGGCGAAACGCTCAGGACCATCACATCGAGCATTTCCTCGATCGCGAGAATCTCGTTCGGGTGGCGGACCCGCCGCGTCCAACTCATTTCGCTCACATGGACCATGCCCTCGATGCCTTCCTCGAGCTGGACAAAGGCGCCGTAGTCGGTCATGCTGACCACCTTGCCGCGAGCGACCGTGCCCGCCGGGTAACGCTGTTCGGCGGAACGCCAGGGATTCTCGGTCTTCTGCTTGAGCCCGAGGCTAATGCGTTCCGTCTTCGGATCGAAATTGAGGACCACGACGTCGATGCGCTGGCCGACGTTGACGACTTGGGAGGGGTGCTTCACGCGGCCCCAGGACATGTCGGTCACGTGCAGCAGGCCGTCGATGCCGCCCACGTCCACGAACGCGCCGAAATCGGTGATGTTTTTGACTTCGCCGGGAAGCGTCTTGCCGATGGCGATGGTCTCGAGCAGGCTCCTCTTCTCGCCCGCGCGCATCTCCTCGAGCAACTTGCGGCGGCTCACCACGACATTCCGGCGGCGCTTGGTCAACTTGATGATTTTCAGTTCCATCGTCTCGCCGAGATAGCGCTCGAGATCTCCCGTCGGGCGCCAGGTCAACTGGCTCGCCGGCATGAAGGCGTCAATGCCGATATCCACCTTGAGCCCGCCCTTCACGCGGCGTACGATCTTGCCCCGGATGGTGCCGTCCTGCTCGTAAATCTCCTGGATATGGGCCCAATTCTTTATGCGATCAGCCTTAATCTTCGACAGGACAGGCATCCCCTCGTCGTCTTCCGGCGACTCGATATATACGTCGAAGACGTCCCCGACCGAAATCTCGTCCAACGACGAAAATTCCTCAGTAAGGATCGAACCTTCGCTCTTGTACCCGATATCCACCAACACGCGATCCGGCCCGATCTCGATGATCGTCCCCCGGACCACTTCTCCCTCGCGGAAATCTTGTATACTGGAACTGTAAAGGGCTTCGATGTCCTCTTGGCTGAGGTCTTGATCGCTCCCCAAATCGAAGGCTTTGTCAAGGATTGACAATGCCGGTTGTGAGGACGAATGGGAGTCGCCCTCGACGGTTGCAACTAACTGGTTTTCGGACATGACGGTATTCTTTCCTCCGTAATACGGACTGGGTAGATTGGCCGCGACGAGCGGCAACGGGACAGTGTAGCATCCGAACGGAAGACACCGCAAACCGCGTGCGGGCGTGAAACTCGCGGTCGGGAACGCAGGAACGCGCCGAAACAAACGCGCGGCGGCTGTGGAGGCTCCTTATCCCTTGAGGTTCATTACCTGTGAGCCGTGCGTGTTTACACGCGGTTGGGGCTTGGGCCCTTCTTCCTTTGCCATCGTCGCGAACAGCTCCTCCCAGGTGTTCCGGAGATCGGTCATGAACCGGACGCATTCCTCGATGGGCTTCGGGTCCTTGCGGATATTCGCTTTCACGAGAAGATGGTGGAAGTATTCGTAGATCCGGTCGAGATTGATCGCGATCTCGCCCGCGTTCATGTTTAGCGCGCTCCGCAGCTCGGCGATGATCTCCTGCGAGCGGACCAGATTTTTGTGGACCCCCAGCAGGTCGTCCTTCTCCATTCGCCTGCGGGCCTCCTCGGCGCGCTGGATGGCGCCATTGAAGAGCATCACGATGAGCTTGCCCTGCGACGTCGTCTCGATATCAACCCGCTTGTACGCACCGTATGAGGCGGTCGGCGCCATGAGTCAATTCCCTTTCCCGTGTCCGGAAGTGATGCCGTCAATTGCCGGTTAGAACCGGCGGAAACTACTTTGCAATGCGCCGAGGGCCTGGCTCTGGCCCTGAAATCCCGCAGATACCTGCTCCAGCCGCGAGAACTGCGCCCTTAGGCGCCGTTCCTTTTGTGCCACGCGCATCTCGATCCGGTCAATCCGGTCATTGAGACCCTGGATTTGGCCATCGATGCTGCCGCTTGCGCGCGACCGCGCGTCGAGCGGGCCGTTGAACCCGGTCAATTCATCGAGGAAGTTAAATATGAGGTCGCCGACCCCCGTCTCGCCGCCATTCGCGAAAATCCCCGATATATTCTCGCGGTCATTTCGCAGGGCCTCGAGAAAGGTGTCCTCGTCAAGTTGCAGTTGAGGGACTTGCGTCGAGTTGAAATCGTCCCCGGTCGAAATGCCGATATCCACCAAGCTCTGGAGGCTTCCTTGGCCGGAGACCTGCTGGAATATGAGGCTGCGCAATGCGCTTTCGATCGAGCGCAAGCCGCCGTCGTTGCGCAATCGGCCCTCGTTCGCCGTCACTTCCCGAAGCATGGCCACCGACGAATTGAACGCATCGACGAAGGCCCGGACATCCTCGAGCACGGCGTCCTCGTCCGTCGTCACGTTCACCACGGTGGTCCCGGTGTCGACAAATGACAACGTCACCCCGCCGATGGCGTCCGTCACGTCGTTCGTGTTCCGAGTCTGCACCGGGCCGCCATTGATGGTGAAGGTGGTGTCATCGCCGGCATCTTGCGTCGCGGCGGCCAGACTGGTCGAGGTCAGGAAATTGCTCGTCCCCGCGGTAAAGTTAATCGTCCGGCTTCCCTCGGTGTCGGATACGAACCGGAGACGGTCGGTCGCCGAGTCGTAGATCGCGGTCGCCCCGGCGTCGCTGTTGTTGATCTTGGTGACGATGTCGTCGAGCGTCTCCGTGGTGGGGTCCACGCTGATGCTGATCCCGTTGATGAAGAAACTCCCCGCCGAGACCGCGCCCCCGCCGAAATTTATCGCGTTCAACAACGAGTTCGGGTTGACCGCGCCCAAGTTCCCGGTGCTGCTCAATTGCGTGGAACCGAACCCGTTCGTGGACTGGGTGGCATTGGAAACCTTGGTGGCGTCCAGGAAATTACTCGTGTCGGTCGCCGCGCCGAGATTGATGATGGCCGTGTTCGCCGGTGCCGTGTTCGCCAGGCTCACCGTGTCGTCCACCGCATTATACGTCGCCGTCACCCCCGCCGCGGAAGCGTTAATGTCGGCGATAATGTCATTCAGGCTGTCCGTGGCCGGATCGACCGTGAACTGGACGCCGTTGACGCTAAAAGTCCCCGACGTCACCGCGGTGGCCATGCCGCTTGCGGCCAGTGTCGAGGCGGGAGTCATTGACGCGCCCAAACGCGCGCTGCTCGTCGCGACCGTCGCGCTTGCCATAGTGAGCACATTGACGCTGTACGAACCCGTGCTTGGATTCGCGCCCGATATGGTCGCCGTCGCGACGTCCTCGTCCACCGCACGGGCTTGAAATTGCGTGAAAATCGAGGACAGGCGGAAGTCTTGAGCCCGGTTGCGCAGCGTCTGGAGATTGGTGCGCAATTCTCGAAGGCTGGTCTGCTGCCCTCGGAGGGTCGTAATACGGTCTTGGATTCGCGTGATCGGCTGCCGCTCGAGTTGCAGCAATTGCCGGATTAGATTTCCGGAATCAATCCCGGTGATCAATCCACCGGCTGAAATCGCGCCGCCCATCCACACACTCCTCGATCGGGGCACGCCATCCGTGGCGCCCGTCCCACTAATCCAACCTTAGACACGAAGGATATGCCCCGTTCGCCGGATTCGATACCTTCGGATTGATTATCGGCCCGTGGAATCAAATCTTTAACGCCCGCGACGAAATATTAGTTGATATGATAATTCGCATTTACACGGCGCGGCAAATTCTCCAAGACACGACGCCCCCCCGGCGAGACCATTAAGGAGAAATAATCGAAATTGCGCCGTAAACACCTCCTCGTTTTACGCAACTTACCATACGCAATTCGACGTTCGGCGAATTCCAAAATACAAACGAGGGTACCCTGCCCCAATCTCCCAACAAAAAAGGCTCCTCACAAGACTTTGTGCGGGTAAAAGTTTGAAGAGCATGTGCTAACCGGTGTATTTCCAATGTGTTGACAGCCCTGGAAGGACCCAAGTTTGGCACATACTCATGACAAGTATCATCCGGAAGACCTTGGGAATCAAGCGCCATGTGGTCAGCGAAGTGGAGCAGGACGAGGATGGCCTCTCGATCCATCTTGATCTTCGCCAGCGGCGGCGGCTTCCTTGCGGGACATGCGGAAGTCTGTGCCGCGCCCCGGGCGCGGGATCGACTCGCGATCCGTACTTGGAAGCATGTGCCGCTGTGGGGTTTGAAGGTGAGGCTGTACTACGCGCCGGCACGGGTGACCTGTTCGCACTGCGGCAAGGTATTGGTCGAGGCCATCCCGTGGAGCCGGGGGAAATGCCGCTTGTCGACGGGGCTCATCTGGCTATTGGCGTCGCTGTGCAAGTTGTTGCCTTGGGACCAAGTGGCCAAGCTGTTCAGCGTGCATTGGAACACGGACTCCACGGCGGTGGGCCAACCACGCCGCAGGCGTGGCTCGAGCACCGGGAGATGGGCATGGTGCTCTACATCGGCATTGACGAGTTGTCACGGCGCAAGGGACACGTGTACGTCACCAACGTGTACGACCTCAAGGACAAACGTTTGCTCTGGTCCGGCGAAGGCCGCGGCCAGGACACCCTGCGCGCGTTCTTTGCCGAGCACGGAGAGGCCCTTAAACAAAGGGTGAAAGCCGTCTGCTGCGACATGTGGCAACCCTACATCGACATGACCAAGGAGCACCTGCCCGAGGCCGTCCCCGTCTTCGACAAGTTCCATATCGTGCAGCACCTCCTCAAGGCGGTCGACGAGGTCCGCCGCGAGGAAGCGTACGAGTTGAAGAAAACGAACCCCGGGCTGCTCAAGCGCACGCGCTTCATCTGGCTCAAGAACCCCGAGAACCGCACGGACAAACAACGCGCGCGGCTGGGACACCTGGAAAAGATCAACCTGCGCTGCAACCGCGCCTATCTTCTCAAGGAGGCGCCGCGCGAATTCTGGGACTACAAAAGCAAGGCCCGTGCCGGTGGGGAGGACGACGTCCAGGGAGTGGATTGGGGCCATGTGTTCGAGGAGTTTTCTTGGGGCCGTGCCGAGGCCGCACTCCACCATCCATTGTTGCAGGGTACGCCACATGACCAAGGCCAGGAAGCACACGAGGATATGGGCCTGGGTCCGCTCGTGCA